>DATJST010000356.1:0-20694 GCA_035503975.1 Acidimicrobiales bacterium | reverse complement strand
CAGCAGCCAGCATGTTTACGAGCTCCGCCCGGCTCGGCTGGGCGAGCAACGCCACAACGGCACAAGAGGGAAGGGCGATCACCGCCTGCTTGGCCTCCTCCACGGATGCGCCCCCGAGCACCATCGCCCGGGCACGGCACGAACCGGCCAGCGCGATACCTTCCGCCAGCTGGCCAGCTTCGCCCAGGACCTCGAGCCCGCCGGCAGCGAGGGCCGCAGCCGCGCCGGTCCGGAACAGGGGCACCGCGTCGACGACTACCACACCGGGACGGCTCGGCTCGGGGTGGGTGGCCGCACCTTGACGGGACTTCTGGGCGTGGCCCGGACCGTCCTTACTGGCGCGTGGACGGCGCGGGGCAACCGAGCGCGCCGCTCCCGAGCGGGCCGAGGTCGGCGGGGTCGCCCGATTGGGCGATATCCCATTGCGGCGCGGCGCTGCCTGGGACGGCGCGCCGGCCGCCACCGCTCGGACCGGCTCGGGCCCCGCCCGCAATGCTGCGGAGGGGATGCTTTCCCCCTTTTCCGGTCCTCTCGCCCTCTCCTGAGAAGTCCCAGGCATTTTTCTCCTCGCGACATTGACCCAAGCCGCTAAGGCCACGGGCGAAATGTAGCGCGTCCGCGGCGGTCTGTTGCGGATAGCGGTAGTGGCTTGACCACGTTGAGCGGCGCATTTTGTACGATAGACGAAATTAGCTAGTTAGTTAGAACTACGCCAGGCCCCACCCATTTGGCCGATGTCTGTGAGCAAGAATTCACTCCAACGGTCTATGTAGCGTGCTCGTGCCACGCGCCGAAGGTCAGGTGTATGGCTGCGACCCGCGCTGATGGTGGTGCGTACGGCGTGGACGTCGCACGCACCGGGTCATCCCTGCGCTCACGCCGTCAACCCACGGCGGAGGAGGAGCTGGCTCGGGCTCACCTGCCGCTCGTGAACTACATGGTCTCTGAGATCGCCAGCCGCATCCCGCGCCATGTATGCCGGGACGACCTGGTGTCTGCAGGCATGGCGGGCCTGGCCCAGGCGGCGCGGGCCTACGACCCGACGCGCGGCATCAGCTTCCAACGTTTCGCTTCCGCCCGTATCCGGGGCGCCCTGCTGGACGAGCTGCGCTCGCGCGACTGGGCGAGCCGGTCGGTGCGAGCCAAGGCGCGTGACGTGGCCCAGACGACCGACCAGCTCATGGCCAAGCTCGGGCGCCAGCCGAGCTCGGCGGAAGTCGCCCAAGCGATGGGTTCGACCGAGGGCCAGCTCGAAGCGATCAACACCGACGTGTACCGTGCCCTGGTCCTCAACTTCGACGCGCTGCCCATCGACGGGAACGCCGATGAAGTGCTCGTGACCGGCCAGTCCGGGCCTGACGACGACGTCATCGACAACGAGCGCCGGGCCTACCTGGTGGCCGCAGTCGACCACCTGCCCGAGCGCCTGCGCCGTGTCGTCATCGGTTACTTCTTCGAAGAGCTGCCGATGCAGGTGCTGGCCGAGGAGCTCGGCGTCACCGACTCACGCATCTCCCAGATGCGGGCCGAGGCACTCAGCCTGCTGAAGGACGCCATCAACGCCCAGCTCGACCCCGACCTGGTCGCTCCCGAGACGTCGGGGCGGGTAGCCAAGCGCCGCTGCGCCTACTTCGCCGAGGTGGCCGCGCACGACGACTACCGCCGCAGGCTCGAACCCGGAGCCGGCCGGCTCGCCAGTTTGGCCAACCAGCACAACGTAGCTGCCCTGGCCTGATCGGCCGGCCCTGGTCCGCCGGCATCCTCACCCTCCCGTTCGTAACCTGCTGGCTAAGCTTTTACCCATGGAGTAGCTCCGCGACCGGCCCCGGCCGGCACGCCCCCGGAGATCTTTCGAGCGAGGAGCTACAACCATATGCCATCACCTGCGGCCCGCTACCCGCCACGCCAGGCCTCGCTCGCCGCCAGCGGCGTCCGGCGCGAGATCGCCAACCAGCTGGTGCTCGGTGGCATCTCCCTGACGTTGGGCCCGGCCGATTGCGTCGGGGTCGTCGGCCCTAATGGAGTGGGAAAGAGCACGCTGCTGCGCGTTCTCGCCGGTTTGGAGAAGCCGGACGCCGGTCGGGTCGAGGTCGCCCCTCCATCGGCTCGGGTAGGTTACCTGGCCCAGGACCGCGCCAGGCCGGCCGGCGAGACGGTTGCCTCGTACCTGCGCCGGGTGTCAGGGGTGACCGAGGCCGAGGCCGAGTTCGCTGACGCCGCGGCAGCGCTGGCCACCGGCACCCCCGGCCCCGACGCCGCGGACCGCTACTCGACGGCACTGGAGCGGCTCAACCTGCTCGCCCCGGACAGCTTCGTGGACCGCGCCGAACAGGCCCTGGCCGACCTGGGCTCGTCCGGTATGTTGATGGCTGGCGAGGTGGCCACTATTTCTGGCGGTGAACTGGCCCGGGTGCACCTCGTGGCCACCATGCTGGCCGGCTTTGACATAACTCTGCTCGACG
This sequence comes from Acidimicrobiales bacterium, assembly GCA_035503975.1. Taxonomy (GTDB): domain Bacteria; phylum Actinomycetota; class Acidimicrobiia; order Acidimicrobiales; family Palsa-688; genus DATJMJ01. Next base: position 18,232 of record DATJST010000356.1, on the reverse strand, counting down.
AGCCGACCAATGACCTCGACTTCGTCGGCTTGGAGCGCCTGGAGGGTTACGTCAACGGGCTGAGCGGCGCACGCATGGTGGTGTCGCACGATCGCGCCTTCCTCGCTCACACCGTCAACTCTGTGCTCGAGATCGACCCGCATACCCGCCAGGCAGCGGTTTATACCGGTGGGTGGGACAGCTACCTGGCGGAGCGAGCGACAGCGGCGCGGCACCGCCAACAGGCCTACGACCGCTTCCGCCAGAGCCGTGACGAACTCGCGGCGCGTGCCCAACGGGAACGGCAATGGGCGACCACCGGGACGGGGCGCGAAAAGCGCAAGCCGCGCGACAACGACAAGGTCCAGCGGGACTTCCGGCTCAACCGTACCGAACAGTTGGCGGCCCGGGCGCGGCGGACCGAGCGCGCGATCGAGCGCCTCGACACGGTGGAAAAGCCTTGGCAGCCCTGGGAGCTGCGCTACGAGCTGAAGATGGCGCCGCGAGCGGGAACGGTCGTGGCCGCATTGCGGGAGGCAGTGGTGCAGCGGGGCACCTTCGTGCTCGGCCCGGTCTCGCTCACGGTCGAGTGGGGCGCACGCTGGGCCGTGACCGGGCGCAACGGGTCAGGTAAGACAACCCTGGTCGATGCGTTGCTCGGGCGCGCCACCCTGGCCTCGGGGGCCTGCGTGCTGGGACCGAGCGTCGTCGCCGGCGAGCTCGGACAGGAGCGGGGCGACCTTGCGAGCGGCGACGGCAACGAGCTGCCCCGGCGCGGCTCGCTGCTCGACCAGTTCCTGGCGGTGAGCGGGCTCGACCTGTCGTCGGCCCGGTCGCTCCTCGCCAAGTTCGGCCTCGGCCCCCAACAGGTCGGCCGGACGATGCCCACCCTGTCGCCCGGGGAGCGCACGCGGGCTCGGCTCGCTTGCTTCCAGGCGGCCGGGGTCAACTTCTTGGTGCTCGACGAGCCGACCAACCACCTCGACCTGCCGGCAATCGAACAGCTCGAGGACGCATTGGCCGGCTTCGAGGGGACCTTGCTGATCGTTAGCCACGACCGCCGCCTCTTGGACCAGCTACGCCTCACCCATCGCGCCCACCTCGAGCGCGGACGCGTCGACGTGACCGCCGTGTGAGCTCAGCTTCGCCCTGACCAGGCCGATCGACACCGCAATGGGCAAGATGAAGATGTCCTCTGCCAAACCTGCCCGCCGGCGGCGGGACGCCACGGCGCTCTCGAGCAACCGAGCCCTGCTATCTGCGTGCATGATCGTGAAGGACGAAGAAAAATCTCTCCCGCGCTGTCTGGCGTCCCTGCAGCGCGTGGTGGACGAGGTGGTCATCTACGACACGGGCTCCACCGACTCGACGGTCGCACTGGCCAGGCGCTCTGGAGCGCGGGTGATCGAGGGCTACTGGGACGACGACTTCGGGCGGGCGCGAAATGAGTCGCTCGGCCATTGCCGTGGCGAATGGGTCCTGTGGATTGACGCCGACGAAGCGCTGCAGTGCGAAAGTGCCGCCGGGCTGCGCCAGGCCCTCGAGGACTGGCGCGACTTGGACGGGATGCTCGTCACCATCTACAACCTGGCGGGTGACGGGAGCGAGCCAGGCGGCCTGCACGAGGCCGTGCGCATCTTCCGCAGGTCGACGGCCTGCTGGTACGGCCGGCTCCACGAGCAGGTGGACGCCAGGCCGACGCTCGGCCGGCAACTGAAGGTTGGCAGGGCCTCGGGGGCCCAGGTGAACCATTACGGTTACCTCGACGCAGTCGTGAAGGAAAGGGACAAGCTCGCCCGCAACCTCCACCTGGCCGAGGCCGAGCTTGCCAGCGGCGTCGTAGTGCCTTCCCAGGAGGGCGTGGCGCAGATGAACGTCGGAAGGGCACTTGCTGCCCTCAGGCGCTACTCCGAGGCGCAGCCCTACCTGGACCACGCCATCGCGCTCTGCCCGCCGGGGCCGCAGGGGCGCTCCGCGTTGCTGTTCGCCGTCCAGAACCTCATCGCCCTCGGCCGCATCGAAGAAGCCGTCGAGCGGGCGCGCCAGTTCAGGGACAGGTGCCAGGTCAAGGGCCTGGCCGATTATTTCGAGGGCGTTGCCCTGAGGCGCCTGGGCAGGCCCGAAGAAGCCGCCGCCATGCTCGCAAGCGTCGAAAAAGCAAGTAACGAGGACGGTTTCAGTTTCCCCGACAACCTGGTCCAAGCAGAACTGGCTGGTTCCCTGCTCGCCGCCGGCCGGGCGGCCGAAGCAACGGACCAGCTGGTCCGCCTCGTCTCCGCGAGCACCAGCCCGGGCTATGTCGCCGCCTCCCTGGAGGCCTTTGCGAGCGTGGGCCGCTCGATGGACGAGCTCGCCCGGGCCATGCCCGATGACCGCCTCGACAAAGTCGCCGCCGCGCTGCTCATCGTGCCCCCCGTGCGTGCCGATGCCTTGGCCGAAGCACTGTTCTCGCGCTTTGGCGCCAGGCCCGAGCTGCTCGCGGCCTCCACCAGGTTCGCCCCCCTGCTCCCAACCACGAGAGCTCTCGAGTGGTCGGCGCGCCTAAGGGCGATCGGAATGGCCGAGGCGTGCCCCCTGCTCGCTCAGGCCCGCCTGGCCGCTTTGGAGACGCCGGCGCGGGTGCGGGCGGCTCTGAGTGCCCAGGCAGCCTTCAACGACCCGGCGGGCGGCGCGCTAGCCGTCGCACTGGCACCGGGGGTGCACGAGTCTCAGCTCGCTCAGGTACTGGCCGAAGTGGCCGCGCTCAGCCCGGCTGTGCTGGAGGATTTCGCCGCCGCAGCGGCGGGTGCGGGTGCGCCGGGCGCAGGCCCGGTCGGCACGCCCGAGAGCCGCAAGACCGCCGTGGAGGGGGCGCTCAAAGCCCTGCAGCGTGCACAACTGGCCGCGCAAATAGCGAACGAGAGCGCGGGCACTCATGCAGCTTGCGAGCGAGAACCTCAACTGGCCGCCTCAGGCGCCGATCGGTAGGGACGTCCCAGCAAAAGGGCACGCAAACCGGGGCGCTCACGGATGGGCTCCCCTCTGACCCCATGGAGGAAAAATGGGTCTCGATATTGTCACCAACATAATGGCTCAGCAGGCGTCCAACGACCTGTCGACCAACCAGTCCAACATGCAGAGCAGCCTGGAGAAGCTGTCCTCTGGCTACCAGATCAACACGGCTGCAGACGACGCCTCGGGCCTCGTCATCAGCCAGCACCTCCAGGCCCAGATCGGCGCCTTCCAGCAAGCCCAGAGCAACACCCAGGCCGGCATCAACGTCGTCCAGACCGCCTCGGGCGCGCTCAACGAGGTCAGCACGATCCTCCAGCGCATCAACACCCTGGCCGTCGAGTCGCAGAACTCGAGCGCTACTGACGCCACCGCTCAGCAAGCTGCCCAGTCAGAGGTCAACCAGGCCCTGTCGTCCATCGTCGACATCGCCAACACCACTGTCTACGGCAACAACCAACTGCTCGTCAATGGCACCAGCAGCAGCGTCAACTACACCTTCCAGGTCGGCTACGACGGCTCCTCGTCGAGCCAGGTCGCGTTCTCGGTGACAGCCCTCAACCTGGCCAACCTCGGCCTGGTCAACGGCACCCTCACCGACGGCACCGCCGGCGTCATCGGCACGGGCGGCTCCTCGGGCATCCAGAGCGTCGTCGGCAACGTGGCCGCAGGCCAGTACGCGCTGCAGGCTACCGCCGCTGTCTCGGCCTCCCAGGCCGGCAACACCGCCAAGGGGACCGGGCCCGGGTACGCCGGTGGCACCTTCTACCTGACCGGAACGGGCGAAACGCTGAACGGCACTTACAACGGGGCTGCCTACAGCATCAACCTGGGCACCTCCGAAACCGCAGCGGACCTGCAGTCCAAGCTCATTACGGCAACCGGCGACGCCAACCTCACTGTCTCCAACAACGCTGGCACGCTCACTATCGCCTCCGGCAACGCCAACGACATCTCCGTCGCCGCCGGCGCCGCCGGCACGGGTGCCGCGGACCTCGGCTTCGGCGCTGGTGCAGCCAGTGCCACGAGCGATGTCGGTAGCGCAGTCGCGGCTCCGTCCGTCACGACCAACTTCTACATGACCGCCGCCGGTGAGACCTTCAACATCGCCGTCGACGGTGGCCAGGCAGTAACCGTGACCATGGGTGCCCTCGAGACCGCCTCCGACCTGGAGGACAAGGTCAACAGTGCCCTCAACGCGGCCGGCCAGAGCGGCAGCGTTACGGTCGGCGAAGCCAACGGCAAGCTGACCTTCACCTCCAACGCCTACGGGGCCAACGGCTCGATCGCCATCACCGCCGCAGGCGCCAGCGCCACGGACCTCGGGGTCGGCACGCTCAACACCACCGCCGGTGCGGACGCAATCGTCGGCTTCGGGACCTCGGGCGCGCTGTCGACCGTGGCCCTGACCCAAGCCCAGGACCAGAACGGGGCCAACATCTCGTTCACCCTGGGGACCACCAACCAGACCGCCGTCGTCAGCTTGAACGGCCCGGTCGTCACCACGGCGCAGCAGACGCTCACCCAGGCCGCGTTCAGCGCTTCCACGATGAACGAGCTCAACTTCTCGGTGACCGCTGCCAACGCTATTTCCACGGTGCAGAGCGCCATCGCCACCGTTTCCACCATGCAGGGCCAGTTCGGCGCTTACCAGAACGAGCTGCAGGACATCTCGGACAACGAGACCGTCGGCATCCAGAACCTGACTGCGTCCAACGCCAACATCATGGACACCAACATGGCGTCCCAGATGGTGAACTTCACCCAGGACCAGGTGCTGGTGCAAGCGGGCGTCTCGATGCTCGCCCAGGCCAACCAGATCCCGCAGTACGTACTGAAGCTCCTCGGCTAGTACCTCTGACCGAAGTGCTTGCGTGACCAACAGCTGGCAAGCGGCCCGGCCCTCGCCCTAGCGCGAGGGGCGGGCCGCCCCGGCCAGCAAATGCCAGCTAAACACCCAGTAGCAAAAACCACTTTTCACCGGTCCGCCGGGAGGGCCTTTAGATGTCGGTAAGTTCGAGCGGTTCGTCAACTTCGAGCACGGGCGCCACCGAGCAGCAATTCGGCTACCTCAATACAGCTCAGACGCTCCAGCAGCTACTTGGCAGTACCGACAGCTCCCTGACAAGCCTGGAAAACCAGCAGCCGACTAGCATTTCGGGCCTGTCCTCGGGGATAGACACGTCCCAGATCGTGGCCGAGCTGATGGAGGAAGCGGCCCAGCCCCAGATCGAGCTGCAGAACCAGCTGAACTCGGCCTCCACGGTCCTCACCAACTACCAGACGCTCAACACCGACGTCAGCACATTGCTTTCGGTAGCCGACACCTTGGAGTCACCTTCGGGTTGGCAGGCGTGGATCCCCAGCTCGAGCACCGGCGACGCCACTGCCACGGCAGGCGCAGGGGCGACAGGCGGCTCCATAACCTTCTCGGTGGACGCGCTCGCGCAGGCGGACACCATGATCTCTGCGGGGAGCGTCGGTTCCACCTCCGCGCAGGTGACCAGCGGGCCGTTGCTGGTGGCGGTGGGCGGCGGCGGGCTCGGTATCTCAACGCTTTCCTCCTCCAACCTGTCGATCGGCAACCACACGATCGCCGTCACTCAAGCTTCCTCGGGGGCCACCCTGACCGGTTCGAGCGCGCCGGCTACCTCCACCACCATCAACAGCTCCAACGACACGCTCGACTACACGCTGGACGGCAACACCCAAAGCATCACCATCGCGTCGGGGACCTACAACGCCTCCCAGTTGGCCGCCGCCGTGGCGGCGGCGTCGGGCGGCCAGCTCACGGCGAGCGTCAACTCGTCTGGTGACATGGTCATAAGTACTGCCACTCAGGGCAGCAGCCAGACGCTCGAGATAACCGGGGGCACAGCCAGTTCCGCGCTCGGTTTCGGCACTGTGCCCACCGCGCAGGCAACAGGTAGCGACGGCATCGTGACGGTCGATGGAGTCACCAACGACTTGAACGATTTCAGCCCCGGGCAGGCAGTGACCCTCAACGGGCCCGGCGGGGCCACGGTAAGTGCCACGTTTTCCGGTCCCCTGACCGTGGGATCTCTGACTGCGGCGGAAGTCAACACCGGCAACGGCAGCCTGCAATCGGTGGTGCAGGCCATCAACGCCTCCGGCATCGGCATCACGGCATCAGCCGTGGCCACGGGCCAAAACCAGTACAACCTATCGCTGCAGTCCAACGCGGCCGGCGCGGCCAACACCATAAACGTCGCCCCCGGGTCCTTTTCCGGACTGGGATCGCTTACTACGGTAACCGCGGCCCAGAACGCCGAAGTTACCGTGGGGACCGGGCCGGGCGCCTTCGAAGTCACCAACGACAGCAACTCCATTACGGGCCTGATGCCGGGCGTTACGCTCCACCTGCAAAATGCAGACCCGGGCACCGAGACCACCATTTCGCTGCAGCCCGACGGCACCACGATGGCATCCACCGTACAGAGCCTCGTGACGGCGGCAAACCAGCTGATCACCGACCTCAACAAGGCCACGGCGTTCACACCCGCTTCGGGCTCGACCTCGGCCAGCGCCGGCCCGCTGCTCGGCGACCCGACCGCCTCCGACCTGCTCAACTCGGTCCTGTCCGCAGTGAGCGGTGCCGTGGGCGTCAACTCCTCGGGGTCGCTCGCTGCCCTCGGCATAACCATGAACAGCGACGGCACTCTCTCTTTCAACTCGGCCACTTTCGCCTCTGCTTACGACGCCAACCCGACCCAGGTTGCCAACACCTTTATTTCTGGCGGGAGCAGCTCCAGCCCGCTCATGTCCTTCTACGAGTCGAGCGACTCTACGGCACCCGGTAACTACCAAGTCGACGTCACCAAGGCGGCTACCCAGGCGACCGACACGGGGGCCTCACTGCCGGGCGGTACAGTCAGCACGGCGGAAACGCTGAGCATCGGCGCGGCGGGCGCCAGCGCCAGCTATACGACTTCGTCCGGAGAGTCGCTCACCGCCATCGCGGCCGGGTTGAACCAGCAACTTTCGGCCAACGACGTCCCCGTCAACGCCACGGTCGTCGACAACCAGTTGGTGTTGAACAGCATGGCGTACGGTTCGTCGTCCTCGTTTTCGGTCACCTCCACCGCGAGCGGCGCCGGCACGACCGGCCTCGTCCAAAACGCGGGGTCGGCCGACTTCCAAGGCACCGATGTCCAAGGCACTATCGATGGCAACGCCGCCACCGGTAATGGGCAGCTGCTCCTGGGCGCCGCCGGCAGCGCCGCCCAGGGCCTGCTCGTGCTCGTGAACGCGACGCCCTCCCAGGTCGGCACGGCCGGGGGGCAGGTGACCGGCACGGTCGATTACAACCCGGGCCTGGCCCAAGCCCTCGCCCAGATCGCCTATAGCGCAGGCAATCCCGACAACGGCACTCTGACCAACGCGATCGCCGGCCAGCAGTCCCAGATGAGCTCGCTAACCACGGCAATAAACGCGTGGACACCAATACTGCAGGCTCAGCAAACCCAGTTGCAGACCGAGTACGACAACATGGAGACCTCGCTCGCGAGCTTGAAAAGCACCCAGAGCTACCTCAGCCAACTGGCTGCGGAAGAGGAGAACCAAGGCTCCTCCAGCTCCTCGGGCGCCTAAGGCCGCGAAGGACCGAGAAGAAGGAAACCTACGATGTCCGCCAACAACGCCCGCAGCATGTACATGTCCACCGCCGTCGCCGGTGCGCCACCCGAGCGTCTGCTGACGATGCTCTATGACGCGCTGGTGAGGAACATCTCAATTGCCGAGCGGGCGATGGCGGACATGGACTACTACACCTTGAACACGCGCCTTGTCAGGTCCCAGGAGATCGTGATCGAGCTGATGAACACCCTCAAGCCCGAGCTGTGGAGCGGAGGGCCGGCGCTCATGTCGATTTACAGTTACGTTTACCGGCTGTTGGTGCGCGGCAACGTGCACAAGGACGCCCGTGCCCTGGCCGACGCCCGCAAGTTGCTCGAGCCCCTGCAAGACGCCTGGCATAAGGCGGCCGACGTGGTACTGGCGCAAAAAGCCGGCGTGGCCGCCCCTGCGGGATCGCTCGCCGCGAGCGCCTGAGCGGGCCTGGGCCCCTTGGAGGTGAGCAGGCGACAGTGACGAACGACCATTACGTTGCCGCCGAGCTGGCAGCGGCGCGGCTGGCACAGCTGGAACGGCTGGTAGCCGCACAGGGCGCGGCCCTGGCCCGGGTACCGCTCAACATGCCGGTACCGCCGGGAGTGCACGCCCTACTGGCCACCGCGACCCGTGACCTGGACGGGCTGGTGGTGCCGGCCCGGGAGCGGCCCCGCCTAGTGGCCTTACATGGTCGCCTACAGGCGATGATCGAGGACCTCGAACTGCGCAAGCGCGAGCTGTGGGGGCGGCTGGCTACGGTGCGTGCCGCCCGGCGGGCCGGCCACGGCCCGAGCCTCATAGATTTCCAGAGCTGAGCACCTCATAGGTCCCCCGGGGCGGGGGCGGGCCAAACCTCCCAGGCGGGCATTACGGAAAAACCCGCACTCCAAACGCGCAGAGTGGTGCCAATCCTCAGGACGCCGAGGCCGCTGCCGATGACCAAAGGCGGGAGCAGGGAAGCACGCCCCGTACGCCAGGGACTGGCACCGAGTTGTTTGTTCGGAGGTTCAGGGTGTACGCACTGTGCACGTTCACGCTCGCGGTCAGCGCGACGGGCAACCGACGGTCCTTCTCGTTGTGCCCCGGTCCCGATGCCCGAGGCGACAAGTGACCGGCGGGTCATTCGGCGACCTGGCCAGCTCGGCTGTTTACCAAGCCATGCAGGGCCTGTGGGCCGAGCAGCAAGCGGTAGCCAATAACGTCGCCAACGTCGACACTCCCGGCTATAAGGCCGAGGATGTGAACTTCGAGTCCTCCCTGGCGCAAGCGATCGCCGCCGGGGACCCCTCGCAAATGCAGATCACCACCACCCAGTCGACCGCGCCCGCCGATCAAACGGGCAACAACGTCAACCTCTCCCAGGAAATGGTGGACGAGCAAAAGGCGGGGATGCAGTTCCAGACCATGGTGCAAGCCATGAACGCCAAGTTCCAACTCTTGTCGGTGGCAATAAACGGCCCCTCGGCGGGACAATAAGGGAGCCGGTAAATGGGGTTATTTGACCCGATCAGCACAGCGGAGACGGGTGTCAACGTTTCTCAGACCTGGCTGGACGCTATTTCGGAGAACATCGCCAACATGGACGACGTCGCCCCGACCTCCGAGGGGGTTTACCAGACGCGCTTCGTCGTGGCGGGCACGATCCCCGGCGGCATAGAAGGCACAGGTCCGGGAGCGCAGGTCGAAGCGAGCATCGGCGGCGGCACGCAGGTGCTCGGCGTGGCCCTCGGCAACCCCGACGGTGTCGAGGAGTACCAACCCAATAACCCTCTCGCCGACAAGCAGGGGATGGTCCGGGTCGCGGACGTAAACCTGGGCGACCAGATGAGCGACATGATGATGGCCCAACAGGGCTTCGAGGCCAACCTGGCCACCGTGAGCCAGGCCGAACAGGCCTACCAGGCGGCGCTGGGGCTGAAGGTGTGAGCGTCTACCCCGTGAGCATGACCGCGGGCGCCATCTGGCCCGCCGACGCGAGCACGGCCTCCGCCGGCGTCACCGGCGCGACCTCCCCCACTGAGCCCACCGCCGCGACAGGTGGGGCGCAAGGTGCTGGCGGCGCGGGCGGCGACAGCTTCACCAACATGCTTGGCGGCGCCCTGGACAGCCTCGACGCCACCCAGGCCAACGCCGACAACCTGGCCACGCAAGCCGCCACAGGGAGCCTCACCAACGTGGCGGACTACATGACGGTGGCCGACGAGGCCAACATCCAGACCCAGCTCACCGCGGCAGTACGCAATAACGCCCTGCAGGCCTTCCAGAGCATCATGGGGATGCAGCTGTGACGGCCCCCGTGCGGGCCGAAGCTCCCAAAGGCAATGGCAAGGGCGGGAGCGTAGCCGGCAGCAACCTGGCCGTGCGGCTCAAGGAACGCGCCCGGGAGATCATGGAAGGGTTTTCATCGGGGCAGAAGGCCGTGCTCGGGGTAGCCGTGCTGGCCGTACTGGTCGGCGGGTACCTTTTCATGTCCTGGGCCGGCAAGCCCAGCTACGTGCCCCTTTTCTCCAACCTGAGCTCGTCCGACGCGGCAGCCATAACTCAAAAGCTGTCGGCCAACAAGGTGCCTTACGAACTGGCCGAGGGGGGCGAGCAGGTCCTTGTACCCGAGACCGACGTCAACCAGCAGCGCTTGGACATGGCGGCAGCCGGCCTGCCCTCCACCGGCAGCCAGGGCTACAGCCTGCTCGACACCGCCGGCGTGACAACCTCGGAGTTCCAGCAGCAGGTCGAGTACCAGCAAGCCGTGTCCGACGAGCTGGAACAGACGATCGAGTCGATCACGGGCGTGCAGTCGGCCGAGGTCAGCGTCGTCATCCCGCAGCAGAGCCTGTTCGCCACGACCAACGACCAACCGAGCGCATCTGTGCTCGTGTCGCTCCAGCCGGGGGCGTCGCTCACGGCCGAGCAGGTCCAAGCCATCGTGCACCTGGTGGCCTCATCGATAGAAGACCTCAGTCCCGGCCAGGTGACGGTCGTGGACCAGAACGGCGACGTGCTGAGCGCGCCGGGGACGGACAGCGGCGAGGTTGCCGCAGGCACGATGGACCAGCAGGCGACCCAGACCTACGAGCAGAACCTGGACGACTCGCTCCAAGACATGCTCGCCACCGTTCTCGGCCCGGGCAACGCCGTCGTCCAGACAAACGCGCAACTGGACTTCGACCAGACCCAGATCTCGAGCCAGATCTACAACCCGAACAACCAGGCCCCGATTGCGGTCTCCCAGGCGACCTCCAAGGAATCGTACACGGGGAGCAACGCCAGCCAGTTGGCGTCCGGAGTGCTCGGCGCCACCACGCTGCCGGTGTCTTCGTCGCCCTCGGGCGCCTCGGCCAGCCCACCGGTGACGACAGCGGCAAACACGGCCAACGTCGCGGCCGCCCCTTCCAAGACCACCAAGACCGGGACCAAGACGGGCACCAGGTCCGGCAGCCCTGGCGGGGCCACCACCACGACGGCGGCAGGGACCGGGGCGGGCGCCACGACCACAACCGCGCCGAGCTACACCTCGGTGGGTGAGTCGCAGCAAAACGTGGTGAGCGAGGTCACCAAGACCGTGAACTCAGCGCCCGGCGCCCTCGAACGCCTGACCATCGCGGTGGCGGTGAACGACTCGGTCAAGGGCGTCAGTTCGGCCGAGATCACCAAGCTCGTCTCCGAGGCCGCCGGCTTGGAAACCGCCCGCGGCGACAGCATCCAGGTGGCCTTCGTGCCCTTCGACAACACGGCGGCCAAGCAACAACAGGCGCAGCTGAAGGCCGCAGCCAGTGCCAGCAGCAAGGCCGCGATGATGGGCGAGGTACGCGACGTGCTCGTCGTGCTTGTCGTTTTGGGGCTGCTCCTGTTCGCCTTGCGCCGCATCACCAAAACGACCCGGGTCCCGCTCGCCCTGCCCGCCGGTTACCAGCCTCTCGAGCTCGAAGCGGGCGCCTACCAGGGCGATTCTGACGCCACGATGGCGCTGCCCGTTGCCTCGCACGACGGCGCCGGCTACCCCTTAGCCCCGGCCGCCGTCCACGCCGAAGTCAGCCAGATCGGCCAGATGATCGAGCAAGAGCCTGATCGCATCGCCGAAATGCTCCGGGCTTGGCTGGAGTCCTCGGCGGCGGACCGCTGAGCCAAGAACATGCCCGCAAACGCACCACGAACGAGCAACGGCAATGGCTCACGCTGACACCATAAGCAGCCTGAGCGGCGCCCGGAAAGCCGCGCTCCTGCTCGTCTCGATGGGCCAGGAGAGGGCCGCGCGCATCGTCCAAGCCCTCAACGAGGACGAGGTCGATCGGGTCATGTCCGAGATCGCCAACCTCGGCCCGATCGACGAGCCCGTCGTCAACCAGGTGATGCGAGAGTTCGTGGCCCAGGCGCAACGCCAAGTGCGCGTCCCCCAAGGCGGCATCGAGGTGGCCAAAGGCCTGCTTGCAGAGGCTTTGGGCAGTTCGGCCAAGGCCGAGGCCGTGATGTCGCGCATCGGGGGCACGCCCGTCGGCTCGCATTTCCGCGCCTTGACCGCTCTCGACTCGACCGTCGCGGCCTCGATCCTGTCGCGCGAGCACCCACAAACGATCGCCCTCGTCCTGTCCAAACTCCCGGCCGAGCGCGGGCTGGCCATGTTGCGCGAGCTACCCGAGAACATGCGGGGCGAGGTTGCCTACCGCATCGCCACGCTTTCGCCGCCCAGCCCCGAAACACTGAAGGCGGTAGAAGCCGGCCTGGAACGGCGCATCCTCTCGGCCGCCACCGGCCAGCGCTTGCGAGCCGACAGCGACCCAGTCAAGCCATTGGTGGAAATCCTGGCGCGGGCTGACGCCGAAACCGAGCGCACGATCCTGGGCAAGATCGACGAGCTCGACCCGCCGCTCGCCCAGGACATCCGCCAACGCCTGTTCACGATCGAGGACCTGGTCAAGCTCGAGGACAAGGCGCTCCAGCTCCTGCTGCGTCAAGTCGACACCAAGGAGCTCGCCATGGCCCTCAAAGGCACGAGCGAGGCGGTGCGTGAGCGCATCTACAGCAACCTGTCGGAGCGCGCCGGCGAAAACCTCAAAGAGGAAATGGAACTTCTCGGCCCGCAACGCCTGAGCGACGTGGAAAAGGCGCGTAAGGAAATCGTGCGCACCGTGCGCCAGCTCGAACAGGAAGGTTCGATCGTACTTTCCAGGAGCACCGATGACTACATCGATTAGCCCCGGGCCCACCGGCCGGCCTGTGCGGGCCGGTGGCAGCCACGGTGACGGCGAGGCGACCACGGCCCTCCCCGGCTTCATCGACATGGGCGCGGTGCTGCCCGAGCTGAGCTCGCCCCAGGAGCGCTACGACCACGGCTTCAAGCGCGGCTATCTCGCCGGGTACGCCGAGGGCGCCCGCCAAGCCAACGTGGAAAGAGCGGCTGACTTGGCCACGCAGAAAGCGAACTGGGCCATGAACATCGCCCGCCTTTCGGCGGTGGCGGGCCAGCTGGCGAAGGCCACCGAGGAGTACGTGGAACGCTTCGGTGCGCGCGACGGCTTGCTCACAGAGCAATTGATAGCCGCCGCCTTCGAGATCGCCGAGGCGGTAGTGCAAGGTGAGATCCGGTCCCGGCCGGAGCTCGCCGTCCAGGTGGCCCGTTCGGTACTGGCCGAGCTCCCGGCAGGACCGGCCATCGTGCGGGTCAACCCGACGGACGAACAAGTGATGCGCGATGCCGTGCAGTCGGCCGGAGACAGCCGCTACGGCATCGAGGTGGTCACCGACCCCAATGTTGGGCCGGGCGGCTGCATCGTCATGTCGGACGCGCTCACCGTGGACGCACGGATCGAGCACGCCCTGGCGCGGGCGGCTAGAGCGTTCCGCAACGAGGGCAGCCACGACGACGAGGAAGCACCGGCGGCCGACCAGGCGGGCAGGCGATGACGGCGGTGGCGCTGCCCGAACGGCTCCGCGCCGCCAAGTCGGCGGCCCGGCCGCGGGCCACCGGGCGGGTGCGAGCAGTCATCGGCATGAGCGTGACCGTCGAGGGCGTGCAGGCTGCTATCGGCGAGGCGGTGGCCATCGCCCGCCCCGCCGGCCGGCTCATTGCCGAAGTGGTCGCCATCGAAGAGGGCGGCATGGTCTGCATGCCACTCGGCGAGCTGGCCGGCGTCCGGGCCGGCGCAGTCGTTGAGGTTGCACCCGGCCGCCTCTCTGTCCCCGTCGGCGATGCCTTGCGGGGCCGGGTCCTCGACGCCCTTGGGCGTCCCATCGACGGGGGACCGGACCTGCGCGGCCTGCCCAGGGTGGGTACTGCCGGCACGCCGCCGCACCCGTTACGCAGGGCCATGGTGGACAGCCAATTGCCGCTCGGGGTGCGGGTCATCGACACGCTCATACCATGTGGCCGGGGACAGCGGATGGGTATTTTTGCCGGGTCCGGGGTGGGCAAATCGAGCCTGCTGTCCATGGTCGCCCGGGGCACCGAAGCCGACATCTCGGTCCTCGCGCTGGTCGGTGAACGTGGCCGTGAGGTGCGCGAAATGATCGAGCACGACCTCGGCCAGGCCGGGCTGGCCCGCAGCGTCGTGGTGGTGGCCACCTCGGACGAACCGGCGCTGATGAGGCTCCAGGCCGCCCAAACGGCGACCCGCATCGCGGAATGGTTCCGCGACAACGGGCGTCACGTGGTGCTCATGATGGACAGCCTTACCCGCTATTGCATGGCCCAGCGGGAGGTTGGGCTGGCCGCGGGCGAGCCGCCGGCCACCCGCGGCTATCCCCCGTCCGTTTTTGCCCTTCTGCCGCGGCTCCTGGAACGGGCAGGAGCGGGCGAAAAAGGCAGCATTACCGGCCTTTACACGGTGCTTGTGGAGGGCGACGACATGAACGACCCAGTCGCCGACTCGGCCCGGTCGATATTGGACGGCCACATCGTGCTTTCCCGAAAGCTGGCCACCTCAGGCCATTTCCCGAGCGTCGACGTGCTCGAATCGGTATCGCGCGTAGCCCCCCGGGTGATGAGCGCTGAGCAGATCACGCAGGCGTCCGAACTGCGCAAGCTCATGGCGGCCTACCGCGAAGCCAAGGACCTGATCGACATCGGTGCTTACGCGAAAGGCGCCAACCCGACCGTAGACCGAGCCATACAGCTCAAGGCCGCCACCGATCTTTTCCTGCGCCAGGAGGTGGCGACGGTGGCGCCGGTTGCCCAGAGCCTGGCCGCGCTCGCCATGTTGGTGGCGCCATGAAGCGCTACGAGTTCAACCTGGCGGCCGCCTTACGGGTGCGCAAGATCCATGAGGACATGGCCAAGTCCGAACTGCACAAGGCGCGCGCCGCGGCGGCTGCAGCCGAGCTGGTGGCCCAGCAGAGCCTCGCGCATTTCGAGCAAGTGCGTAACCGGCCCACGGCGCCGGTGCCGGGAGCAGAGGCGCCCGGGCCCGCTGACCACGCCAACTTGCGGCCGAAGGGCCCGGCGCAAAGCGAGCCGGAATGGATGCAGCAGGCCGAGCGTCAGATGTTGGCTGCGCAGGCGGCCATGAACGCCCGCGAGTCGCTCGACGCCGCTCGCACCGTCGCCGTCGCTGCCATGGACAAGTACATGGCCGCTACTCAGGCAGTCGCTGTGCTCGGCCACCTGGACGAGCACCGGCGTGAGGAGCACGCCGCGGCGGCCCAGCGCGAAGAAATGGCGGCGGTGGACGACATGGTGACGAGCCGCCACGTGCGGCGCCAGGCGCGGTTGAACCGGAAAGGGCAGGTGTAGCCCGGTGCCTTACGTCGACCCGATGTCCACCACGCTGTCCGCCATCAACGACATCCAGGCCAATTTCGCGGCTCTCGCGGCGGGCCCGGCCTCAGCCGGGTTCGCAGGCGTGCTCGAGCAGATCTCGTCCGTTGGTGGCAACGGGCCTTCCACCTACGGCTGGCCGATGGAGGAGGGCCAAGCGCTGCCTGGGGCGGTCAGTGCAGCGCAAAGCACCGCTCCTGTAGCCAGCACGCTGCTATCTCCGGGGACCGGGCAAGCCAGCGCGGCGGCGGCGACGGCCGGGCCCGCTACGGCAACGCTCTCGGGCCCCGCCACAGTGTTCTCCGAGCGCCAGCCGGCGTCATCACCAGTGCCGTCGAGCGGCGTCGGGTCAACCTCTTTCGGGCTCGGCTCGAGCTACCTCCAGTACCAGCAAGACAGCAGTTCCGGGGCGCTCGGGGCAGGTTTGGAACTGGCCAGCTCGGCGGGCACACCGAGCGCGACCGGGCCGGGCGGCGCTCTCGGGGGCCTCTCGAGCACGCCGGGAGCGGAGGGCAGCGCTGCCAGCGGGAGCATCGGGCAACAGGCCGTGGCAGTCGCCCAGAAGTTCCTCGGCGTGCCCTACCTGTGGGGAGGTACCAACCCTGCCCAAGGCGTCGACTGCTCGGGACTGGTGCAAGACGTCTACGGCGAGCTCGGTATCGACCTCCCCCGCACCTCCGAGGAGCAAGCCTTGGCGGGGGTCGCCGTGCCCAGCCTCGCCGACGCTCAGCCCGGCGACCTCGTTTTCTTCCCCGGTTCGGACGGCACCGCGGCATCACCGGGCCACGTCGGCATCTACATCGGCAACGACGAGATGATCGACGCCCCCTACACCGGGTCCGTCGTGCGGGTCGACCAAGTGGGCGAACCCACCGAAATCCGCCGTGTCACCGGTTTGGCCTCCGTGGCGGCCGGCACGGGCACGACCGGCACGGGCACGACCGGCACGGGCACGACCGGCCTAGCTACGACAGGCACGGGCACGACCGGCACGGGCACGACCGGCACGGTCGGGGCCAGCCCTTACGATGCTCAGTTCGCAGCCTCGGGGGCGGCGTACGGCGTGCCGGCGCAGCTGCTCTCGGCCGTCGCCGAGACCGAGTCGAACTACCAGCCGACCGCCGTGAGCGGAGCAGGTGCCGAGGGTTTGATGCAGCTGATGCCGTCGACCGCCGCCTCGCTCGGGGTCAACCCGTTCGACCCCGACCAGGCGGTCAACGGGGCGGCACGCCTGCTGTCGCAGTTCTACGGCACGTACGGCTCGTGGTCGCTGGCGCTCGCCGCTTACAACGCCGGACCGACGGCGGTCAACCAGTACGGGGGGATCCCGCCGTACCCCCAGACGCAGGGGTACGTCAACAAGGTTCTTGCGCTGGCAGGGATGGAGGACCAGTGACCGCGATCGCACCCGTCAAGCCGGCCCCGGCCGGGCCGTCATCGGCCAGCGCGCAGCCCCAGGCGGGCGGCGACGCGGCCACGTTCGCGGGCATCCTGGCCATCGTCGGCACACCCGGCCCGGCGGTGCCAGCGGGCTCCCCGGCCCCGGGTACAGCCCCGGCGGGCGTGACTGCCGTCAACCAGCCAGCCACCGTACCGGGAGCGAGCGGCAGCGGCGCAGGTCTGACGAGCGCGGGCACGCCCCCATTCACCAGCGCCACCAGCGCGGCGGCGAGCACAACCGGCGGAGCCGGCCCGGGAGCAGCAGAGGCGGGAGGCTCCCGCAATGGCGGCCCCGACCTCGGCGACGAGACGGCGTCCTCGGGCGCAGCGGCGCCGCCAGGCCCAACCAGCACCGCAGCCGGCCCGTCCTCAGCGGGAAGCCCAGGCCCGGCGGCGAGCCTGTCCCCGGCGGCGAGCTCAGGGCCGGCGGGGAGCCCGGGGCCGGCGGGGGGCGCCACCGGCAGCACCGGCGGCGGCCCGAACGGGCCGCTCGGCGTCAGCGCAGGTACCGCGGTGGGGAGCCAGCCAGGAGCCACGCCCGCCGGCGCGGGCGGCAGTGGCGCACCGCAAGGGGACGGGGGAACCGATGCGGGTATCGCCGGCCATCTGGTGGGCCGCCAGGTCCTGACCGGCGGCGCGGCAAATGGCGCGACCAGTGACGGAGCAGCGGTGGCGACCTCCCCCGGCCTCGCCGCGAGCGGTAGCCCGGCGGCCGGCGGGCCAACGAGCACGCTCGCAGGTGCAGCACAGGGCGCTACGGTGCCCTCCGCCGCGCCATCGGGTTCGCCCAACGCGAGCGCCGCCGGGCGAGGCCCGGCAGTCCCTGCCACCGGCGCAGCGCCGACGGCCGCCGTGGTCACCGTGGGCGCCGCTCGCGCTGATGGCGGCCGCACTGGCGAACAACGCGGCACGGCCGTGGCGAGCGGGACGGCAGCAACAGCGCCGGGCCAGGCCGGCGTAAGTCATGGCCCCGCCAGCGGCACAGCTGAGACCGGGACGGTTAGCGACGCCGCGGGCAACACCGCCGGCAACGCCGCGTTCGCCACGACAGCACCGAGCCGGGGTGGCACGGCGCCGGGGACGGGCAACCCCCTGCTGTCCGCGCCGGTGCCGACAGCCGGAGCAGGCCAAGGCGCAGCCGGCGGGGCCTCCCTGGGCGTGCACCCCGTGAGAGCCGGCGGCGAAGGTGTTCCCACCGGGCAAGCCGCGGGTACCGGAGCACCCGGCCTGGGGGGCGTAGAGGAGGCGCGCGCAGCGCGCGCGGCCGCCACCGACCCCGGCCAGCTCGTGGCTCGCGCCGCAGGCGACCGGGATGCCCTGGCGGCGCGTCAGGCCTTGCTGAGCGGGGTGCGCGGCACGGCCGAGGACGCCACCAGCGCCGCCCGCACCGCGAGCACCTCTGCGATCACGCCGGTGCCAGCGACTGCCAGCGGCCCACCGACGGGC
>DATJST010000355.1:0-8899 GCA_035503975.1 Acidimicrobiales bacterium | reverse complement strand
CACCAAAGAAGAGCCCGGCACCGGAGCCCACTATGGCGCCCATGTACATCTGCCCCTCAGCGCCGATGTTGTAGAGCTTCATACGGAACGCCGCCGCGGCTGCGAGACCGGTGAAGGCCAGCGGTGTAGCAACAGTCAGTGTCTGGTCGAGCGAACCCTGCTGTATGAACCCGGCCTGGAACAGCTGCTTGTACGTCGAAAGCGGGTTGTGGCCCGTTGCCACGAGGACGACTGCAGCGATGAGGAAAGCAACCACAACCGAACCGACCGGTACCACCAAAGCCAGCCAACGCGGCCGCACAAGCCTCTGTTCGATACTGATCCGCACGACTATCCTTTGCCTCTGCGCCGGTACCTGTTGACTGGCAGCGCGTGACTGGGCTGGTAGCTGTGGCGAGGCAACGGGGAGCGTCGCGCCAACCGGCGCTCCCCGTGCCTGCGGCCTTAGCCTGTCGGGCTACCGATGACGCCCTTAACCAGCCAGTTCATGCCGTAGAGGCTGTTCGTACCGCCATTGAGCACCTGCATCCGAACGCCTTTGGGCACGCGCAGCTTGCCGCTCTGGTCATATAGCGGGCCCGTGAACTCGTAGAACTTTCCGGTCTCAATCTTCTGCTCGTACGAACCTATGAGCGCCCTCGTCTTGGCCGAGACCCCCGGTCCGAAGGGGGCCAGCTTGGTGAAGCCGTCGTTGATGTCGCCGTACCAGAAGCCAGCTTTCCACGTTCCGGCAATCGCTTCTCTGATCCGCTGCACGTAGTACGGGCCCCAGTTGTAGACAGAGGCGGTCAGCCACGACTTCGGCGCAAAACTCGACGAGTCGGAGTCGTAGCCCACCCACGGTATGTGCACCGATTCGGCGAACTCGCCGGTCGCGGGTGAGTCGACATTTTGCCCGAGCACGTCAACGCCGGCGGAGTACAAGCTCTGCGCCGCCTTCCTCTCGCCAGAAGGGTCGAACCAGGAGTGCGTCCAAACGATCCGCACGGTGGCGCCCGGGTGGGTGAGCTGGGCCCCCAACGTAAAGGCGTTGGTGTGCCTGATCACCTCCGGGATCGGGTAGGCAACCACGAAACCGATCTTGCCGGTCTTGGAGGCCGCACCCGCGGCCATGCCCGACAGGAAGATCGTGTCCTCGGCTGAGCCGAAGTACTCGGACACGTTCTTCATGACCAATGTCCCCGTGGCCTGCTCGAACAACACGTTCGGGTACTTGTTCGCGATCTGGGGCGTTATGTACCCGTACGAGGTTGCGAAGATCATCTTGTAGCCCTCGGCAACCAGGCTGGCAACGGTCTCGCTGAACTGCGACCCGACCGCGATGTTCTCCTTGTAGGTGGTCTGCACGGCGCTGCCGAGGACCTTTTGTGCGTACAACCGGCCTTGTTCGTGCGCTTGCGACCAGCCGCCATCGTTGTGCGGCCCGACGTAGATCCAGGCCACCTTGAACGGCGTCGCCGCTCGCGCTGGTGCCACGCCGACGCACATGAGCATTGACATGACCATGCCCGTCGATAGCAGCAAAGTCGCGAACGCGCGCTTAAGTCTCTTCATCCGTCCTCCTAGACTTCTCTCCCTCACTAAAGAGTGCCGGCCCATTCCTTCCTCGGCCGCTGCACTTCGAGGTCAGCATCGTAGCCTTCTGGCTCCTCAGCTGCACTCGTTCGGTCGACCGAAAGAATCTCCGTGGCGCTCGAGTCAACACTGCCACCTTCGCGAGCGCCTAGGAAAGGGCCCTTCGGCCCTAACGGGGAGGGCAGGCAGTTAGGCAAACCTATGGCTCCCATGCCTTCGCTGGGACCGCTCAAGTCCCTTAGACTGCAACGCCGTGAGACCTAGGGTGCGGCCTTGACCGCGGGCGCCTCGACCAGCGTCAGGCCGAGGGGAAGGGTGGGTGACTCGGCCCTGCGCATTGACGGCGTGCCCAAGGTTACCGGTTCCTTCGCTTATGCGAGCGACCTCCACCGGGACGGCATGCTTTACGGGGCGACCTTGCGCTCGCCGCTCGCCTCGGCCCGGGTCAGACGGCTGGAGGTTTCGGCGGCACTAGCCGATGCCGCAGTCGCGGCGGTCTTGGTGGCGGCCGACGTGCCCGGGAAGAACCGGTTCGGGCTCAATTTCGACGACCAGCCGGTGTTGGCGGAAAGCGTCGTCCGCTACGCCGGCGAGCCGCTCGCCATCGTCGCGGCAAGCTCGCCGGGCGCTGCCAGGGAAGCCGTAAGGCGCATAAGCTTCGAGCTGGAACCTCTCGATGGTGTTTTCGACATGGAGCAGGCCATGGCGCCAGGAGCCCCCAAGTTGCACGAGTGGGGCAACGTTTTGCGACATGTGCACCTGCTCCACGGAGACCCAGAGGCTGCCGCTGCGGACGTCTGGGTGGAGGGCTACTACGAGACTGCGATGCAGGACCAGGCGGCCCTTGGTCCCGAGGCCGGCCTGGCGGTCCCGGCCGACGACGGCGGTGTTGACCTGTACATAGCCACCCAGTGGATGCACGTGGACCGCGAGCAGATCGCCCCTTGCTTGGGGCTGCCCCAAGAAAAGGTGCGGCTCCACCTGGCCGGTGTCGGCGGCGCCTTCGGCTCGCGCGAGGACATCCACATGCAGATCCATGCCTGCATGCTCGCCCTGCGGACCGCCAGAGCGGTCAAGTTCTCTTACGGCCGCGAAGAGTCCTTCCACGGCCATGTCCACCGCCACCCGTCGCGCATCTGGATGCGTCATGGCGCGGACCGCGAAGGCCGGCTGGTGACCGTTGACGCCCGGCTCCTGTTCGATGGCGGGGCCTACGCCTCGTCCTCACCGGCGGTGGTGGCCAACGCTGTGACGTTCGCCTCAGGGCCGTACAACGTGCCCAACGTGCGCGTCGAGGGCACGGTTGTCTACACCAACAACCCGCCGTGTGGTGCCATGCGCGGCTTTGGCGCTCCCCAGGTGTGCTTCGCCCACGAGGCCCAAATGGACAAGCTTGCCAAGCGCCTCGGTCTCGGCCCGGCCGAGATCCGGCTCCGCAACGTCGTCTCTCATGGTTCGGTCCTGCCCACCGGCCAGGTGGTGAGCGGCAGCGCACCGGTGAAAGAGCTGATCGAACGCCTCGCAGAGATCCCGCTGCCCGAACCCGAGCCGACCGCGGGCAGGGACGCTCTTCGCTACCCCGGCGGGACCGGCAACGTCAGCCGGGGCGAGGGGGTGAAGCGGGGCGTGGGCCTCGCCGTTGGGTACAAAAACGTCGCCTTTAGTGAAGGCTTCGACGATGCAGCCACAGCCAGGGTAACCCTCTCCAACTCGGGCGACGGGCCGGCAGCGGAGGTCTACACGGCCGCGGTCGAGATGGGCCAGGGCTTGTACACCTTCTTGTGCCAGGTCGCCCGGACCGAGCTGCAGGTCGACAATGCCGTTATGCACCCGAGCGACACTCTGATCGGCAATGCCGGTTCCACCTCGGCCTCGCGCCAGTCGATGATGGCGGGCGGAGCGGTGATGATGGCGTGCGCGGCGGTCCGAGCGGAGCTCTACAAGCGTGCTCGCGCCCGCGTCGGGGTGCTCGGAGACGACTCCGAGCTCTTCCTCTCCGAGGGATGGGTCTGCGCCGGCGACGTACGCGTCGCGGAGGTCTGCGAGCTACTTGGCGAACCGGTGTCGTGCGAGGCCGTTTACCACCACAGGCGTACCGAGCGCCTCGACGAGCACGGCCAGGGAGACGTCCACGTTTGTTTCGCCTTCGCTGCCGAACGAGCCGTGGTGGAAGTCGACGAGGAGCTGGGTCTGCTGCGTGTCCTCCAGATCGCCAACGCCTTGGACGTCGGCAGGGCCCTCAACCCGATCGGGCTCACCGGCCAGATAGAGGGCGGTACGGCGCAGGGTCTCGGCCTGGCCGTAATGGAGGAGATCCAGCTGAGGCAGGGGGTCATCGCCAACCCCTCTTTCACCGATTACCTCCTCCCGACGATCCTGGACGTCCCCGAGATGCTGTCGGTCGCGGTCGAGGACCCCGAGCCAGACGTCCCTTATGGCGGGAAGGGGATAGGCGAGTCGTCGACCGTGGTGGCGACCGCCGCGATCGTTGCTGCGTTGCGTGACGCGACGGGCCGCGAGCTCAACCGGGCGCCCGTTACACCCGACGACCTAGCAGGCCTCCGGGCCCCAGTACAGGCCGGCCCCCCGCCGCCAGTACCAGATGTCCCGGGCCAGGACTCCGTCCCTGCCTACTTCATCATGGGTTCGGCTCAGCAAAAGCTGATGCAAGCGCACTAAGCGCCCGAAGACGTACCCATAGACGGCATGCAAGAAGTGGCGCCGCGCTCTACACTTTGTCGACACCTGATGCGAGGCTCTTGTGAAGACTGACCATGTGCCCGGCGTCAGCGGCGCGTTGCTGTTCACGCCGACTCCCCATGTGGACGAGCGCGGCTTTTTCTGCCGCACGTTCGACGCCGAAGTGGTCCGGCTCGCCGGTTTGGACCCGACGAGCTTTGTCCAAGACAGCCTCTCTCGTTCGGCCCGGGGCGTTGTCAGGGGCCTGCACCTGCGCCGGGGGCGGGGAGAGGCCAAGTTGGTGCGGTGCTCGTACGGGTCGATATTCGATGTGATAGTCGACCTGCGGCCAACATCGCCTACGTACCTGCAGTGGCAGAGCTTCGAGCTGAGCGACTCCCGGCAGGTGTGCCTTTATGTGCCTGCTGGTTGCGCGCATGGGTTCCAAGCACTGACGAGCCCGGCCGATGTCGCGTACCGGATAGACCGTCCCCACGACCCAGCCGAGGATGTCTCGATCGCCTTCGATGACCCCACGCTGGCAATTCCGTGGCCGCTACCAGTCACGGCGGTGTCTCAGCGTGACCGTGCCGCCCCACCATTGGCCGAGGTCCTCCCGCTCCTGCCGTGACCAGTCGCCCGCCACCTAAGTCGCCCGCCACCTAAGGGGTTTGAGCCACCGACAGCAGACAATGCGGGGCACGACTTCACCAGTAGCTCGAGCAGCCAGTCCCCGTGCACGGCGCAACCTACTACTAGGCACGTTTGTTTGACCACTGAGCACGGCGGCATGAAGCTACGAGCGGACGGGCACGCTTGGGGTTATCTTGTAAGTCGATGAATGTACTTAGGGCTTGAACCTGGTGACCGAGCCAAGCTGTAGGGCGTGCCATTCTCGTTCGGGCGCCGTCGTCTTGGACCTGGGAGCACAGCCGACGTGCGAGTATTTCCCGGCCTTTGACGACCCAGGACCTGACCCGGTTTACCCGCTCCAGATGTGGCTGTGCTCGTCGTGCGGCCTCGCCCAGCTCGCCTCCGGCCCTACCGTGCCGGAGGAACCACAGGTGGCCGCGGCTGCGGCACTGGTAGCCCAGATCGCCGACGCGGTGCAACGAGTCGGCGGCGCGGGATTGTTGCCAAGCGGAGCGCGCGTCGCCGAGTACGGGAGCCCCCACGGCGGATCTTGGTTGGGGCTACTTATGAGCCAGGGCATGCGCGTCGCCGGCGACCACGAGCCAGCAGAGGTGATCGTGGACTGTATCGGCCTCATGCACGCCCCGGACCAAGCTGGTGCTTTAGCCGCGCGGGCAGCGAGGCTTACCGGTGACGGGGTCCTGCTGTTGCAGTACCACTCGCTCGAGACCATCGTCCGGCGGCGGCAATGTTACGCGCTGCGGCACGGGCACTACGCCTATTACTCGGCAACGGCGCTAACGACGATGCTCGCCGGGCACGGCCTCGTCCCGTTCGCGGCCTGGCTGTTCGACCTGTACGGCGGTAGCGTTCTCCTGGCCGCTCGCAGGGGCCACCCCGGCGGCCAACTGCCTGACCGATCGGTAGAGGCGCTGCTCGAGCAAGAGGCCCGCGCGGGTGTGCGGGACGCGGCGGTCTTGTGCGGCTTACAGCGCGATGCGACGAGCCAAGCGGCAGCATTGCACGCTTGGTTGTCTGCGGAGCGGGCCTCAGGCCATAACGTGCTTGGTTACGCGGCTGCCTCGCGGGCGGTCGCGCAGCTTGTGCGGTCCGGAGTGGACAGCTCGCTGCTGCCTGCGGTGGCCGACTCGTCGCAGTCCAAGCAAGGCCTTCGGATGCCCGGGACCGACATCCCGATCATCTCTCCTGCCCAGCTTGCGGCACGCAGACCACACTCCGTGTTGCTCTTCGTTCCGGATCTGCTCGAAGAGGTCCGTTCTGCGTACCCCGAGATCGAAGCTTCAGGGAGCCGATGGGTCGACGCCGAAAGCCTGAGCTCCTGACAACACCATCGCTGGCTTGGCCTTTGCCGCACAGGCAGCCAAGCCGTAAAGGCGAGGCAGCCTCTACGGGCTGCGTACTCCCTGGGCACGGCGACCGCGACAGCATCTTTGCAGTGGTACCGTAGACCACCGGATAGATCCTCCTTAGACACTACCCACTACCGCGCGTAGTCAAGCAAGCGACGCCGGAGGCGTTTATATCGTGCAGCCAATCGAGCCGGACCGAGGAAGCGCAGAGCCGCGGCCGGTCACGTGCCGCCTATGCGACGAGCCGCTCACGGAGACTTTTGTCGACCTCGGGATGTCCCCCCTATGTGAGAGTTATATCTCCGCATGGCAACTCGACCAGCCGGAGACGTTCTACCCCTTGCACGTCCGCCAGTGCTCGTCCTGCTTGCTTGTGCAGTTGCCAGCCTACGTCGCAGGCGAAGAGATTTTCTCTGACTACGCCTACTTCTCGTCGTACTCCGACTCCTGGGTAGACCACGCCAGGCGCTACGCGCAACGCATGACGGCGCGCCTCTCCCTGACATCGGACAGCCTGGTGACAGAGGTCGCGAGCAACGATGGTTACCTGCTGCAGCACTTCCAGGCGGGGGGTATCCCTGTGCTCGGCGTGGAGCCCGCTGCCAACGTAGCCGGGGCTGCCCGCGCCCGTGGTATCCCGACGGTCACGGAGTTCCTGGGCGCCGGTAGCGGGCCCATGATCGCAAAGCGGTACGGTGAAGCTGACCTGGTCGTTGCCAACAACGTGTTCGCGCATGTACCCGACATTCGTGGGTTCGCCAAGGGTCTCCGTGCCCTGGTAAAGGCTACGGGTTGGGTCACGTTGGAGTTCCAGCACCTGTTGCGCCTGATAGAGGGCTGCCAATTCGACACGATCTACCACGAGCACTACTCGTACCTCACTCTGCTTACGGCTTCGCGTGTGCTGCAGAGCGCTGGGCTGCAAGTCGTCGATGTCGACGAGCTCGGGACGCACGGGGGCTCGCTCAGGGTGCACGCCCGTCCCGAAGAGAGCGCCGGCGAGCCGTCGGTGCACGTCAAAGAGGTCCTCGACGAGGAGCAAGCTGCCGGGCTCGGTACCCTTGCGGGTTACGCGGGGTTCTCACAAGCGGTTTTCCGGGTCAAGCGTGACCTGGTGAGCTTTTTGCTCAGCGCAGCAAGCAGCGGTCGGTCAGTCGCCGGGTACGGCGCACCCGGCAAGGGCAACACGCTTCTCAACCACTGCGGCATCCGTTCGGACCTCATGGCCTACACGGTCGACCGGAGCCCCTTCAAGCAAGGCAAGTACCTACCAGGCACGCACATCCCGATTTATGGGCCCGAACGGATCGCGGAGACCAAACCCGACTACATCGTCGTCCTGCCTTGGAACTTGAGAGACGAGATCAGCGACCAGCTCGAGTACACCCGGTCCTGGGGCGCCCGCCTGGTCTTCCCAGTACCTACGCTCGAGATGACTTGAGAGGAGCACACATGAAGGTGGTGCTATTTTGCGGTGGTTTCGGGATGCGCATGCGCGACGGGGTGACAACTGCCCCTAAGCCACTTGCGACCGTGGGGGAACGACCACTGCTCTGGCACGTCATGCGTTACTACGCGTATTTCGGGCACACCGACTTCATCCTGTGCCTCGGTTACGGAGCCTCCGCCGTCAAGGATTTTTTCCTCCACTACGACGAGACCAGGTCGAACGATTTTGTCCTGGAGGACGGTGCCCGGAAGCTGACCCTGTTCAAGACCGATATCTCGGACTGGCGCATCACCTTTGTCGACACCGGGCTGACAAGCCTCATCGGGGAGCGGCTCCGGCGTGTGCGGCGCTTCGTGGACGGCGAAGAGATGTTCATGGCCAACTACGCTGACGTGCTGACCGATGCGTCTTTGCCGGACATGGTCGAGCGATTCGCAGCGAGTGACGCCGTGGCCAGCCTGCTCGCGGTGCCGCCACAGTCATCGCACCACGCGGTAGACATTGGCGAATCAGGCATGGTGACGCGCTTAGCGCCCATGCGTGACCTCCACCATTGGGAAAATGGCGGGTACTTCCTGTTCCGGACCGAGATCTTCGACGAGCTCCAGCCCGACGAGGACCTCGTAGAGGGCCCGATCAGCCGGCTGGTCGACCGGGGCTCGGTGCTCGCGTACCCCTATACGGGGTACTGGTCCCCGGCCGACACGGTCAAGGAGCGAGCCCAGCTGGAAGAGCTCTACCAGCAGGGGAACTGCCCGTGGATGATCTGGGACCCCGAGCGCTCGGGGATGGCCACGCCTTCTGCGACCGCAGCAGCTCATGTGGCGCGCGGCACCGACCAACCCGGTGCTTTCGTGAGGGCAGGCTAAGGGGTATGCTGCCGCTGCTCATTGGCCAGCCGGAGGGAAGATCGCTGCGCCTGCTCGCTTTGGGCGCGCACCCCGACGACATTGAGATCGGGGCGGGCGGGAGCCTACTCACATTAGCCGAGCAATGTCCCGGCCTTGAGGTGCTCTACGTCGTGCTCACCGGCACGGTCGAGCGCGGGAACGAGGCGCGCCAGGCTGCTCGCCTGTTCCTCGCGGGCGTGGACGTTACGGTCGAGCTCCATAACCTGCCCGAAGGCCACTTACCAGCGGCTTGGGCGCAGGTGAAAGAAGTTCTCGAGAATGTGGCCAAACGGTGGGCGCCC
>DATJST010000354.1:0-37128 GCA_035503975.1 Acidimicrobiales bacterium | reverse complement strand
AACGACTTCTTCGTCAACCTGCTCGATGCCAGCACCGAGTGGAGACCTTCGGTCTCAGAGGAGGGCACCTACGAGGGCCGTGACCGCACCACAGGCGAGCTCAGGTGGACTGCCACCAGCGTGGACCTCGTCTTTGGGGCCAATTCGGAGCTGCGCGCCCTGGCCGAGTACTACGCCTGCGACGACGCCAAGGAAACCTTCGCCCGCCACTTTGCCAAGGCCTGGGCGAAGGTCATGGACCTGGACCGCTTCGACCTTCGCTGACACAGGCGCGCTCAGCCACAACGACCGGCCCGACGGCCGGTCGTTGTGTTATCGGGCAGCGCATAGTACGCTGACTGATATACTGCTCAACGTACTAGGAGGTGAGGTGAGGAGGCCCAAAGACAGCGAGCGTTCGGACGTCTTGCGCCGCGCCGGCGACGCCTCAGTCCTGATCCTCACTAGCTTGGCCGACGGCCCAAAGCACGGTTACGCCCTCGTCCAGGACGTGCAGGACTTTTCCGGCGTCCTGCTCGGGCCAGGGACGCTCTACGGTGCCCTCGACCGCCTGGAAGCTACGGGGCTCATCGAGGCGCTGCCTAGCGACGAGCGGCGCCAGCCGTACCGCATCACATTGGCGGGTCGCGCAGCGCTCGTGGCCCACCTCGACGCATTAGAGCGCATCAGCACAGCTGGTCGGCTTCGGCTCGGCTTCCGGGGATAACTGATGGCAGGTAGCACAGCGCGACGAGCGCAGTCCTTGGCGGTTCGTTGTTATTCCAAGACCTGGCGCTCCCGGCACGAGCAGGAGGCGATGGAGCTGGCCGCAGACCTGGCCGCCGACGGCATGCGGGCTACTTCGCTGACCTGGGACCTGCTAAAAGGTTTGCTACGTGACCGGGCAGCGCAACTGGGGCGAAAACGTACACCCGTCGGGTTGGCGGCACTGTTTGCCACGCTTGCGGCGATAGGCGGCACCACCCTCGTGCTGTCGGTGCCCGCGGGAGCGTCTGGCTCCGGGCCCGCCACGCCCAGCCGCACGCAGCCTGGTTTGTACAGCACCTGCAGGGCCTTTGGCAAAGCCGGTCCGCCGGCCACCAGGGACGACCCCCCAAGTACCACTCGCTCTCGCAGCTGCCAGAGCCATCATGACGACGCCGACCGTTGACGACGCCGGCTAGTACAAAGGCCAGCGCCGAGGCCGAAGCGGCGCTCGGCGACGAGCCACCGGCGGAGAACAATCATCATCATTGGCAGGCGGTTGTAGAGTGGGCCGTAGTAATTGTAGTGGCCCTGGTTGCCGCCCTGCTCATAAAGACATTTGCCGTTCAGGCTTTCTTCATCCCGAGCGGGTCTATGGAACCAACGCTGCTCCCCGGTGACCGCATTCTGGTGAACAAGCTCTCCTACGACTTCCATGCAGTCCACGACGGGGACGTAGTAGTTTTCCGGCGACCTCCATCCGACGATTCCACGGTGGACGATCTCGTAAAGCGGGTCATTGCCGGCCCGGGGCAAACAATCCGGGTCTCCGACTGCAAGGTCTACGTCGACGGCCGCCTCCAGGAGCAGTCTTACCTGCCCAAAGGCTGGCAGGATGCGAACTCGGAGTACTGCACCCAGTGGGACGTACCGGGCATGCTCAGCCTCCCCGACCCATATCGGGTCCCGGCAGGCGACTATTTCGTAATGGGCGACAACCGCAAGGATTCCGCCGACTCACGCTACTGGGGGCCTCTACCAGCTAGCTATATAGTCGGGCGGGCCTTCGTGCGGATGTGGCCCGTCTCTCGCATCGGTACCTTATAGCTGTCGGGAGCATCCCCCGGTGGCCGCGAGCCCCCGTGCATTGCGCTGCTGCGGTGGCCCACGCGGCGTTCATAGGGCACCGACGGCCGCGCGGTCGATCGCCCCCCGCGAGCCTCGGGAGGCTACGCGACATGGCACCACGGCCGCGAGATAGCGTTGTGGACCGTGCTAGCGGCAAAGAACCTCCTTCGGGAGCAGATAGAGGAGCTGGTGCGAGTCCTACGCGAGTACGCCGTTCGTGTCCTGGAACTCGAAGAGCAGCTTGCTCAGCGAGATGAGGTTCTCCGCGCGCATGGCAACGAAGCCCGCGCCCTAGCTGAGGTCATTGCCGCGTCCTCTGCCACCGTCGAGCGGGCCCGCGACCGGAGCGCACTCAGAGGCTACCTCTTGGCCGCGGGACCGTTGGCAGGGTACGGTGCGTGGTTCGTCGCCGGCCTGGTCGGCAGTGTTCAGCCCAGCCAAGTGACCGACCGGATAATCGCTCAAGCGCGCGAAGAGCATGCCATGCTATTTGGATGCATGGACAGAGTGGAGATGGAGGCGTCGGCGGCGCTGCGGAGCATCCACGCCTGGGACGTTGCCGCTCGTGCTGTTGAAGTGCACACAGTCACGTTGAACGGAGACGGTTACGAGCTTTGCGGGTCCGACAAGCACGACCGCTACGACGCAAGGCCCGGCCCTGACCCCGCTGTTTGGCGCGTAACCGCCGGCAGCTCGAGGGCCGGGCCGACGGCTCGTTTCGATATCGTCGCCTTTGCTGGAGCCAACGCGCTCAAGGAGGCGTCAACGTTCCTCGAGCTCGACGTGGACGAACCAGGTGCGCTCGTTATCGTGGATCCCGCCCCGCGAGCCGGCTCCATACCGACCAGTGCACTCCTTCTGCGGCGGGCACGGCTACGTGCGCCCGGTGTGTAGGTCAAGACCGCACCAGCCGTATAACTACGTCGTGGAACCTCCAAGAGTGCGCCGTGAAACGTCCAAGAGTGGGCGGTGGAACCTCCAAGAGTGCCGTGAAACGTCCAAGAGTGGGCGGTGGAACCTCCAAGAGTGCGGTGAAACCTCCAAGAGTGCCTGATCGAGACGAGAAGTGATGGCCGTGAGCTGGGCAAACGTGCAACCAACCGCCTCAGCGGCGTCACTCTTGGAGGGTTCGTGCCACCTTTGGAGCTTTCAAGCCCACTCTTGGAGCTTTTTTGGTCATGGCGCCAGCCCAGGTGGTCACAGCACCCGTTGCCAGAGGCAACATGCGAGCCGCGACTACCGCCGTCCGGCCGGGACTGGCCCCGAAAATTGCTAACAGCTCAACCGCTCACCGTTGGCGGTGGCGCCTTCGGAGTGCCCTGGGAGCCGTTGTCTGTGCGTGGCTTTGGGCTCGGGACCGGCACAAGTAGCACCACTCTGGTGCCGGGCACGAGCTCGGCCTCGGCCGACGGCGCGGTGAGGTCTCGCCCTTTGCCCATTGCCACCACCGTGCTGCCTGGAGGCCAGGCAATTTCGCCGAGCCGAGAGCCGATGGAGGCGGACCCGGCCGGGAACGTGAGCTGTACGACGTTGTAGCCGGAGAGCGGGCTGCTGGGCCGGTGCGCCCTGGCACCGTCGGTGCTGATCTCGGTCGCCAAGGTGCCCTGTTCGGCTTCCCCCGGCACTGAGCTGACGCGCTCTGACAGGGCTCCGAGCACGTCTTTGCGCGTGACCCAACCTTCTAAGTGCCGGCCGTCGGGGGCGAGCACCGGCAGCCCATCGCGCCCGTACAGGGCTATCTGTCGCAGTGCTTGTGCCAGCACCTCGTCGGAGAAGAGCTCCTGGGGCGGGCTTCCCTCTGTCGCCGTTGCGCCCAGCTGAGCCCAGTAGCTCGGCCAGCGGTCGCCAGCTTTCGGCTGGCTTTGCGCGCCACCCAACGATAACGGCTTCCCATCACTCCCAGCCAGACGGCGCATGACATCAGCAACGGTGAGCACCGAGAGGACGCTGGAGGGTTTGGGCCGCTCGATGTCGATGCCGCGCCGCAACAGCTTGGTCGTGTAGATGCTCCCGTAGCTCAGGCGCTTGGAGAGCGCCGCGGCGATGCCAGTCGCCAGCATCACAGGCAGCGTGAGGGTGAAGTTGCCAGTCATCTCGATGACGCTGGCAATAGCCGTAAGGGGCGCTTGCGACGCGGCCCCGAAGACCGCTCCCATCGCGACCACCCCAAAGACGGCGGGGGAACTGACCGCGGGCCCGAAGAGGTGCGCCATTACCGACCCGAAGGCCATCCCGGCCATCGCTCCCGCGAAGAGCGAGGGGGCAAAGACGCCGCCCGAGCCGCCAATGGAAAACGTGACGCTGGTCGCGGCCACCTTCCCCACCAGCAAGACCACCAGCAGCCAGAGCACAATCTGGCCGGATATGGCCTTGTCCATCACGGGGTAACCCACGCCGTACAACTGCGGCAGCGCGAACAGCAGGCACCCAAGGGCGACACCGCCGACGGCCGGCCTAGCCCACTCGGGTCTTCCTTTCCACAGGGTGTCGGCGACATCCTCCAACTTGTACAAGCAGGTCTTGAACCCATAGCCGATGAGCCCTGAAGCCAAGCCGAGCAAACCTATCAGCAGGTAGGTGTAGTCGTGCGCCACGGACAGGTCGTGCGGTATGCCGCTAAAGAAGGGAGCGCTCCCGAAAAAGGCCCGGCTGACAAGGTCGGCACTCACGGCAGCCAGGCTCGTGGCAACTAGGGCGTCCAGCGAGAACTCTCGGAGGATGATCTCGAAGCCGAAGAACAGCCCGGTCAGGGGCGCGTTGAAAGTCGCCGCTATACCCCCAGCAGCCCCGCACGCCACGATCACCCGTAAGCGAGTTTCCGACACCCGGACCAACTGGCCAAGGCTCGAGGCGAAGGCAGAGCCGATCTGGACAATAGGGCCTTCTCGGCCTACAGAGCCGCCCGTGCCGATGCACAGCGCGGATGCAAGCGCTTTTACGACGCTCACCGGAGGACGAATACGCCCACCGTTCTCGGCCACCGCGAGCATCACTTCGGGAACGCCGTGGCCGCGGGCCTCCCGCGCGAAGCGCTGAACAAGCGGCCCGTAGAGCAACCCGCCGAGGACCGGCACCACAAGCATGAACCACGGCCCGAGCCAGGGCAGGTGCGTGCTCCCTATACGGCCTTGCTGGCCGAACTGATTGTGCCCGGTGGCGAGCCAGGTAAAGGCGAAAATGAGCCAGCGGAACGCGACCGCGCCCAGGCCGGCGCCGCCGCCGACGACCAAGGATATGAGAACGAGGCCGAGACGCGAAGCCCGCAGCCACCCAGCCGTAGCCCGAAGTGGTGATTTGCCTTCGTCCAGGCGGTGCCCATCGACCGGGTCGGGCAGCGCGACTTTCGCTTTCCCGGGCGACGGCAGCCTCGCGATCCGTTCAAACACGGGCGTGCCGCACCTCGGGCGCCGCCGCGTCAAGCCGCCAACCAAGCGACCATTCCTGCTCGGGCAGCTCGCCGGCAGCATCGGCGAACGCGCGCAGGGCCCTCAGCACCGGGTGGCGGTCCTCATCGGGCATCCGGGCAAGGATCGCTGCCAGCTCGTCGCGCCGCCTGCGCGTGACGTCGGCGACGAGCTCCCTGCCGGCGGGCGCCAACGATACCCGCACGATCCGCCTGTCAGCACTGGCCCGGCGGCGCGTCACCAGGCCTTTGCGCACGAGGCGGTCGCACATACGGGTAGCCGTGGAGGGGTCCACCTCCAGCACCGCGGCCAGGTCTGCCAGGCGCTGAGGCCCTCTCGCCGCGAGCTCGACAAGCACTCTGTACTGTACCAACGTCACGTCGTCGGCAACATCTACGAGCGAGCGCGCGGCCACGGCGACCAAGGCGCGGCTAGCGCCGAGCACGGCGTCGAGCAGCTCTTCGGTGCTATCGGCGGTTTCGTCCCGAGAGACCCTTGGTTGCACCATCGACTTCATAGTACTATAGTTGTGCTATACACCGGTATGCGGCTGCCCGGGTGCTCACTCCCCCAGCGGCGCCAGCGACCAAGCCACGACGATGCCAGCGCGTGCGCGCCCGCTCGCGCGGTCGGTTGGCCCGCGGTCCCAGCTCGGACCGCGGGCCAACCCGCTTGCCGGGTTATGCGCTAGGTGCCAGCGATGGCGACAACACCCGAAGGTGGATGGGAGACGGCCGGTGCGGAGTAGACGGTGCCGTTCCCGAACGCGTATACCTTGCCGTCACTGCCCGCCATGTAATAGCCGGCGTCGTTGGCGGTAAGAGCCAGCCCCACAATGTCGTGGACCTTTATCCCCTTCCCGGGCAGGGAACCGAGGAAATGTACGCCTTGCCCAAAGATGAAGGCACCGCCGTCCGACCCCACGAGCACGTACCCGCTGTTGGTGGACGTCTGGATGATTGCCCTGATGTCGTTCACATGCTTGCCGAGCCCGGGTAGGGAGCCATGGAAGCGGGCCGTGCCGAAGCTGAACACGCCGCCGTCGGAACCTACTTCGATGTAGCCGCCACCGCCGGGGGCACTTACCATGCCGACGACGTTGGCTACGTGCTTGTGCAGGGCCGGGACCGAGCCGTGGTACTTGGCGTCGCCGAAGGCGAAGATGCCGCCGTCACGGGCTACGAGCCAGTAACCGTGCCCGTCATATGTGGGCGCGATCGCGACGACGTCGGAAACCTTGACCTTCATCGCTGGTAAGTCCCCGTAACTCTTCGCGTCGCCGAAGGCGAAAACCGCCCCTCGGGCAGTGACGAGCCAGTACCCTTTGCCTGTCGGCGTGTTGGCGATGCTCACGACTGGGCCGCTTGACGTCGAAATCGACATGCCACCCAGCGACTTTGCCCCGCCAAAGCCGTAGACCGCCCCAGCGCGCGTAGCCAGCCAATATCCTGCGGGCGGGTAGGAAACCGCTTGCTCGAGGACCGCAGGAACGGTGGGGAGGACTCCGGAAGGAGGCGTATAGTCGGCGGTTATCGAGCGGGGCCCGCCTGTCCAGAACGAAACTGTGCAAGTCGCATGCCCGTTGGTCGCTGGGACGGCGGCGCAGCCCGCCAAGGCCGTGCCGTCGCTGGTGAAGCGGACCGTGCCGCGGTTTGCCGCCGGCACCAGGGTCGCCATGTAAGTCACCCTCTGGCCGATGGCGGCCGTGGCCGGCGCGCCGGACAGGGCGAGATGGGCCGCGTTGGTGACGTCGAGGCTGACCAAGCTCGAAAGCGAACTGCCGTAGCCGGACGCCCCGCTGTAGCTCGCCTGCAGCATGCCAGTGCCAAGTGTGACACCGGAGGCCGTACATGTAGCGGTGCCCGCCCGAATGGCGACGTTGCCGCAATCGGATAGTACTTTGCCGTTGTAGCTGAACGAAACCGTGCCTGCGGTGACCGCCGGGGTAACCGACGCGGTGAGCACTACCCGGCCGCCGACCAGGGCGGGGTTGGGCGAGGCGGCTAGCGAAGTCCGCGTGCTGGAGGGGGCGCTCGGTGCCGGAGTGGGCGCAGCCGTCGGTGTGCTCACGGCCGCCAGGTCGCCCACAAGGGACATCTGGTAGGTGCCGCCGCCAGGGTTGGCGACGTCCTCGATGACTATGTCGACAAGGTCACCTGACGCAACGCTCGTCCCGACCCGCAATGTGGCCGCGTTGGTACCACCCCCGCTGACCGCGGCCACATGGCCGGTGCCCTGGCCATTGCTGGCGTTGGTGATCGTGTAATCGACGGTCGAGCTCGGGAACACGGTCCCAGCGGGGCCAGTCAGCGCGATGGTCGAACTGCCCGCCACCAGCGGGCTTGTCGTCCTGAGCCCGCTTATAACGTACGCCGCCGTCGCCCCGGGAGTTGTCGGGCTCACCGAGATGCTTGGCATTGCCGGCGCGGGAGGGACGCTGATCACATATGCCGCAACCGTCGCTGGCACCAAATCGGTGCTGGTGGCGATGGTGAAGTCACCGGCCGTGCCCCCGTAGCTACCAGCCGGCGGGTTCCCCACACCAGCAATTTCGAGCGTGATGTTGTCCCCCGCCGAAAGTGCGTTCGGCACCGAAATTGACACCTCGTTGTCCGTCGCCGAGCCCGAGGCTGCAGTTGCCTTCACCGAGGAAGCCGCCAGTTTGGCCGATGAACTGTTGCGAGTTGTGCCCACCAAAGTGACCGACGTACCCGAGAAGGACGTGCCGGCCGGGGCCACGAGCGTTATGGTGCCGCCTGCGGGCAGGGCCGATGTCAGCTTAAGGCCAATGGTGTACTGGACGCCCGTGGCCCCGGCCGCTGACTGGGACAACGCGATGCTGGGCGCGGTAACCGACGTGCCGATCACGAGGTTCGCCGTGGACGCCGGAGCGCTGCTCGGTGCAGAGGCGGCGATGGCGTCTGTCTGGTTGGTCGAGGGGCTGCGGGCACCACTTATGGTTATTGACAGTTGGTCCGCACTGGCGACCGGAGCAGAGAGCTTCAAGTCAACGGTCTCGCCGGTTGCCGAGGAGCCGGTGCCGGCGATCGTGACTGCGGACGGCGCGGTCGAAGCCCCCGTGCTCAAGTTGTCCACTTTGTAAGCACTGGCGGCGCTTGGCAAGCCGACGTTGTCACTGGCGCCCGAGGTGGCCGAGTCGGAGATTTGGACCAGCCCACCCGCAGGCACTGCGGCCGCGGCTTTCAGCGGGCCTACGGTATAGGTCGAGAGCGCAGAGACCGTTGCCGGCGTAGCTGTGGCCGAAAATGGCGGTGCTGGTGTGGGGGCCGATATCTGGTAACTAGGCGTCGTTGCCGGGCCCGGGCTCGCCGAGGTCGATAATTCGAGGCTGTAGGTCCCCGCCTTGGCCGGGTTAGTAACGCCTGACACGCTCACGGTTAGCGAGCTACTTGCGACTATGGGCGCGGCCAGGTCGAGAGTTACCGTATGGTCACCGCTCGCCAACACGACGCTCGAGGGCGACTGGTTGCCGGACGAGCTCGAATTGTCCACTATCGAGTACTTGCTCACACTCGTCGGGAACGTCGTTGCCCCAGTTGGGTCGGTAATTGTCAGGCCCTGTCCTTTGGAGAGGGCAGTGGGCGTAGTGAACTTGACCGTGTATGTGGCCGTGGCGCCCGTGGTAGCTGGCTGCGCCGCGGCTGTGGCACCGGTCACCGACCCCGCGCCTATCTGGTACTGCCGGGTTGTGACAACCGCCTGGGCGAGCGCGGTCCCGCTGTCCGCGACTATCAGCGGCATGCCGAGTGCGGCTATTAGGCCGCTGAGCACACACGCCTTCCTCCACTCTTTGTTCTTCAACATGACCTCCTCCGAGTTGGTGCGCAATACTCTGCGCTATCCACCAAATCTCTCTTATCCCATATGCCGGTCCTGCCGGCGCGACGCCGCATTACCCTCACAGTGCCTTCACATTGTGACAACAATTGGCCTGAGGGCAGCCAGCAGCAAGCCACGGAGCAATTAACATCGGTACTCTGATGGCGCGGCGCATATGCGCATACATGTACGCGCATACTCTTGCTCTACCCACGGAGGCGTTGCTGTACACGTATTAGTGCTGCCGTGCAGGACCATCGAAGAGTATGCAGGCGCACACCATCACGGAAATTGTTACCTAATCGTTACACCGACGATATAGCCGCGGTAGCAGAGTGTTCAGGGACGCAGCGGGATCACCCGCTAAAACCCGGGTAGTCACTTCGCGTAAGTGGCCCTGCGACGAGCTTGCCGTCCTCATCGGGCACCTGTGCCGCCTGGCCACCGACGAGGAAGACAACGCCCTTCACCCCCGGGAACGCCGTCAGCGTGAACACGACCTGCGCAGCAGCAAGAGTTTGGTCCTGGCCCCCGAGGTTTTCAAACGACGCAGGAAGGCCCACGATGGCGATGTCCCGGCGCACCGGGCCAGCTCTTAGGGGCCCTACCGACGAGGCCGGGCTGACTAGGCCACGGGCCGACTCGGCCGCAGTTGGGCCCTGTGCCAGCGCGTTCAGGGCTGCCCCCATTGAGGCTGGCCCCGGGACACTTGCTTTGGCGGGCACAAGGCGCTGGTTGCTCCCCTCCAAGTAGATGGTCACCGAGTTGAGACCGAGGCTCGGCCGCGAGGTGCTCGTACGCGGCGAGGTCCCCAGGAGCCCGCGAGGGGCCGATCTCGGGTCGAGCGCCTCCGGAGCGCCCTGAGCACCGAGACTGCAGCCCGACAGCCCAGTGGCGCCCGCCGCGACGGCGCACACCACGGCCAACGACCGTCGCGCCCGCCGCCCCGACCGTAGGTTCCGTCCTGTCATGGCAGCACGGGTCATGGCGGCACGGGTCATGGCAGCACGGCTCACTCCGGCACGGCTTGTGCACGTTGCCTCGATGGCAGTACTGGCACCCCGTTTCGAGGGATGGCGGGTATGCAAACGATGAAGCGCGCACCCCCTCCAGGTCGGTCGGTGACCTCTACGCCTCCTTGGTGCGCCTTGATGTGCTCGGCCACCAAGGCCAGTCCGAGCCCGGTGCCTGAGGTGCCGCCCCGCCGACCGGCCGCCGCCCCCCGGTAGAAACGCTCGAAAATGGCCTTGCGCTCGGCTGGCCGGACGCCAGGCCCAGCGTCGTCGACCATGATCACGGCCTCGTCCCCGCGTCGCTCCACCCGCACGCAAAGCGCGCCGCCGGCGTGGGCGCCTGCGTTGTCCAACAAGTTGACAAGCACGCGCTGGAGCCGGCGACGGTCGCACAGCGTCCAAAGGTCTTTGGCATCGGGAAGCACACTGACCCACACGGCGTCACCTGTATAGGTTGCGACGGTATTGACGACAAGGTCGTCGAGCGCGACTTCTTCGAGGTCCAAGTTGGCGGCGCCGGCATCGAAACGGGACATCTCGAGCAGGTCCTGAACCATGGCCGAGAACCGCCCAATCTCGGCACTCAATAGTTCCAAGGCCTTTTGGCCTTCAGGCGGCAGGTTCCTCTCCGAGCCGCGCAGCAGTTCGAGGCTCGCCTGGACGGTGGTGAGGGGAGACCTGAGCTCGTGGCTGACGTCCGAGGCGAAGCGGGCATCGCGCCTCATCCTCTGCTCCAACGCATCGACCATCTCGTTGAAAGAGCGGGCCAGCACTGCCAGGTCCGGGTCGTCCGCGGGAGGGAGGCGCTGGTCGAGCGCCCCGGTGGCGATGGCAGCGGCGACCTCGGTGATCCGGGCGAGGGGCCGTACGACGCGGCCACTTGCCCATCTGCCGATCAGCAAGCCGCCGAGGGTGGTAGCGAGGGCGCAACCGAGAAGTACCCCGGCAATCAGGTCCAAGGTACGGGCCAGCTCGCTGAGCGAGTAGATCTCGAAGTAGTCTCCGCCAACTTCGGCCAACGGCACCCCCACCGCCACCGCAGGTTGGCCTTGGACTGTTACTCGCTGCCGGGCGGGGGTGCCGCTGCTGACCATTCGGATGAGCGCTGGTGGCAGGCCCGCCGGGGGGAGGGCCCGGCCGGTGTCGCCCACCGCGACCGAAGCCGAGTACCACTTCCCGCCTTGGTACATGAGCACCGCCGTACCCTGCTCGTTGCTCAACGAAGAGAGCACCTCGCCCACGTTGGAAGCGCTGTTGGCCAAGTCCCGCTTGACCACCAGCGCATTGGAATAAGTGGACGTGACAGCGGAGTTCTCGGCGCGGGCCAGCAGGTAGTGGTGGACGAGGGCGTAGGTCGTAACCGCCAAGGCAAGGGAAAGTGCAGCCCCTGCGGCGGCGAAGGCGGCTGACACTCGCGAGCGCAGCCCGAACCGACGTCCTCGCCCAGGGGGCGCCGGGAGACGGTTGGTCATGGTGGTTGGAACTTGTAGCCGATCCCCCTGATGGTCAGCACCAACTGGGGGTTTGCAGGATCGCTTTCGATTTTCGACCTGAGCCTGCCAACGTGGACGTCCACGAGCCGCGTGTCACCGAAATAGTCGTAACCCCATACTCGGCTCAGCAGTTGTGGCCTCGTCCAAACCCATCCCGGTCGAGCTGCCAGCTCGCAAAGGAGCCGGAACTCAGTCCTAGTGAGGGGGACCTCGCGCCCGCCTTTGAGCACGAGCCGTGCCTCGGGACGGATCTCTAGCTCTCCGATGACGACCGCGTCACCGTCGCGCGAGCTGAGCTGAGCCCGGCGCATGAGCGCGCGCACCCGAGCAGAAAGCTCCCTGGCCATAACTGGTTTGGTGAGATAGTCATCCGCCCCGGCCTCGAGCCCGGCGACGATGTCATTAGTATCAGTGCGCGCGGACACGATGATCACCGGCACGTCGCTGGCCTGCCTTAGTTGGCGTGTCACCTCGAACCCGTCGACGCCGGGCAGCAGCAGGTCTACCAGCACCACGTCCGCGCCACCGTCTCTAAAACGCTCCAAGCCGTCCTCGCCGCAAGCGGCTTCGGAGACCGTGTAGCCCTCCTGGCGCAGGACCATCCCGAGCGAGGCACGGATGTTGGCGTCGTCTTCTACCAGCAGGATATGCGTTGACATTAGGAACTCTCAGCCCAGCGCCACCGGTCGCCTCGGCGGGCTCATACTGCCGCGAAAGGCGCGCCGTCTGTGGCGCTGAGGGCTAACTGTTACGAGAGTGTTACATGTTTTTGCGGTTGTCGTTACACCGCCCGACCACCATGGGATCCATCGCCCCCGGACGAAGGAGCTCGAGGTGGACGTGACATTTGACGAACAGGCCGACCTCACGGTTGTCTGCCACCTGAGGGGCGACCTGGAGCAGCTCACAGTGACGCAGTTCCGTGAGCGCGTCGGCCTGGTGCCTCCCGGACGGCCGATGGTCCTCGATCTTTCCGGTGTCCCGTTCATCGGTTCAGCCGGCATCGGAGCGCTTATCGGCACCGTCCGGCGTGCCCGTGAAAGTGGCAGCCACGTGACTTTGTGCTGCCCAAGGCCGTCGGTCCGACGCGCACTTTGCGTCGTGGGGCTCTTCCGACTCGTGGAAATCGCCGATACCGTGCCTGCCGGGGCGCATGCTGTCCCGGCCGCGCCAGCATGAACGCCCCTATGTACGAGGACGGCGGTGCAGACAAAGGGACCGGCACCGGTGGCGGCGCTTCCTGGGTGGTTCGTGCACGATGCAGAGATCTCGCTTCCGCCACCTTCTTCCCGAGCAACGCGCGCGAGCTGGCGTTGGCCTACCGCTACTGTGGCGAGTGCCCGGTGCGCGGAGCGTGCTTGGACCATGCCCTCCAGCACCGCATCGAACTGGGAGTCTGGGGAGGCACATCGCCGCGCGAGCGCCAGCTGATGACTGGCGGACACCTGGCGAGCGTGACCGCCGGCCGCTCGGGGGCCCAGGGAGCCGGCTCGCGACAAAGCCGACGTGCGCGCCCCTCCTGAGCCAGCCCGCCCTCCAACCTGGCGGCCGCCGCGACGCTCCGTCCTCCGGGCCACAGTCAGATGCATAATACTATAGTTGTAGCATACAACCTGCCGGGCGCTCCTGGCAACCTTTCTTCCGTCTCGACTATTGTCCAGGAGGCGGGCTCGGCACGCGGGCGCATTGCGACCGCTGAGGGGCCGCGAGCGCTGGAAGGCCAGACCGTCGCGGTACCAGCGCGGCGGCATCCCACAGGACGGTAGGCTCTCGGACGGAGCGCCGGGAAGCCTGGTCGGCATCTTCGCAACGGAGGTACCGACGGTGAGCGCTGTCAGCATGGGATCGGCCTTCGCGGTGTCTGGCGCCGCGAGCCTCCTCGCCAGCTGGGCCCTCGTAGCGAGGTTGGAGCGGCTGGGTTCCCGGTTCGGCATGCCGGACGCGCTGCTTGGCGTCGTCGCCGCCTGCGCGGCCGATTCGCCCGAGCTGACCTCGGCAATTGCGGCGCTCGCCAGGCACCAGGTGACGGTCGGAGCGGGGGTCGTGCTCGGGTCGAACCTGTTCAACCTGGCTGCTCTGCTCGGCCTTTCCACTCTCATCGCGGGACGGATCGCGCTTCACCGCCGGGTTGTGCTACTGAGTGGCGCTGTCGCGGTCTGGGTCGCGGCAGTCAGCCTGCTCGTGCTCCTCGGGTGGCTGCCGGCAGGGGGCGGCTTGCTGCTGGTTGGGGCCGCGCTTGCGCCTTACATCCTCGTCCTTGGGCTACCCCGGGCGCGACGGCGCCGGCTCCCGCTACCGAGACGGTGGGCACATTGGCTGGCCCTCGCGGTGAGCGAGGAGGAACGCGAGCTCGCCGAGCCCCATCTCAGCGAGGCCCCAGTGTTACGAGATCTCGGGGTGGCAACAGGGGCCCTTCTGGTCGTAGTGGCAGCGAGCGTGCTCATGGAGCGAGCGGTGACTGAGCTGGGGCGCCAGTACAAGGTACCTGACCTGGTGATCGGCGCCCTCGTGCTCGCCGCGGTTACGAGCTTGCCAAACGCGGTCACCGCGGGTTACCTCGCGGTGAGAGGCCGAGGCGCCGCTGTGCTGAGCACGGCGCTCAACAGCAATGCGATCAACGTCGCCGCCGGTTGGCTGCTCCCGGTCACCGTGGCCGGAGTAGCCGTTGCATCCACCGGAGACGCGCTCATGGGGTACTTCTACTTGGGCGTCACCGGACTGTCTCTTGTTTGGGCATTTGCCCGCCGCGGCCTGAACCGGCCCGCAGCGCTGCTGATCATTGGCGCGTACTTAGCTTTTACTGGCTCGGTGCTGGCCACGGCCGGTCTGCCACCACTATGGCTGGCAATCGCGCTCAGTATGTCTTGGGCGGCCCCCTGCGTGTGGGCCGTGGCATCGTCGGCTCGTGAGCGCACTGGAGTGATCAGTCAATCGTCGAGGTGATACGACGAGACGCACTATTACCTCGGCATGCCCGCGGCCCCGCTTCCCGGTCGGCGGTCCCCCGTGTTATCGTCGGGGAAGCGCCTGTTGCCGGGCCCGTCTATTGGGGGTCTTCTCACGTGGAGGTAGGTATGAGCACTTTGCTCCGTTCCCCGTACGACCCTAGGAAAAGGCTTGGGCCCATTGCGCGGCGCGCACTTTTGCCCTTGGCAATTGTCGTGGCGGTAGGCGCGACCGGCGTACAGGCCACCGGCGCCCAAGCGTCTGGCACGCTCGAACTGCGGGTGTCCGAGCGCGCCCTGTCCCCCAAGTGCCCGGGCACGTTCGTGCACAAGGTCGCTCCTGGCGCAAGCGTCTGCTTTGAGGTCGTTGTGAAGGTAAAGGGGCCTGGGGCCGTCGCAAGTGGCGCCGCCTTGACCGGTATAACGCTCACAGACGAGTTCCCTTTCACTGCGCCTCGTTCTGCGGTGATCGCCGGTGGTGGCGCGAAGTGCTCTGCGGCCGCCAACCCTGCCGGCGGGGACACGGTGACCTGCTCAATAGCCGCCATCGCGCAAGACAAGGATGCCATTGTCACCTTGACGGGGTCGGTCCCCGCCAACGCTACCAGCGGTACTCGCTACAAGAACACCGTGAGCGTTAAGACGGCAAGCACGGACGAG
The DNA here is from genome assembly GCA_035503975.1 of Acidimicrobiales bacterium. Taxonomy (GTDB): domain Bacteria; phylum Actinomycetota; class Acidimicrobiia; order Acidimicrobiales; family Palsa-688; genus DATJMJ01. The sequence continues at coordinate 21,961 of DATJST010000354.1, read as the reverse complement.
CTTGCCGCGACCGGCAGCCGCCTAACGGCCGTCTCTTTGCTAATCGTAGGCACCGCCATCGTCCCCACTACCGCCCCCACCTAGTGCAATGCCCCACGAATTTGGGCGGGTGCGAAATAGCTGGCGGAGGCTGATTAGAGGACAGGAAAGGTCCAGGGCCGGGCCGCAAGCAATTACCCGTTGGCCCTCGGCACTAAACGTCTTGCTGGAATGTCTGCCCTGCTAACATACTCAATATGGTCACTTCTGAAGTCTATAATCCTGGCCAATGGAGTAACTTCTTCGTCTTAGTGGGCACTGGCTCTGCCGCACTGACCGGCCTGGTTTTTGTAGCCGTGACTATTAACCTAAAGGGTGTAGCCAAGGACGCGACGCACCGGTACAGGGCTATAAACATGCTCTCTGGCTTCACATCAGTGTTTATTGTTGCTTCCTTGGCGCTGATGGGCCATCAGACAAACCGGACGCTAGGCGCCGAATGGTTGATCGTGTCCATCCTGGCGGCAGTAATAAATACCAACGGTTATGTGCAGGCCTTCAAACTTCAAGGGAGCCTTTATGCTCTCAGCCGCTTTCGTATTGTGGGTGGAAGCGCCTGCTATTTGGGCCAGGTCATCGGCTCATTGATACTCGCGCTTGGAGCTCAGGCGGGAATATATATCAGCGCCATTGCCCTGGTCGTCAACTTCTGCTTCCTGGTGTCCGGCTCCTGGCTTTTGATTTTGGGAACATTGAACGAAGCCGGCTGATTTTGTTTGCTTCCCCAAGGGACCGCGGCGCGGCTCAGAGACGTCGCGCGAATGGCCGGGGCCGGCCAGGAGTGCCCGGGCGATGCTCTGCCACGCAGGCTGCCGACCGCTCGGTAAACTCGTCTAGGGCCGAGCGTTGCGTCAGGAGAACTTCGCGCCCGACGTTCCACAAGAGGAGGCCGAGGTGGGCAAGACCGCGAAGTTGGCCGTCGTTACCGGGGCATTGGTGGCGCTTTGGCCCCTTGCCACCGTCGGGGCAATCGGCGGGGTGCCGACGGCGGTGGCCGCCGTCAACAAAGGGGGCAACGTCACCTTCCTGGCGGTCGGCGATGTGGGCTCTCTCGATCCCGGGCAGACCCATACCAGCTTCGGCCTCATGGTCCTCTATGCGACCAACCGTACGCTTTACTCGTACAAGCCGGGTGGCGTCAAGCCCGTCCCGGATCTGGCCACGGGTCTACCCGTGGTCTCTAATGGTGGCAAGAGGATCACGGTACATATCAAGTCGGGCATCCACTACAGCCCACCGCTGCAGAACGTTGTCGTGACGACCTCCGACATCAAGTACGCGTTCGAGCGCGCCTTCAGCACACACGTCCCGAACGCCTACGCCGAGGCAGACTTCGGGAGCATCGTGGGCGCTCCCAGCGCGCCCACGACGTCTATCCTGCAGATCCCGGGCATCGTCACGCCCAGCGTCACCACCATCGTCTTCAACCTGTCCGTGCCGGACGCGGCCGAAGTTACCTCCGCGCTAGTGCTGCCGATCACCGTGCCGGTGCCGGAAAGCTACGCCTCCAAGTACGACCAGGGCACCCCCACCACTTACGGCGAGCACGCCGTCTACACGGGCCCGTACATGGTGAAGAGCTACACGCCGTCGCAGGACATCCAGCTCGTCCGCAACCCGAGCTGGGACGCAAAGACGGATTACCGGCCCGCCTACCTCGACTCCATCACGGTCAAGGAAGGTGAGGCCGACGTTGCGGCGACGAGCATGAGCGTCCTCTCGGGCTCGAGCCTGATCTGCTGCGACACCGGCCGGCTACCGCCGTCGGTGCTCTCGCTCGCCCTCGAGCACGACCGGAGCCAGTTGGTGCTGGCGCAGTCCCACGCCACGCTGTGGACCGCTTTCAATACCACTATGGCTCCGCTGCAAAACCTCAACGTCCGCAAGGCGATCATCGCCGCTGTCAACCGTCATGCGCTGTGGGAGCTAGAGGGCGGGGCGGCCGGCGGTGAACTCGCTAGCGGGTACATCCCGCCCGGCCCGGGCTTTGCGGCTGCGAGAGGCGCCAAGCAGGGCGCAGGCTTGGATTTCATGGCGAACGCCAAAGGTGACATGAAACTTGCGAGACGGTACATGAGGGCGGCCAAAGCCCAGGGCATGACCGACATCAACGCAGCAGGAATGTACAGCGGCCCCGAGCTGGTGGCGGTGACGTCCGATGTCGGTCCCGACCAGGAAGCCGCCGACTTAGTGCAACGCGAGTTGGTGAAGCTGGGTTTTCGCTTGAAATTGGTTGACGCCTCGGAAGTCGCCCTCTACAACACCTACTGCGGTTCGCCAGCTACGCTTCGCACGGACATGGTGGCGATGTGTATGGACGTCACCTCGTTCGAGGGCTACCCCGACCCGCAGTCACTGCTTATGCCCACCTTCGACGGCAACGACATCCTCCCGCAGGGCAACCTGAACTGGTCGCAGCTCAACGACCCGGCTCTCGACGTCGCCATGAGCGGGGCTGCGTTGCTTACCGGCTCCAAGCGGCTCCGGGCGTGGGCCAAGGTCAACGACATGATCGGGGCGGAAGCTCCTGGTATCCCGTACCTGTGGTACAAGACGGCGACGGTCGCTTCGAAGAACGTCGAGCTGGTCGTGAACGGTTATTACGCAGCAGCGGATCTGAGCTTCACTTCTGTCCGCTCGTAACACCTCACGGGTCGCCGACGACCAGACGATTTACCGGGCCGGCAGGCGTACCGAGCCCCTACTGCACCGTTGCCTGGACTCCGGCCTGGTGCCATTGTTCGATGATCGTGCTGCGCGACATCCGATAATCGCAGAAGGCGGTCCACGGTGATCCCCAACACGGTTGGCCCGGTCGGCATAATTGAGCCGTGAGGACTAAGGGTTAGTGGCACGAGCCGTCCCGCGCACCGCCCTGGCGAGCACTACCTGCGCCTGCGTCGCAGCCGCGCTCGCCCTCAGCGGCGCCGGCTTTGCACTGTTCAGGGCCACCGTGCCTCCCGCCCGCTCTCTGCTCGCGGCCCAAGGCGCTGCCTCACGGGGCGCCGGCGTCAGCCCTTGGGACTTCAACTTCCCAGACGCCATAGCCCGGGACGGGGACGACCTGTTCGTAGCGAACGAAGGCGGGGGCTACCACGGCCGCGGCTTCCTCGCCGAACTGGACGCTTCCACGGGCGCGCTGGTGAGGGTCATCGGCGGCGCGGCGTACCAGTTCAACTTGCCAGGGGCCATAGTGCTGGACAGGGACGACCTGTTCGTAGCGGACCAGGGCGGCGGCTACGGCGGCAACGGCTCGCTCACCGAGCTGGACGCTTCCACCGGGGCGCTGGTGCGGGTCATCGGCGGTTCGAGCTACCGGTTCAACTTGCCAAAGGCTATGGTCCTGGATGGGGACGACCTGTTCGTCCTGAACAATGGCGGCGACTGCGACAGCTGCAGCTCGCTCACCGAGATCGACGCCGCGACGGGGGCGCTGGTGAGGGTCATCTCCGGGTCGAAGTACCGGTTCGACTCCCTGGACGCCATGGTCTTGGACGGGGACGACCTGTTCGTAGCGGACCAGGGCGGTGGCTATGACAATGACGGCTTCCTCACCGAGCTGGACGCCTCCACGGGTGCCCTGGTGCGGGTCATCTCCGGCGCGGCGTACCAGTTCGGCCCCCCGGGGGCCATGGTCCTGGACGGGGACGACCTGTTCGTGGCGAGCCAGGACACCGCCTCACTCACGGAGCTCGACGCCGCGACGGGGGCGCTGGTGAGGGTCATCTCCGGTTCTCGGTACCGGTTCCTCGGCGGCTTGGGCGCCATGGCCCGGTACAGGGGCGACCTGTTCGTGGCGAGCGACGGCAACTCGCTCACCGAGATCGACGCCGCGACGGGGGCGCTGGTGAGGGTCATCTCCGGCTCCAGGTACGACTTAGGCATGGATGCCATTGTCCTGGAAGGGGACGACCTGTTCGTGGTTTACAACGACGGCAACTCGCTCACCGAGGTCGACGCCGCGACCGGGGCGCTGGTGAGGGTCATCTCCGGCGCGGCGCCCACAACGACGACGTCGCCGGCCGCCACAAGGACGACGTCGCCGGCCGCCACAACGACGACGTCGCCGGCCGCCACAACGACCTCGGTCGGCTCGGCGTACCAGTTCAACTTGCCAGACGCCATGGTCCTGGACGGGGACGACCTGTTCGTCGCTAATGGCAACTCGCTCATCGAGCTGGACGCCTCTACGGGGGCGCTAGTGAGGGTCATCTCCGGCCAGGAGTACCAGTTCAGCTCCCCAAGCGCCATGGTCCTGCACGGGGACGACCTGTTCGTGGCGAACAACGACGGCGACTGCGACCGCTGCGGCTCGCTCACGGAGCTGGACGCGTCTACAGGAGGGCTGGTAGGGGTCATCTCCGGCCAGGAGTACCAGTTCAGCTCCCCAAGCGCCATGGTCCTGCACGGGGACGACCTGTTCGTGGCGAACTCCGGCCCCTCCGACGTCTTCGATTCGCTCACCGAGCTGAACGCCTCTACGGGCGCGCTCGTGAGGGTCATCCCGAGCTCGAAGTACCAGTTGAACTTCGGCTCCCCGGCCGCCATGGTCCTGGACGGGGACGACCTGTTCGTGGCGAACGCCGGCAGCTACAGCTTTGCCGACGGCGGGAGCTCGCAAACCAACGCCGCGCTCATCGAGCTCGACGCCTCCACTGGGGCGCTGGTGCGGGTCATCTCCGGCGCGACGTACCAGTTCGACTTCAACGGCCCGTACGCCCTTGCCCTCCACGGGGACGACCTGTTCGTGGCCAACAGCGCCGGCGGTTCGCTCACTGAGCTCGACGCCTCCACGGGTGCCCTGGTGCGCGTCATCTCCGGCGCGGCGTACCAGTTCAACGGCCCTGACGCCATCGTCTTGGACGGGGACGACCTGTTCGTGGCCAACCATGGCGGCGGCTACGACGGGGGCGGTTCGCTCACCGAGCTCGACGCCTCCACGGGGGCGCTAGTGCGCGTCATCTCCGGCGCGGCGTACCAGTTCAACGGCCTGGTCACTGGCGTCCTGTACGGCGACGACCTGTTCGTGGCGAACTACGACGGCGGTTCGCTCACCGTGCTCGACGCCTCCACGGGGGCGCTAGTGGGGGTCAACTACGGCTCAGAGCCGCCAAGCCAGATTACCGGCTGGGGGTTCAGTTCCCCCGATGCCATGGTCCTAGACGGGGACGACCTGTTCGTGGCGAACTACGACGGTGGTTCACTCACCGAGCTGAACGCCTCCACGGGGGCGCTGGTGCGGGTCATCTCCGCCTCGCAGTACCAGTTCAACGGCCCGGACGCCATGGCCTTGTACGGCGACGACCTGTTCGTGGCGAACAACGGCGGCGGTTCGCTCACCGAACTGGATGCCTCCACGGGGGCGCTCGTAAGGGTCTTCCCTACCTCGCCGTACGGGTTCAGCTCCCCCGACGCCATGGCCCTCTACGGCGACGACCTGTTCGTCGCGAACACCCAGGACGCCTTCGGCGATTCGCTCACCGAGCTGAACGCCTCCACGGGGGCGCTGGTGCGGTTCATCTCCGCCTCGCAGTACGGGTTCAGTGACCCCGACGCCATGGTCATGGACGGGCATGACCTGTTCGTGGCGAACGTCGGGGGGAACGACGACGAGGGCAACTTCGGCGCTGCGCTCGTGACCCCCGGGGGGGTCGCGAAGACTTCGCTCACCGAGCTGGACGCCTCCACGGGGGCGCTGGTGCGGGTCATCTCCGGCGCGGCGTACCAGTTCAACGGCCCGGACGCCATGGTCCTGGACAGGCATGACCTGTTCGTGGCGAACATTGAGGGTGGCTACCATGGCAACGGCACCCTCACCGAGCTAAACGCCCAGACGGCGGCGCTCGTGCGAGTCATGTCCGCCTCGGCGTACCAGTTCAGCTCCCCGGGCACCACGCTCCTGGACGGGGACGACCTGTTCGTGGCGAACCCCGACGGTGGCGCCAACAAAGCCGGCTCGCTCACCGAACTGGATGCCCAGACGGGGGCGCTGGTGCGGGTCATCTCCGGTGCGGCGGATGGGTTCAGTGACCCGGACGCCATGGTACGGGACGGGAGCGACCTGTTCGTGGCGAACTACGACGGTGGCGCCGACAAAGCCGGCTCGCTCACCGAGCTGGACGCCCAGACGGGGGCGCTCGTGCGGTTCATCTAGGGCAAGGGGAAGCCGCGCTGGCGGCGCGGATCGTAGGCTGCGCCACGGGCGAGCAGCTCAGTTCGCGGGCACGTTGATCCGCGAGCCGCTTGACCAACTTGAACGTCGCACCAATAATATAAACGTGCGTTCAGCCGTGCCTACCTCGGACCTCAGGGCTGCCGCAGTCATCCGTGAGCGGGCGATGGAGCTCTTTGCCCAGTCGGGCGTCGCCAAGGTGACCGTGCGCCAGATCGCCTCAGCCGCCGGGGTATCACCGGCTCTTGTCATTCACCACTTCGGCTCCAAGGATGGACTGAAGAACGCCATCGACGAGCGCGTCGTCGCTGTATTCGACGCCCTGATCGCCGATCTACAGCGCCTTGAAGAAGAGGGGAGTACTGCCACGCTGGCAGCGCTGTTCGCCCGTCAATTAGACCAGCAACCGGCGCTCACCGACTACATCGCTCGCTTGCTGGTCGAAGATGGCCCCGCCGGCGACGCGTTGTTCCAGCGGCTCTATGAGACAACGGTCGCCGGCGTGCGACGCCTCGTCGAGACGGGTGCGGTACGTGTCTCGGCCGACGAGCCCGTGCGCGCCATGTTCCTCCTCGTCAATGACCTCGCTGCCCTGCTCCTGCGCCATCGGATCCGACAGGCCATCGGCATCGACCCCCTGTTGAAAGGGGGCATCACCCGATGGACCGCCGCCGTGCTTGAGACCTACGCGACTGGGCTTTTCGTCGCTGCCAAAGGGACATCCGAGCCGAGCCAGGAGCAACGGCAACGGAAAGGCGTGGAATGAGCTTCGCCATTGAGACTAAACAGCTGTCAAAGAGCTACGGCCCGGTACAAGCCGTGTCCGACCTCAGCCTTACCGTCGAGCCGGGACAAGTTTTCGGCTTCCTCGGCCCGAATGGTGCCGGTAAGTCAACAACAATCAGGATGTTGATGGCGCTCCAGCGCGCGTCGTCCGGCGAAGCACGCGTTCTTGGGCTCGACCCGCAGCGGGACGACGTCGAACTGCACCGTCGCGTGAGTTACCTCCCCGGCGATCTGGAACTGTTCGCCCGCATGACTGGGCGCCATCACACCGACGTGTTCGCTCAGCTGAAAGGGGGAGCTGATGCCGCATTCATCAAAGAGCTTGCCGAACGCTTCCAGGTGGTCATGGACCGGCCAGCGCGCGAGCTGTCGAAAGGGAACCGCCAGAAGATCGGCTTGGTCATGGCGTTCATGACCAAGCCCGAACTGCTTATCCTGGACGAGCCCACTACTGGGCTTGATCCCCTCATGCAGCATGAATTCGAGCGCTTGCTCCGCGAAACGGTGCGCGACGGTCGGACGGTGTTCCTTTCCTCTCACGACCTCGACGAAGTCCAGCGCGTCACCGACCGCATAGCCATCATCAAGCAGGGACGTATGGTGGCAGTGGGCATCGTCGACGACCTTGCTAAGACCCTGCCTCGTCAGATTGAGGCTCGTTTCGCTCGGCCGGTGAGCCGAACTGCCTTCGAGTCCCTTCCTGGCGTAAAGGTCACCGCGATGGACGGTACACGAGTCGCACTCGAGATCACTGGCGACATCGCACCGGTCATACGAGCCATTGCCGCACACGAACCGGTAGACGTTCTCTCTCGGCACGCTAACCTCGAGGAACTGTTCCTCAACACCTATCGCCCGTCTGTAGCTGAGGAAGTCAAATGAGCCTGAAGATCAGCCGTCTTGACCTCAACCTGCGTCGGCGGAGCCTCATGGCATACGTCGTCGGGATGGCCCTCTATACGCTCGTAATTGTCGCCCTTTATCCCCAATTCCGCCACGACACCAGCTTGAACAACCTGACAAAAGGAGGCTCCACTGCGGCCGCTCTTTTTGGGATTACAGGTAGCCTGACCTCTCCAGGGGGCTGGCTTAACGCCAACCTCTGGGCGAACTTTTTCCCGCTGGTCATTCTGCTCATGGCTGTCGGCTACGGCGCTGCTGCTATCGCGGGCCAGGACGAAGACGGTCTCTTGTGCCTGTTGTCCACGCTCCCAGTGCGGCGACGTTCTCTGGTCTTCCAAAAGGCGGCTGCTATGGTTGCTCAGGCGGCTCTGCTCACCTTTGCCGTGATGCTCTGTGTACTGGTCGGCAAGTCGTTCCAAGTGTCAATCGACCCCTGGCACGTGGTTTCGGCATCGGTAGCAATCTTCCTGATGGGTATGGACTTCGGCCTCATCGCCATGGCCGTGGGTTCCGCGACCGGTAAGCGCGGCGCGACGCTCGGCGCTGTCACATGCCTTGCAGCCGCGTCCTATCTCGTGAGCTCGCTGGCTCCCGTGGTGACCTGGCTCAAGCCGGTCCGGTATGCCTCATTGTTCTTCTGGTCTGTGGGCAACGACCAGATTGTGAGCGGCGCAAGTCCGGCTGATCTTGTCGTGCTGGTCGCCGTATGCCTAGCTGCTCTTTACGGCGTGGTCCTATTCTTCCGCAAGCTCGACTTGCACTGAGACAAATCCTAGCGACGGCGGCTGCCGGGCGGAGCGCGTCATGGACCTGTTGGGCGTCATGGCAGCAGTGCACAACGAGATCGCCTCGGTGGGCACGGTCCGGACGCACGCCGCACCATGGTCTGATCGTCGCCGGTTCCCATGCACCCGCACTGCAAGCCAGGCACTGTGACGATTTTGTGACGGCCACTCCCTATGCTCTACCTACCCACCTAAACGGGGCAGACAGAAGGAGACAGGGATGCGCCATGTTCGGCTTTGGGCCCGCTTCAGGAACTGGGCCCTGACCGGCCACACGTTTGAGGTTGGCTTGGCATTGGCAATCGGGGCACTGGTAGGCGCGCCGCCAGCGGGCGCTACTGCTCCAATCGCGGCCGCCACTGCGGCAGGAAGTTCGGGGCCGGCAGACCTCTGCAGACTTGACATAAGGCCAGCCCTGCTTGCCCCACTGCAAATCGGCCCGGGCTGTGCAGCTACTCCCCTTAAGGCTTACCCAGCCAGTTGGGTAAAGTCGTTCCCCGATTACGCCGGGCTGAAGTTCAAGTCATCGTTCTGGGGCCAGCCCGGCTCCGGGCTCACTATAGCCGTTTACCCAAAGCTCTCCGCGGAGCGACTTCTGAAGATATGGCCAAACGGAGAGGATGCCGACCCTCTATACCTCGAGACGAAGGGCAACTACCATATAGGCACGGATCCCGGTTTTTACGTAGCGTCGGTGAGTGACGAGAATGACAACGGTCTGTTCGTGATCTACTCCACCTCTAATGAGACGAGGCGTTACTATGCGCCGGTGCTCGCTATTGCCAGAGCCGTAACGAACCAGCTTTGAAGCCGCCCAGGCCATCGGACCACCGTGCCGAGCGTGAGGCCCGCCGTTCAGGTCCGCAGCCGGACAACTGTACGTCCAGGTCGACGCCTATGAACATAGGTTAGACGTGACCAGGTGCTCCGTCGCCGGCGCGGGCCGTATGCGGGGCAAGAACCTTGCGGAGTTTGTCCACCACCCCGGCGGGGTCACCGCCTTGCCACACGTTCCGACCCGCCATGACCCCGACGGCCCCCCCTTCCAGGCTGGAGCGCACGTCCGCCAAGAAGATCTCTATATCGTTTCGCGCACCCCCCATAACAGTAACTGGGCAGTGAGTGGTTCCCCTGGCGGCGACGATGCCGTCGGCCCCGAGCATTGGCATCTTGAGCGCGTCCGCTCCCAGCTCGGAAGATATCCTGCAGCCGTCGAGCACACGCTCACGATCTTGCTCGGCAAAGTGCCCCTCCCCCCCAATCACGTTAGGCTCCACCACGCACGCCAGGCCGGCGTCGTGGGTCTCTTCCACCAACTGCCCTACACGTGCGATCTCTTCGCAGAACTGGGCACCCGACCAGCCGAGCTGGAACACGACTTTGGTGGCCACGCACCCCAGGTCGGCGTAGGCGCGCGCAGATGCCACGAAGGTACGACCAACAACACGGCCACCGTAAGAGACAGGCCAGTCCACCGAACCGATAAGGACTATCCCGGCGGAGGTAAACCGCTCCCCCCAAGCCCTAGCAATACCAGGCGTCACTATCACACCGTCGGGCGCACTCCTGCAGACCGCTTCGATGACCGGCCGCACGTTCTCGAACCCGGCCGGGAGACCGTTCAGACCGTGGTCCATGGCGACGGTCAGGCCTCCTGCCGGCAGAAAAATAGCTTTTAGTGGGCCCTGGCACACCGTTACCCGCCTCCTTTCCTGGTCTGGTTGGTCGATCTCGCTGCTCGGGCCGGTCTTTGGCCCAAAGTGCCCCCGGACGGCGGTACCGCATCGCCTCCCCACGTTGTGGGGGCCGTAACGACGTAGGCGTACCAAACGCCTCAGCAATGCCACCCGTTCTCGTCGGTCAGCGGACGGACATTCGCCGCTATGACCATTTCTCAAACCAGGGCCCACGAGGCGAACTCGGCCTTGGACCAACCGGGCGCTCCGCGCCGGTCAGGCACTAGGCCACTCGCCTAGCCGTGAACGGCCTTGCCGATCGTCTCCATCAGGCCGAGCCCTTCCGGGCGTGGGCGCTGCCAGATGTTCCGGCCTACGAAAATCCCGCGAAAACCGAGGTCCAACGCCGTTTTGATCGTCTCCACTACGTCCGCGGCCCCTCCGCTCAGGGTACCGCCCAGTGCGACGACCGGGACAGGGCAAGCCGACACAAACCGGCGGCAAGCGGCCGAGCTCCACACCCGCATTTTGATGATGTCCGCCCCCGCTTCCAGTGCTATCCTCGCCCCCTCGAGTTCTCGGCGTTCGATCTCACCTTCGTCCAACCGTTGAGTAGGCCCGCTTGCCACCGGCTCGACCAGGATCGGAAGGCCGGCCTGGTGGCACTCCTCCAACAGGGACGCGACCAGGGTCAGCGTGCGCGCCCGGCTGGACAACTCGTCCTCCCAGGCCATCAGCACTTTGCCCGCATCACAGCCATCGTTTGCAACATCGCGCGGCTTCGCGACAGCCACCTGCCAAATCCGCCCGTCCGTACCGTGCAGAGCACTGTCCAGGGTTACGATGCGGAACTTGTCGCTGCCCATCCCTGCCTCCTCGAGGCGGCGGGCGACCGGCAAACTCGACAGGATGCCATTCACCCCGTCGAGCTTCAAGAAGTCGAGGGCAAGCTCGACGGGGTCGTCCAGGCCGGGTACGTTGCCAAGCGCCATGCCATGGTCCACGGGTAGGACGAGGATCCGTCCGCTAGAACCGAACATCCTGGCAATCTTGGCTTCAACATCACTCTTCGCGCTCATTTCAGCTCCTTAGTTCATCCCGATGTCATCATTCATCTCGTTACCGAAACTGTCGCGGTCGCAATACCAACCGCGGGCGAGCCGACGCCGAGGGCAAGTGCCCCCTCAACCGTCGACATTCCTTTCGCGACCAAGGGACAGGGCAACGATCTGTCAACGCCCCTCGAGTTGGCCCTGATGCCAGGGGACAACCCCACCTGGGGCGAGCGGCACGCCCGCCACCCGCGTGGGTACCGTGTGCCAATCGTGCCAGCCCCTCGCAATCCGGGGTAAGGCGACCTCCCAGCATCTCTGAGCGCCAAGTCGTCCCCGCCTGGTGGGCAGCCAGGCTCGTGATCCGGCTCTTGTGACTGCAACCCGGGTGCTACCTCCTCTGCCCAAGGCACGGCGCAAGCAGACTTCCGCAGACTATCGCGGACTTGCGCACTCCGCAAGCGCGCGCTAGAGTCCAAACACGTAGACAACCGCATACCCAGGCACAGTCAAGACGACACGACAGGGGGTTGCTGATGCCAGGTCAACGGGGCAAAATGCCCGCCAGCTCGCGGCTCCCGGCTCGGCGACGCGCCGACCTGGTGAAGTTCGTCGAGGAGCACGGCCACGCCACGGTCAGCGTCTTGGCAGAAGCCCTCGACGTGTCCGGGGACACCGTGCGCCGGGACCTGCAGTACCTTGACCAACAAGGCGTCCTGGTCAGATCCTTTGGCGGCGTCGCGCGCCGCGACGAGCTGGCCCGCTTCGACCCACCGTTCCTGGCCCGTACGCGCGCGAACAGCGATGCCAAGGCGGCCATCGGCCGACTTGCGGCGACCCTGGTCTCCGACCGCCAGACGCTGATCATCAACGGCGGCACGACCACCTTGGCGCTGGCCCGTGCCCTCAAGGGTAAGAAGGACCTGACCGTCGTCACCAACAATCTGCACCTTCCCGACAACATCCCGGCCGACGCTGTTTCCCAGCTGCACATTCTGGGAGGACAGTTCCGGATGCGATCGTTCGCCACGCTCGGGCCCATCGAGCTTCCCGACGCCCAGGGAGGACGCACACACGTGTTCCACGCTGACCTCGCCTTTATAGGCGTCGGAGGCGTATCTGAAGAAGGCGGCTTCACTGGCGGTGATCTCAGGGAGTCCAGTGCGATCCGGCACATGATGGAAAGAGCCGAGCGCGTCGTAGTCTTGGCTGACTCGTCAAAGTTTGGTCGGACCGCTTTCGCTCATATAGGCCCGTTATCGGTCGCGGACGTAATCATAACCGAGACCGCCCCCAGCGCCGCGGTCCGAGCGGCCCTCACGGAGTCCGGCGTCGATCTGTTGGTACCCGAGGCAATCCGAGACCGCAGCACCGGGGCACAAGCCCCCTTCAGCAACAACGAGCTATCCGGATGACCTGCACCAAGCCCCCACGCGGCCGTTCACGCACCTCCGCTCACAGGCACGCAGTGGTAAAGACCAAGTGATTGCGGCCAGCGTGACAATTCCACACGCCCGATGCCCGGGACGCCTCAAACAAGTTGTCTAGGGCCAAATACCACCCGCGAGAAAGGACGCGGACAACATTCACCCTACGTACCGATCTATCGCTTCATCCCTCGGCTCGCTCGAGCCAAGGTAGCAACCGTCTATACCGTTCAACTACACGGTACTTGCCGAACTTCACTGGAGGGCAAATATGCATACTTCGGCTCACCAACACCGCCAGCGGATGCGCAGGCGGCTTACCACTGCACTCATAGCCACCGCCAGCACCGTGGCCTTTTTGCCGGGTGCTGCCAGCGCCGATAGCACCGTCAACCTAAGCTTTTCCGAGTGGTGGGCGCCCCAGATGGCTGGCAACAATTCGTTGCAGAACCTCGTCAACCAGTTCGAACAACAAAACCCCGGCATCCATGTGACTCTTGACACCAACCCCTACCCCACGGTGGAGAGCCAGACCATCGCTCAAGCGGCAACCGGGACCATGGCCGACGTGGTGGGCTTGGATGGTTCCTGGGTCAACCCACTCGTCAAAGAGGGCGCCCTCCTGAACCTCTCCTCCGAAATGAAGCAGACCGGCTTCAACCAGAGCACCCTCAAAAGCCAGGTCCAGCTAAACGGCAACACCTATGACATTCCCCTCGTCAACTTTGCATATCCCCTTTTCACAAACACGGCGCTCCTGGCCAAGGCGGGCATAGCACACCCACCTACTGACTGGGCCCAGTTCATTTCCGATGCCGTCGCCCTCAGCAAACTAAGCAAAACCACCTGGGGATGGATCATTCCCCTTACCTTGAACCCCCCGAACGGTGCACAGAACGACGTCATGTCGTGGGTATGGGCCTCTGGTGGGAGCATGCTCAAAAAGGGGCAACCACACCTGACTGACAACCCGACCGTTCTGGCCGTCGTTAACATGCTAAAAGAGGTATACAAGGATGGCGCGATGTTCCCCGGCCCTGACTCGGTCGTGGAGACGGACAAAGTTGAGAACTTCATCAATGGGCGGATCGGAATGATGATCGACTCCATGGCCGACTCCTCCGCGATCGCCACCGGGGCGCCGAGCCTGAAGTACCAAGTCTCAGCGCTACCGGTCGAGGACGGGTACAAAGGGAAGCAAGGGATCACGGTGGCCTCGTGGGGGATCGGCGTGTCCGCCAAGTCTGCCCACCCCCTGCAGGCATGGAAGTTCGTCGAGTTCTTGTGCAGCAAGAGCGTAAATGCGCAGATTGCCACTGACGCCTCTGGCTTCCCTGGCAACGCACAGGCCAGCCCAGACTTCACCGGAGCGAACCCGCACTATAAGGCCGCCTTCGACGTGTACCAATCGCGTGTACCAATGAACGAATTTGTCGGCCTACCACAATCTACTCAGTTGATGACTGACTTCGTAACCCAGTTCCAGAAGTTCTTCGCTGGGCAGATATCCGCCACCAGCATGTTGCAGACGGTCCAAGGGCAATGGACGAAGGTCTTCTGATCAGAAGGTACTGCCCTAGTCGCGCTCACTGAACCCCCGAGCCCTCCGGCGCTGCGGTCACGCCGCGGTGCCGGAGGCCTCGACCTTTAGCCATCAGACCTGGGAGCAACGGAGAAGGCGTGACATCGTTATCAACTGATGCCGCAAGGTACACGACAACCTTTGGACCTGGTACGCGGGCCACTCGCGAACGCCAACGCGCACGAGCCGCGCGGCGGGTACAACCGTACCTGATGATTGCGCCCGTAGTTGTTCTCTTCCTGGCGCTGATCGGGGTCCCTATAATCATACTCATCCGGTACTCCGTGCTCGATAATGTTATCTTCGTACAGCAGTCCCACTTCGTAGGGCTCTCGAACTACACGTCGGTCCTGACATCTGCCTCGTTCTGGTCCGCAGTCGAACATACGCTGATCTTCACAGTCGTTTGTGTCGTCGTTCAGATCACGCTCGGCTTCGCGTTCGCCACGATGCTCAATTCGAAGAACATTGGGAGGGTGACCAGGGCTGTCTTTCGTGTAATATACATCCTGCCCTGGATGTTCACAGCCGTCATCGTGGCCCTGCTGTGGCGGCTTCTTCTGGACCCGAACGGCGTTATCAACTATTTGCTCGGGCTTCTTGGCGTCGTCCGCACTGCGTTTCCTTGGCTGGCGACGCCGACCTGGGCGATGGCCTCTGTCATCGTCATAAACATCTGGGCCGGCTACCCGTTTTTTATGATCACTCTGCTGGCCGGGTTGCAAAGCATCTCGCCCGAGCTGTACGAAGCAGCGCGTGTGGACGGTGCTGACTACGTCCAGCAACTTCGCAACGTGACGCTCCCGCAACTACGCCCGATCATTATCGGTATCGGCCTGCTGGATGTGATATGGACCACACAACAGTTCACCATGGTATGGATTACGACGGGCGGAGGGCCACTAGGATCGACCCAGGTCCTGGGCACCTACATCTATACGATGGCGTTTCAAAGCTACCTCATGTCACCCGCTGCCGCGACGGCAATACTCCTGCTTCTCGGTTCTCTTGTTGTCGCCGTCCTGTACGTTCGTCACCAAAGGCGCTTGGAGCTGCAGAACTGACATGAACATCATGATTACCCGAACCGGGAGAAAGCGTCTCTGGGGCAAGGCGCGGCTGTATGCGGCACTACTGGCTGGTGCGGTTTTTGCAGGGGGCCCTGTAGCGTGGATGGTCTCCAGTGCGTTCAAATCAAATGCCGACATCTTTGAATACCCTCCAAAGCTGGTCGACAGTAGTTTCTCTTTTGCGGCCTTCACTTCAGTGTTTGACTCCACTGAGGAAATCCGTTTCTTTCTGAACAGTTACCTGGTGGGCTTTTCCGTTACTGCGCTAACATTACTCGTGGCTGCAGTCGCCGCGTTTGCCCTTAGCCGGTTCAAGTTCTGGTTGAGGGAGCCGTTGAAGGTTATGGTCATCGGTGTCCAGGCGATCCCTCCGATCACCCTCATTATTCCTTTGTTCGGTGTGGTGATCGACTTGCACCTGTACAATAGTTATGAAGGTCTAATTCTGACCTACCTTGTGTTCACGCTCCCCTATTCGGTTATCATGATGACAGCGTACTTCAACAGTATCCCCCGGGAACTGGACGAGGCGGCGAGGATTGACGGCGCCGGGACCATGAAGACGCTGTGGCGCGTTATATTGCCTTTGTCCCGGCCGGGGCTGTTCGCAGTGGGGTTTTACGCGTTCATGATCTCGTGGAACGAGTTCCTGTTCGCCTTGACCCTTACCCAGACAGACAACATGCGGACCGTCCCGGTCGGTTTGACACTGCTCATGGGCCAGTACAACTACCAGTGGGACCAGATCATGGCGATGAGCGTCCTTGGTTGCCTTCCCGTAGTTATCTTGTTCCTGATCTTCCAGAGGCACTTTGTAAGTGGCCTCAGTTCCGGTGCCGTGAAGATGTGAGCCAAAGTGAGCGACCGTGGCGGGAGCGGTACGAGCACGTTGCCGAAGAGGTACGCGTCGCAGCCCCGAGGGCCCGCCCGGTGCTGATGAGTACTAGTATCGACGTCGATTACATCTACGCCATGGGCTCCGCCCGGCTGCAGGCGCTGCGAACGCGTAGCGTGACCGGGGGGAGCCTGGCCACAGGGCTGGTGCGTGCCATGAGTGGGCTCCTGTCCGAGGGGCGTGATGGTGAGTTGTTTGTGGATTGGCCCGAAGGCCAAGACTGGTTGGCCGAGGCGCTGGGGCTACCGGACCGGGTTCAGGTGGGCGGCACGGGAGCGCAGGCGGCGTGGGCGCTGGATCTCCTCGGTGCTCCCACCCTTATGTCCCTGGAGAGCCAGAGCCCTGAGCAGCTGTGCGTGCTGGCCCCGAGCATCTTCGTCTGCAGACAGGGCCGGACCATGCCTGTCCACGAGGTCACAGCCGACGCGGACGCGAAGCCCGTCCACAATTGGATCCTAGAATTTCCGAGCGGTAGCGGGATGTTTGGCAACCACGCGGAGCGTGCAATCCGTGTGATTTTGCGCTTTTCGCCGATACACCTCGAGCGGGATGAGCAGTTCATGGCCATGCAGAGGGAACTCGCACCCAAGGCGGGTGCGGCCTTGCTCTCGGGGCTGAACGGCCTGGACCTGGCAGACAGGGCCTGCACCGACTGGGCCGGCAGGCTGTTGGCGGTGTGGCGGGAGTGGGGGCCCGACGTGCGTCACCTTGAGCTGGGCGACACCACCAGCCCTGGGCATCTCAAGACGATCTTGGCCGGCTTGCGGGGGCTCAGCTCGAGTTTGGGCCTGAGCCTGTCGGAACTGTTCACATTCTGGGGCTCCTCCGCTGAGGTGGCGGCCAAGGCTTTGGATGTGGCCCTGATGCTCGAATGCCCGTGCCTCGTCGTGCACGCCGATCGCTGGTCACTGGCCGTGCACCGCGGTGATGCCGGTGCCGTCGTCCGCCGGCTTATGACCGGCAACCTGTTGGCTTCGGCCCGCGCAGCTGCGGGCGCGCCAGTCGAACAAGTCGCCCCTGTCAGCAACGCAATCTATGCCGCAGACGTGCCCCGAAGCGGGCCGCTCGACGGAGGTTGGAGGGTGGACTGCGTCCCCGCCCCATTCGTGCCACGCCCGGTCTCCACCATAGGACTGGGTGATACGTTCACGGCGGGGGTGCTCCTGGCGGCTGCCCTGGAGTGCAGGTGACGTCTCCACCAGGACCAACGGCGCGCGGATGTGCGTGTGCGCGCGCACCCCCAACGAGGTGCCGCTCAAATCCGAGGGCGGTCAAACTGCGGTTCCGGGCGACCAGGCTGGTGCAGTCCCTCGGCGGGACCGTCACGGTCACCAACGCCGACGCCAAGGTCCGCTGGTTCCCCGCCTATCATCCTGCGCATGGCCCAGGAGATGTAGGAAGCACCGCACTTGGCCTTTGAGGAGCTCCTACTGGAGCGCGATGGCGCACTTGGGGCGATCGGCGCTTGCCTGGCGCAGGCCGCCTCGGGCATGGGCTCTGTGGTGCTGATCGGGGGAGAGGCCGGCGTGGGCAAGAGCGCGGTCTGCCGCGCCGCTGTGCGAGATGCCGCCAGGCGGGGGTTGGCGACATGGTCCGGGGCGTGCGACGCCCTCTCCACGCCGCAGCCGTTGGGGCCTTTCCTCGAGGTTGCCGCCCAGGCCGGAGAAGGTGCCGTCCTCGACGTCCTGCGCGGCGCGCCCAATGGTCACGAGGTCATGGCCAGTTTCGTTAAGTGGTTCAAACTGGGCGGCCCCTCCCTGCTTGTCCTCGAGGACCTGCATTGGGCGGACGAGGCCAGCCTGGACTTGTTGCGCCAGCTCGGCCGTCGAGCCCAGTCCTGGCCCGTGGTGCTGCTGGTCACCTATCGCGACGACGAGCTTGACGAGTGGCACCCTCTGCGGCGGGCGCTCGGAGACTTGTCTGGGGGCGAGCGGCTGGTGCGCCTCGTGTTGTACCCCCTATCGCCGGCCGCCGTCGCCACCTTGGCCGCCGAGCACGACGTCGACGCGCAGGCTCTGTTCAGGCTCACGGAGGGGAACCCGTTCTTTGTCACCGAGGTCCTGGCGTCGGGCGACGGCCTGCTGCCGCCAGCAGTGCGCGACGCCGTATTAGCCCGGGCGGCTCGACTGTCTCGTCCTGCCAGGGAGGTGCTCGAGGCGATGGCTGTCATCCCGCTACGAGCCGAGATTGAGCTCTTGGGATCGCTCTGCCCTGGCTCCGAGCGTGCGATCGAGGAGTGCCAACGCAAAGGCATGCTGGTGAGCGACAACACTGGCCTGCGGTTCCGCCATGAGCTGGCCCGGACGGCGATCGAATCGGACCTCGTCGCTTCCAAGGCTGTGCAGTTGCACCGCAAGGTGCTTGCCTGGCTGAGGAACCGAGAAGAAGCACAGGTGCTCCCGCGCCTGGTGCATCACGCCGTTGCCGCTGGCGATGCGGGCTCGGTCCTCGAGCTAGCCCCGAGGGCGGCCGCTCGTGCCAGTGCGCTCGGGGCACACCGGGAGGCTGCGGCGTACTACGGCGCCGCGGTGCTTTGCGCGAACCAGCTCGGGCTGGCCGAGCTAGCCAACCTGCTCTGCCTGCAGGCCCGCGAATGCCATCGCAGTGATGAGCCGGCCGCCGCTTTAAACTTGTACAAGCGTGCCCTTGCCATATGGGACGGGCTCGGCAACACCGCCCGGGTCGGCGAGACGCTCTCGCGCATGGCGAACTGCCTGACCAAGCTGGGGCGCGGAGCCGAAGCGCTCGAGGCCGCTGACCGGGCATTGGTGGTGCTCGAAGCCCTGCCACCGGGTAAGGAGCTCGCCCAGGCGCTCCTCACACGAGGGGGCCATGCAATGCGCCGGTCAGACCACGAAGACTTCTTGCGTTATACGCCGAGGGCGTTGTGCCTTGCTGAAGAGCTGGGCGACCAAGGCGTCGCCCTCGGGGCCCTGATGAACCTGCGCTCCATGGCGTTCTACCGGGGCGAAGATCCCGGCGGCCAGCTCCTCAATGAGGCGATCGGTCGTGCCCGCGACGCCGGGATGGTCGAACACGTTGCGGTCGCCATGATGAACCTTGCCAACGCTCATCTCCAAGCACGCGACCACGGCGCTGCGGCCAGTTCGCTCGACGCCGCCATCGCTTACAACGACCAGTACGGCTTCGACGTTTTTGTCGGGGCGATGCGAGCAGACAGGGCCCGCTTGGCCCTGGAGACGGGCGACCTCACAGCAGCGGCCGGCGAGGCGACCGAGGTGCTGCGCCGCTACCAAGCAGCGGAGACCCGGGCGTCTGCATTGGCCGTCCTCGGGCTGGTGCGAGCGCGCCGCGGCGACCCGGGCGTTTGGGAGGCGCTCGACGAAGCGTGCCGCATCGCCGAGAGAGCAGAGGAAGTCCAGAGCCTCGGCCCGGCGGCGGCGGCCCGGCTGGAAGCGGCTGTGCTGTTGTCCGCTGGCCTAGAGGGCGCGGTGGGCCTGGCCATCACGGCCCTCAGGGTGGCGCAGGAAAGGAGTTTTACCTGGCTCTGCGGCGAACTGCACACCTGGCTGGAGCGAGCAGGCCGCCCACAACGCGTGCGCTCCGAGCTCGCCCTGCCCTGGCGGCTCGAGCTCGACGGCGACCCGTGCGGTGCCGCCGAGGCCTGGCGCATGGTCGGCTGCCCGTACGAGGCAGCCATGGCGGTCGCCTGCGCCAAGCAGGTGGGCGACGACGCGCGCAGGGCCGCCGTGCGAGAGCTCCACGCACTAGGGGCCGGCCAAGCAGCGTCGCAGGTCAGCCGCCGGTTGCGGGACCTCGGCGTGCGACAAGTCCCCCGCGGTGCACGCCGTGCCACTGCGGCCAACCCGTGGCGGCTGACCGCACGTGAGACCGAAGTGCTCGGCTTGCTCGCCCGGCGCCAGAGCACCTCGGAGATGGCTGCCGCCCTGGTCGTATCGCCGCGCACCGTCGAGCACCATGTCGCCGCCATCTTCGACAAGCTCGGTGTCCACACCAGGCACGATGCGGTCCAGCTGGCCGGGGCGCGAGGCGTCTTCGGTACCGCGCCCGAAAGATAGGTACTCGACCGGGCCAAGGTCCGTACACATTTCCGATGGCACAAAGGCCAGGAGAAATTACCTTCATCGGGTGAGCCACCCTCTGGAGCGCCGCGATGCCCCGGTACCTCGTTGAACGGACTTTTGACGACCGCCTGGAAGGCCAGGCCGCGGCGGCGGCCAGGTGGCGCCGGGTGGTGTGCTCGAACGCCCGGCTGGAGGTGACCTGGTTGCATTCCTACGTCAGTGCGGACCGGCACCGGATGATCTGCCTATACGAGGCGCCCAGCCCCGAGGCGGTCCGCCACGCAGCTGCGATCAGCCAGCTCCCGGTCGGCTCGATCACAGAGGTCCTGGTCCTCGACCCCTTCGCCTACCTGCCCGGAGACGGCACCCGGTCGGTCGCCGCAGCAACCGAAGACATCCAAAAGGAGACCCTCGAATGAGGACCGGCAACTCTTGCCAACGGGCTGGTTCGCGCAGGAGGGGCGGCAATACGGCCTGTTGGGGCCGCAAGGCCGCACCGGCCGTCTGCGCTGCCGCGGTCGCGCTCGGTGCCCTCGTTACGCTCGGTGGCAGCGCCGGGCCAGCCGGCGCCACTGGCCCCGGCAGCATCACCGAGAACACGATCCCGACAGCTAGCGCGCCTCAGGGCATCACAGCCGGCTCGGATGGCAACCTGTGGTTCACAGAAGCTGAGGGCAACAAGATCGGGCCATTATCGCATTCCCCCTCTCAGCCGAGCAGCTCTCCGCCAACCAGCGCGGCCATCGCCGGTGCCCGGGTCAACGCTGCGGGCACGGTCCTTTACTGGTGGAACTACTACGGCGGGAAACCGACGGTGAGCCACAGCCCGGGCAGCGGCCTCTACTACGTCAAGTTCCCCAAGGCCCCCGTCCTCGGCGATAACACAGGGGGCAACAGCGTGCTGTCCGTCACCCCGGACACGCCCTCGGCCGACTGCACCATGGCCAACGCCGACTACGCCGGGTCGGGGGCGACCACGCTCATAGCCGTAGAGACCAAGGACTGCACCAACAGCTTCACCGACAGAGGGTTCCACCTGGTCGTGTTCGGCCCCCCAGCTGCGCCGCCCACCCCCATAAGCCCAGCCGCCGTCGCCGGTGCGCGCTACAACGCCTCAGGCACGCTTCTCTACTGGTGGAACGACTTCGGGGGGGCACCCACGCTCAGCCACAGTCAGGGCAGCGGCCTCTATTACGTCAAGTTCCCCGGCGTCACGGTCCTTGGCGACAACACAGCCGGGCCGGTCCCCGTCAGCGTACTGGCCGTCACCCCGGACACGCCCTCGGAGGACTGCACCGCCGTCAACGCCGACTACCTCGGTGCCGGGGCAACCGCGAGCGTTGCCGTAGAGACCAAGGACTGCACCAACAGCTTCGCCGACAGAGGCTTCCACCTGGTGGTCTTCGGGCCGGGAGCGGGCGGCCCCTCCTTCAGTGGCCCCACGGCCGTCGCCGGTGCCCGCTCCAACGCCTCGGGCACGCTGCTTTCCTGGTGGAACGACTACGGCGGGGCACCGACGCTCAGCCAC
>DATJST010000353.1:0-10102 GCA_035503975.1 Acidimicrobiales bacterium | reverse complement strand
AGGTCTCTTACACTTGGACGGAGTCCTACGAGGAGAACGACTCCTTCTACGGCAGCGTCCGCGGCGGGGACACCGGGTGGTACAAGGACGGCCCGACCAGCTACCCGTACACGATCACCCTGCCGGAGTTCACTATAACGGTGGTGCTCTCGCTGGCCTACACCGACGGCAAGTACACCTTGACCTACTCCAGCAGCTCGGTGGACCCCGGCTCCCCAGCCGCCAATATCCCGAGCGACAGCATCCTCAACACCCAACAGAACACGGACTGCGGGTACTCGTCACGGATCTCACAGGCCACCGAAAACCAAATCGACTCGATCGATTTCGGGCCGAGCGTGCAGTCGGCCCTGGCGCCCATCTTCGCCAGCATCTTGGAGACGGGGTCTCTCGGCAACGTCACCTTCGACTTCAGTCCCTCCGACTCAGGAGTCTCGTACCCAGTCGGCGGCGGTATCCAGCTCGGCGCCAGCGGCGACGTGGACAGCGGCGGCACCTGGTTCAGCAGCACTCAGCCAGCCCCGGCCGATGTGGCGCTCCCGCCCGTCCCGACCGGCTCCCCGCAGCCGCACGTCGCCTACAACGCGCAGGACTACGAGTTCGACGCCCTGTTTTGGGGGTTCTTCCAGGCGAAGGCC
The DNA here is from genome assembly GCA_035503975.1 of Acidimicrobiales bacterium. Taxonomy (GTDB): domain Bacteria; phylum Actinomycetota; class Acidimicrobiia; order Acidimicrobiales; family Palsa-688; genus DATJMJ01. The sequence goes on along the minus strand of DATJST010000353.1, from coordinate 9,464 downwards.
CTGAGCACGACGATCACCTCGGGTGAGATCTCCGACCCCGCAATGCTCGAGACCGACTCGTACAAGGGCACGCCACTTGCCGTCCTCCAGCAGACGTACCCGGACGACCTAATGACGGCGGCGGTGAGCGCCATCGCCGCGCCGACCGTCGTGTTCGGGACGATCTACCAACTGACCTCGGCGAACCTGGCCCTGATCCAGCAGGCCATGGGCGCGACCTCGTGGTCCGAGCTGGGACCGGCACTGACGAGCCTGTCGGGTGACTCGTTCGTCACCCAGGCCGGTTTCGAGCAAAACCTCCGAAACGCCAACACCGGCCTGGAGCCCTACTACGCCATGATCGAGCAGTACGCCGGCGCTCCAGCCGCAGTCGTGACGCAAAATGTGCAGTGCGTCCTAAATGTCGTGTCACAGGGCAACAGCATCCCGGTCATCACGTTCGACGTGGCCCAAGAGTACGTATTGGAAAGCCTGGGGCTCGCGATCTCGTCCACCGGCACTACTCAGACGGTCACCTTCACTTTTTCTCAGCCTCTCGACGTGGCACCTACAGCCACGTTCGTTTCGTCCACCTTTCCAAATGTGGACAGCATCAATTTCGGCTTTATCTGGCTGACGCTGGAGGCCAACTGGATGCGGTTACTGTCAGAGATCGGCCAAGTGGGAGTACCGCTACCGAGGATCCCTGGGTTCGACTTCCTGTTCGACCAGGCACAGCTGAGCGTGGTGCCGCCCTCCGGCGGGGCCACCGGCTACCTCAACGTCGTGACGAACCTCGAGTACCAGGCGAGCTAGCGAAGGCAGCGGTAGAACCAAGGCAGCGGTAGAACCAAGGCACCGGTAGAACCAAGGCACCGGTAGAACCAAGGCAGTGGTAGAAAAGACCCGATGAGCGCCGTTTTCGCCGGTAAGTACACATTCGAGTCGACTAACACGTCCGGCGAGCGCTACTTCCTCACCATCGTCAGCCAGGGCTCGTACCTGGTGCCCTCGGTAACGGCGGCCGAGGTGGCCTCCGGCGAAGCGGTCATCCTGTATCTCACTACGTCAGGCAACTACCTGGTCTGCCTGCCGACAGCCGGACCTGCCCCCGGGCCGTTGAACCTCACCTGGTGCAGCGGGCTGGCCAGCCTGGGGATACTGGTTGGCACCCCCGACCCGGCTAGCGCCTCCGAGATCGCGATATCCGGGCTTGACGGGCCAAGCACTTGGTCAGTCCTGGACACGAAGAGCGACGAGTGGGCTCAGCTCGGCTATATACCGCACCCTCCGATCGCCTGCCTCACGTACGGGGCCGGCGACGGGTACCTGACGACCCTGTCGAGCGAGCTCGTGAGCCCTGGGTATGCCGACGTACTGGAAGCCAAGCAGGCGCGCGGTGCCGACTTCAGCTATGCCGACCTGAGCGGCCTGGACTTCGCCGGCGTCGACCTGACAGGTGCGGACTTCAGCTACGCCAACCTGGACGGGACTAGTTTCCGTCAGGCGACCTTGGCTGAGACCGTCTTCGTCGGGGCCAGCCTCGACGCCACGGACCTTACCGGCGCGAACCTCAGCGGCGCTGTCTTCCGGGGCGCGAACCTTACGAAATTGATATGGGGCACCGGGGTCTCGGCGGCCGGCGCCGACCTCTCGAACTGCATAATGAGCGGTTGTGTTATCGGCTCGCTGTCAACGCGGGGCGACCTCTCTGGCGGCAGCAACTTCTCTGGAGCCGATATGAGCGGCGCGAACCTGAGCAATACCGACCTCAACTCTGCCGTCCTGCTCGGTGCCAACCTCACTGGGGCAGACCTCAGCTTTTCGGACCTCACCGGAGCCCGGCTCGGAGGAACGGCCGGGACCGCCGCGGCTGTGCTGGCCTATGCCATCATGCAGAACGTCACGCTCGACCAGGCCGATCTCTTCGCCGTCGACTTTTCCTTCGCCAACCTGAGCGGAGCGGGAACGACCATCAACAGTGCCGCCACACTGCAACAAGCCAATTTCAGCAACGCTTACCTGGCCGGCCTGTCGTTCCAGAACTCCAACCTACAAGGGGCCGTGTTCGATGCCGCCTGTCTGGTCAATGTGAACTTCACCGGGGCGCAACTCGGCCCCCCGGGCGACGGGGGCATGGCAGCCTCGCTGGCGGCGACCTGCCTCCAGGGGGCGAACTTCTCCAGGGCGGTCCTCTCCGGGACCAACCTCGCCAACGCGGCCGTGGCCACGGCACCAGGATCGATACCCGTGCGGTACTGCACTTCATTCGGGCCGATCCCGCCTCCTCCCGGCGACGAGCCGTTGAACTTCCAGGCCACTTCCGGGCTCGACGCCACGACGCTCACGCCGACGACGATCTGCCCCAACGGCTCGACGTTCGCTGCCGGCCTGGCCAAGGGGACAAGCATCACCGAGCTACTGGCTGCGCCCCAAGGTCCGCAGAGCTGGTTGTGCGCGGGCTGCATGGGGTAGGCCGCCTCGGCAAGGGCCTGGGGCCGACGTCGCCCCGTGCGGCGGGCTCATACCGGTAGTGACCGCCGATCTCATCGAACATCGGCATGACATCACCACAGGGAACAACACCGTGGTGGGCCCCCTCCAAACGGTCATCGGTTACCAAAGCCCACAGATGACTACTTGACGCAAATGGGTAGCCACTTGGACGTCGCCTTCGACATCGACCTCTTCCCTGGCGCCTCCACCACCGTCGTCGGCGACGGTTCGCATCAGCGCCCATCGGCCGGGAAAGTCGCGAGCGCCACCAGTACCAGTGCATGGGTCAACGATGCCCTTCGCCTAAAGGCCGAGCATGAGCGGCGGGTGCAGGCCCTCGTCAGTGGCGCACCTGGTAACGGAGATGGAGCGCACGCCTGCCTTGCACGACCACGGGGTCCTCGAGCATGACGTGGCCGGCCAGTGGCCCGAAGTAGCGGATGCCGCTACCGAACAGGACTGGCACCTGGCTGATACAGATCTGGTCGACGAGGCCGAGTTTCAGCGCCTGCTGGATGATGTCTGCGCTGGCGATCATGACCGACTTGTCGGCGGCGATCCCCTTCGCCGTCGTGATCGCCTCTTCGACGCTGCCCGTGAAGGTCGTGCGCGGGAACCGCGCTGCGGCCACTGCCGGCAGCGGACGATGGGTCACGACGACCACGGGCGCGCCGGCAGGGTGGTTATCGCCCCAGCCATCGGTCTGATCGAACAGCCGACGGCCGGCCACGATCGCGCCACAGCTTGAAGTAAGATCCCGCAACAGCGGAGCACTCGCCGCATCAACCGAGAAGTTCATTCTCTCCTGCGCGCTGGGCACGACGACATCGCCGCCCCAGTACCAGTCGAACAACTCCCCCGGGTTGTCGTCAGGGCGGGCGACGAACCCGTCCAGCGACATGCACATGTGAGTCAGTACCTTAGCCATAGCCATTTGACTCTAGGGACGTCGTCAACTCATCGGTCGAAATCGACGAACCCGCCCTAACAACCCAGAGTTCTGGCTGGCAAATAGCAATGATCCTGGCGCCCCTCGAAGGCTCAAGTGCCGGTCCAGGCCAGACCGATGACTGGCGCGACGAGCCTGGTCAGGAAGACGTTGGGCTTTCTGCACTAGATCGGGTGTCATGGCTCGACGCGGAGTGCCTAGCTCTTCATGTCGTCGCCGACGGCTTGCTCATCTTCAGCTCCAACCCGATGCCCTCGGCGCTGATCTCGCAGGTCCTGAACGAACTATCGGCGACAAGCTGACGGAACTGCGCGGCAGAGTAGGCACGCCGACGCAAGCCGCCAAGGATCAGCTTGGTCACGGCTGCGCTGAACCGGCCGACACCCATGCCCCTGACCTCCTTGGCGATGTCGGAGGGGGAGGCGTCCCGGCTCATGTCCTGGATGATGACAGTTCCCCCGGGCCGGAGGACGCGGTACATCTCCTCCAAGGCTCGGGCGGGGCGTGCGAAGTTCTTGAACGCCGCCTGGCTGACAACGAGGTCGAAGGCGCTCGCGTCAAAGGGCATGTCGGCGGCGTCGCCGGCCCGGAACTCGACCCTCACGCCGGACTCCCGTGCAGCCGCAGAGGCTAGCTCCACGAAGGTCCGGCTAGCGTCGAGCCCGACGACTCGGACGCGCCCCGGTCGCGCCATCTCGATTGCCAGGTACCCCGGGCCGGGCGCCACTTCCAGCACCGCGGCGCCCTCAGCTAACCCGGCGGTGAGCTCTCCAGCTTGCCGTTGGTACAACTCCATCTGCTTGTCGCTGCGGCGTAGCGCCGCGTAGCGGCGGGCGATCGGGCCCTCCATCGGGAGGAGGCCGCGATGCGGTTTGCTGGTCTTGTCCGGCGGCATTGTTCAGCCAATTGTGTCTAGTCGATGCATTACTAGTTGTAGTATAACTAGCTGCCCACCGACTAGCTGGAGCTAGGCTCATGGCGTGACAGGCCCGGCCAGAGGGTCCCCTTTGGACCTCGCTGTCTTGGGCCTCCTGTTCGGCGGCCCCTTGCACCCCTACCGCATGGAGCGCCTGCTCAAGGAGTGGGGCAAGGACCAAGTGGTCCGAGTTGGGCAGCGAGCGAACCTCTATGCCGCGATCAAGAGGCTCCGCAATGCCGGCGCAGTGGCGGTGCGCCAGACCGAACGCGACCAGCAGTACCCGGAGCGAACGGTCTACGAGATCACCGACCAAGGTCGCGAACTGCTGCTCGAGCGCTTGGCCGAAATGGTCTCCACCCCCCGCAACGAGTTCCCGGAGTTCCCAGCGGCGCTGTCGTTCCTCATGCTCCTTGGGCCGGAAGCGGCGGCGCACAACCTCGCACAGCGTGGAGAGCGCTTGAAAGCGACGGTTGCCGAGCTGGAGGAGTCCTTGGAGCGGTATTCGCAGACGGTCCCGAGGGTCGCCCTCATCGAGACCGAGTACCAGCGCGCAGTGACAGCTGCAGAGCTCGCATGGGTGCGGGAGGTGCTAGAGGACCTTCGGTCAGGCACGCTCAGCTGGGCCAGAGCGGACTTTGCCAGCGCGGCTGACGCCTACCGCCAGGATTGAGCCCAGAGGCGGGGCGCAGAGCCCTCATCGACAACAGGCGCCGGTCTTACACCGGTACCCGATGGGTCACACCCCCTGGCCCGGTCGCAATTATGGCGCGCAACTCTGTCCAGTTTGTGAAGAACATTCCCGTCCGATCGGGGCGGATTCTCCTTAGAGGTCCATCGTTTTTCGGCCAAACATACTGGGCCGACCTGGAACAGTTGACGCCGGCCACAGGCCCGTTACGAGCTGGCGGTGAAGAGGGGTAAACGGTGTGGCTACCCGGGAGGGCCCGATCGAGACCAGGGTGAGAATGGCCGCCTGGTGGACGCCGGCGCCGTTATCCCGTCGCGTCAGGTGGTGGCGACTTCCAGCGTCGATAGACAGGCATCTCGTCTTCGGAATACTCCGTCGCGACGGCCTCTTCGATCGAGCACATGTAGTGCACGAGCGGGTAGGGGGGCAGAGCGTGGGGCCCTGTCACCGCGGGGTGTGAAGTGGGGATCGGTTCGAGCCGTCCGCGGGCCATGAACTCGCCGAACTTGCCAGCGTGGTCGTCCCAGGGCTGCGCGGTGTGCAACGCATAGCGGGCGTCGCGGGCCACCTCGCGAACCTTAGGGCTGGTGTCACGGAACGAGACGCACAACACTCCGGCAGCGACCCATGGGGAGACGGGGTGTACCCGCGGTCCCCCATCAGGGCGGAGCGTCGCCTGGTACACGATCCGACCGTCCATCCGGTCCCGAGCGAAGGCGGCCAGGTCCGGCTCCGCATCGGCGAACTCAGCCCAGGTGCTCACGACCGACCAGTCCTGTCGCGGCCAGATTTGTTCAAACGGATAGCCTCGCTTACAAGAGCCGCGAGCGCGTCCGCACGTACGGCGTCACCTGCTCGGATATCGATGGCGCGAACGGCTTTGCTCTCCAGGCGGGTGTTGAACAACCCCTCCGGGTCTTCGATCGCCGCGCCTTTTGGGAAGGTCAGTCTTACCGCGCCCTTGAGGATCTCGCCCATGCAGATGATCCCCTCGTGAGACCACACGGGAACGCCCTCTGGGCGCGACGGCTTCTTCCATTTCACCTCCTCGGTCACGGCCGGGTCAGCCGTTGTGACGACGGCGCGTAGCCGTGCGAGCGTCTCCCCCCGCCAGTCATCGGAACGGGCGATGATGGCATCGATCTCCTTGGACGCAGGGCCTGCTGCCATGAACGGCTTCCTTCCTCGGTGGTGCCTCAAACGGTAGGACGGCTGCCTTCGGGTTCGCCATGCGGCTCCGGCGGGCTCAGCGATCTTCGCCTTTCGACGCCGACGCACCCTCAACCGCCGGTTCCCGGGCGCACAGAACGACGGAGGGCACGTCGGGACGACCCGATAATCGGCAGGGAGTGTGCCGTCACCGGGACGCCGTGCCGACCAAGGAGCTACCACGGTCAGTGCTGGTCCGTCGGCGCCCTTGTCCCTCACCATGACGGATGCTCCTTGAAGGTACAGGTGTTCCGAGCGCACATAACAAGCCTTGTGCGCCTAGCCACCAGGGCCGCGGGCTCAGCCTAATTGAGCCAGGATGGGCTCGTGGAGCCCATCGTTGGGGATGGCGAAGGGAGGTTGAGCTGCCCGGCGCGGACCTTGCGGGTCGTCCACTACGCGATCGGGGCCGGAGAGCTCGTCTGCCTCGGCTACGTCTGGTTCTGCGCGCTGGCTCGACGACGGGACGCCTGGCTTCGAGCTTCCATTGCGGTGCTGGTAGGAGAAGGCGTAGCCCTTGTGGCCGCCAAAGGTTGCCCACTCGGCGTCTTCCAACGGCGCGCCGGTGACGACGTGCCGATGTTCGAGCTCTGGTTCGGCCCGAGGGTGGCAACCTTCGCCCTCCCCGGCTTCGCTGCTCTCGCACTTGTTGGCGCCGCACTCCTTGGTCTCCGGCCTGCTGAGCCATCGTCGCCGGATAGCAGGGCCTTGCATATGTCCGATTACGCTGCGGCGTTTGTTCAGCCGACCCACGACGAACGCCCCACGCGTGCCCTTTTGCGCATGGCCCGGGACGGTGCACGGGTACTGGTATTTTCCCAGCGTTGGCAGCGGTGAACTGCAGCGTGCTGGCGTGCATGCCGGCCGACGTCGGGTTGCCGAGGAACCACAACGCCGAGCAACAATCCCACTGAGCTGGCGCCAAGCGCCCAGCTTCGCGAGCTGGGTACTATGGGCGCTCGCTCCGAGCACTGCGCCGGGAATTTCCCCAGTTCTCAGCGCCAATATCCGTCAGTTCCTGGCTCAACCTCGTCGAGGTCTTCTTCGGCATAATCACCCGACAGGCCATACGCCGGGGCAGCTTCCGCAGCGGGGCCGACCTCATCGCCGCCATCCGCCCGTTCATCGACGGGTGCAACGATCGGTGCCGCCCGTTCAGCTGGACCAAGACCACCGACGAGATCCTGGCCCACGCCTCCCCTAGTTCGCCTAAGCCCGGCCGCACCCGTTCTTCCGAGACAGGGCCCATCGAGCCACAAGGCCTGGGACAGGGCCGGTTCAGGAGCTCTTGGTCCGCCTGAGGTAGATCCTGACGACGCCGTCGCCGGCGCCCCCAGGGTCCTTGGTGATGAGAGCGGTTGCCCCGCCGACTCCTGAGCCACCGGCACCGCCGCCACCGCCACCCGTGTACCCACCTTTGGAAGGTCCTCCCCAGGCGCCGCCACCACCACCGCCCCCTCCGTCGGCACCCCCACCGCCACCGCCGCCACCACCGATGCTCTCGCCCCCCTGGCCGCCAGCCCCGCCCTGGGTCCTGACGCCGTCCTGTCCTTCGTGGCCAGCGAAGTTTCCGGGGTCGCCAGTCCCACCGCGGCCGGGATCCTCATAACCCCCGGCCGTCCCGCCGGTCCCACCGCCGCCTCCGGGCCCGCTCCCAGCCTGATAGCCGTTACCGTTATTGGTGCCTTCCTGGCCGCCTTTGCCCCCGCTGTTGTACTTGTCGCCGTCCGAGCCGCCCCCACCCCCGCCCCCAGAGATGATCAAGCACTGCTGGCCGAGGCGGGTCTCGGTCGTGTCATTGGCGGGGCAGAGCCCCGACCAGCCACCGCCGCCGCCACCGCCACCCTTGCCCATGCCGCCGTCCGGGAACCCACCGTTGGTGTCGGTCCCTTTGAAAGTCCCGTCCTGTCCCGCTTGGCCCACGACGACCTCGAACTGGTCGCCCTCTTTGACGGCCAACCCAGCGACGACGAGGGCCCCGTCTCCTCCGCGTGACCCGTCACTGCTGTGCTTGGACGATGGTGCGCCGCGTCCCCCTCCGCCCCCATAGGCATAAACCTGGATACTGGTAACGCCGTTGGGCACCACCCAGCGGGACACGCCGCTGGTGAAGGTGACGATGTTGCCCTTTGTGTAGTACGACCCCGGCGGCAGCCCCGGGCTGGTCCCCGACCCGGTCCCCGACCCACCCCCGCCCCCGCCGCTGCCACCGCTCCCTCCGCCCGAGCCCCCTGGCCCCGGGCCGACCGCGAGCCCTTCGACCTGCCCCACCCCGCTCACGAAGTCGTCGGTGGCCCCCGAGCCCTCGAGGGCAGCGCGCCCGATCGTCTGGAACTGGTTGTCGCCCCAGTAGATGTAGCCGCCAGCCACGGCCACCCCGGACACGGCGGCGCTTTCGACCTTGGTCGTGATATGGACGAAGGTCGTGCTCACACCCGAGCCGCCCACGCTCGACCGGCCTATGCCGGCGTCATCAGGCTCGTTGTCGGTGGACCAGCCCCAGTACAGGTCGTCACCCGCCACGGCGACGCCGTCAGCGGTCGGGCCGGCATGGGCGATGAACGACGGTTCTGGCGCCGAGCCGTTAAGCTCAGCGCGCCCGACCGACCCCATGGCGCCGCCGCCACCATCGCTGCCGCTCTCGGTCCAGTAGAGGTAGTTGCCACCAATGGCGACGGCGTCCACTCCGAGCCCGGCGTTGGCGATGAACTGGTTGTCGGCGCCCGAACCGTCGAGCGCGGCACGCCCGATGCTGCTCTCGTTGGCCCAGTAGAGGTAGCCGCCGCTGGTGGCCAGCCCGCAGGGCTGGGTGGCGCCCGTGACTATCCGGGCCGCGTGCCCGCCGTCGAGGTCCGCCCGCCAGATCGACCCGGTCTTGTCCTCGGCCCAGTAGATGTAACCGTCGGCGATGGCCACCCCGCATGGGGCGCTCAGCACTCCCGTACTGACGAACGACGTGTCGACGCCGGAGCCGTCGGTGCCAGCCCGTCCGATGGTCCCAGCCTCGGTCGCCCAGTAGAGGTAGTCCGAGGCACTCGCGCCAGTCGCCGAGGAGCTCGTCCGCACCGTCGCGTCACGCCAGGTCGCGCCACCAAGCCCGGGCAGGCCTACCGCCAAGACCGCGACGATGCTGACGGCATGCCGCCAAGCCGATCGGGGCTGCACTCCCAGGACCTCCCGGAGCCGTTTGGCAAACCTAACTCCTTACGTCAGGCTAGCCAGGG
>DATJST010000352.1:0-3668 GCA_035503975.1 Acidimicrobiales bacterium | reverse complement strand
TGCAGCTCACCGACAAAGAGCTCCCGGGGGGCCACACCACGACCAAAGCTGCTACGGCGCCCGGTGTCAAAGCCTGGTCGCGCTCGACTGGAGGCCGGAACGCGTCGTTAGCATCGAAGTCCCCGACGCCAACGCCTTCTTACCGCCCGATCTCCACGACGAGACAGAAGAGACCACGTAATTTAGGTTCCTCGTTGGGGTCTTCGGGGATCGTTAAACGCCACCCAAAGGGTGGATCGTCAAGGTCGAACGGCGGATTGTCCTGGGGATAGGTCAAATCGGAATCCGGCGACTCGCCTGCCTCATTGGTTGTGTCGTCGTCAGGTGGGTCGAAGTCATCCTTGTTCACGGGAGCGATCCTCCTTGCGTACCTCTTTGAAGACGCCACGACGCACGTGTGGAACAACCGTAGCGCTGGGAGGTACGTGAGAGGGCACGACTGCACGGCGCGCTTCTCCGGTTGAATGGGCTGGCGCACGACAACCGGCGAAGTCGAAGGTACGGTCCGCAACATAATTGCGCTCAATAATCCGGAGCTGTGGCTTGTGAAGTTCGTCCGATAACGACGGTTCTCGCGTAAAAGATCTCTGAGTAGCTCGAAGAAGTCATAGTGCAGAACGCGCACTCAGAAGACGAGCGCATAATAACGGCTTTGGGAATCTCTGGGCACGCATATCTACACTTCTCGTGTCAGCGACCGCCGGCGAGATTATCGAGCGCCCGATACGTGCCGTTATAGGTCCACTCCAGCCCTGGGGTCCGAAAAGTACGACACTGACGGCGCTGTCGATGCCACCGCTAAGCAGGACCGCCGCCGAAGCCGTGCGAAGCTCGTTAGCCTTGCAGCAGTGGTCACGGGGAGATGGATTTCGCACAGACCGGAAGACCCATCCTCCGCGGTGTCTCGCGAATGTTTCTGAGACGCCGGAACAGAGATGAACGGTTGGCGTTTGTGGGACGTTGCGACCCACTCACGACTTCGAGTAGGCCATGAAGAAGCCCTGACGCCAGGTCGGGTAGCGCAGTATCCAGTCGAGTTCCTTTTTGGCCTTAGCGTTTGAGGCGCCGCGCGCCTGTTCACCCATGAGCACGCCGCCCTCGCCAGCGATGAGCCTGGCCATCCAGGCGGGTGCGTGACGGGGCGGCTTGGCCTCGAGGGCTTGGGCGAGGACGGGCAGCCATTCCCGGAGGGGGGCAGGGTCGTCGTCGACGATGTTGTAGACGCCCGATCCGTCGTGTTCGACAGCGAGGACGGTCGCGGCGGCCGCGTCGTCGACATGGACGAAGGACATGACGCCCTCACCGCTGCCGACGATCGGGAACCGGCGTTTGCGCACCGGCTTGACGAATGCGTCGTTATCGGCACCATAAAAGCCGCCGTAGCGCAGCGCGATCCCGCCGAATTCGGTGACCGCCTCATCGACGTGCGCCATGGCGGCATTGGTTCCCTCCGAGCCCGCAGCCGGGGCGGGATCGAGCGGGTCGTCTTCGGTCTTGACCATCCCGCCTTGGCGGGCGTAGCGGTAGGGGGCGAAGCTCTGGGCGACGAAGCGTCCCACGCCGGCCTGGCGGGCCGCGGCGAGCAGGTTGTCGGTGCCTTCGGTGCGCAGCCGGTTGGTCTGGGCGAACCCTTTGTCGAGCTTTCGGGAGAAGCCGCCACCGGAGAGCGCCGTTGCCTGGTGAACGATGGCGTCAGGCTTTGCGGCGAGCACCGCCTCGCGCACCGCCGGCTCGTCGAGGACGTCGAGCGCTAGCGCCTCGGCTCCCTGCGAGGCGAGCAGCCGCGCTTTCTCTGGGGATCTGAAGGTGCCGGTCACCTCGTGGCCAGCCGCGATCAACTGCGGGACGAGCCGGGCGCCGATCGCTCCGGTCGCTCCCACGACAAAGACGCGCACCGTCGCTCTCCTCTCCTCGCGGGCGGTTGTCACACCGGCGGTGCCCGGCGGGTCAGTGGTATTGACCCCTGGGAACGCGAGGATGTGACCGATGGACCAAGTGCAGTGGCTGGCTGACCGCTTTGAGGAGCACCGGCCCCGGCTCCAAAGTGTCGCCTATCGGATGCTCGGCTCCCTCGCGGAGGCCGACGACGCTGTCCAAGACGCATGGGTGCGGGTCAGTCGGGCTGGGACCGACGATGTCGGGAACCTGGGTGGATGGCTGACCACGATTGTGGCGAGGGTGTGCTTGAACATGCTCCGAACTCGCGGCCTCCACCGGGAGGAGCCCCTCGGTGTGCATGTCCCGGACCCAGTGGTCCGCCCGGCGGCGGCCGCCGACCCGGCCGAGGAAGCCCTGCTTGCTGATTCGGTCAGTCTTGCGCTGCTCGTCGTGCTCGACACGCTCACCCCCGCTGAGCGCTTGGCGTTCGTGCTCCACGACCTATTCGACTTGCCCTTCGAGGAGATCGCCCCTCTGGTTGACCGAACTGCCTCCGCGACCAGGCAACTCGCCAGCCGAGCCCGCCGCCGGGTCAAGGGTGCTGAGCCTGCCGACCTCGACGTCGACCTCACACGCCAGCGGCACGTGGTCGACGCCTTCTTCGCCGCTGCCCGCCACGGGGACTTCGACGGCCTGGTCGCCGTGCTCCACCCCGACGTCATTCTCCGGATCGACGCCGGCCCCCGGCTTCGAGGTGCGTCCATGATGGTTCAGGGGGCCGCGTCGGTAGCCGAGCAGGCGTCCAAGGGACTGGCGGTCCTCGCCCGCCCCGTCGTCCGCGTACACCCTGCGGTCGTCAACGGCGGAGCCGGGGTCGTCGTCACGGCGAGCGGACGACCCGTGACCGTGATGGGCTTCACTGTCCACAACGACCGGATCGTCGAGATCGATGCCATCGCGGACCCCGGCCGAGTCCCCCGCATCGCCGCCTCGCTCATCGACATCACCAGTGAGGACGGTACGGCGAGTGAATGAAGACCCCGACTGGACCTGACCTCTGACGAAGTGGACCATTGCGCTGACTTAGGCGCAGCCATCGCCGTCGCCCTCGGCGAACTGAGCCGCGCAGAGACCAAACGCTGGCAAATGGACCAGCAAGGTGCCGGTCTGGCCTGGAGCGGCTGGGAATAAAAGGGAAAGGGGCCTCGAACAGGGTTCCCTTTCCACGCTGGGGGTGACATAATGCCGGCAGGCGAATAGACCCTCGAAGCTCAGGTCACGGTAATGGTTGTTTCGGCCGTATCAACGCCGCTGACCGCGTACAGCTCGTACTTCTGCGGTTCGTAAGTCGACTTGACCGTTTCCTGCCCGGTGGCGAGCCCGCCGGTCGGGCTCATCTTGAAGGTGCCGAGTACGGTGCCTGTGGCTGTACCGAGGTGAAGGGCAACGGACGCGTCCGGTGCGAAGCCGCTGAAGGTGAGCACCACTTCGCCTCCTGGTGCCACTGTCGACGGTGAGACCGAGAGCAGAGGTGTTTCCATGGCTCCGATATCGCAGGGGGTGGGCAAGGGCACGCCGCGCTGGTCGTTGCCGGTGCAGTCCGCTACCGACGTCACGTGTCCGATGGCGGCGCTGCCCGCCTCCAAGGCGATGGTCTGGGTCGGCCCCCCGTTGTCCTGCAGGCCGGTCGGGTCGAGGCCGGCCGAGGTGTCTGACAGCGACGTGGCGCTGAATGGGCATGACCCATCGTCGGCGAGGTTGTAGCCGCCGTCGCTGACCCCGCCGTCGCA
>DATJST010000351.1:0-13955 GCA_035503975.1 Acidimicrobiales bacterium | reverse complement strand
CGATGGGAGCGTCCTCGCGTACCTCTTTTACGTGGGAGAGGCGGTCGTCCTCGATCGACGTGCTGCTAGCCGCAGCCTCTGCACTGACATGCTCGGCCTCGGTGTCCCTGCGGTGGTACTTGTTTATCGCCGCGGCGACCGCCTCGGCCGTGGCCACGACCTGACGCACCTCGGCGCCGGTGATGGTGCGGATGTCGTCGATGGCGAACACGTTGGAGGGGTCGGCCATCGCTACGATCAGGCGGCCTTCCCACCACCCGATCGGCAGCGCCAGGTAGCGCCGGCACAGCGTGTCGCTCACCAGGCGCACGGCTTGGGGGTCCACGGGGTAGGTTGCGAGATCGACAAACTCGAGGCCCAGTTGCTCGGCCAGCGTGCCGACGAACTGTTCCTCGGTGAGCAGCTTGTCTTCGATCAGCACCCGGGCAAGGTTGACGCCGCGGTCCCGAGCCCGGCCAAGCGCCTCACCGAGCTGGTCGATCGTGATGATGCCGCTCTTGACGAGGACTACGCCCAGTTGCTCGTCTTCTGAGAGGACACCGTCGCGGTCATGCACTCGTGTGTCCATTGCCTCCCCTAGCGCTACCGAAGCGCGGCTCCACCCTCACCTACAGGTCCTCGGCATCTTGGCCTGGGAGATTGAGCGCACTGGGGCGGGCGCACAGCCCGGTTCGGGGCCGACGTTCTACCCCCGGAAACCGCTGTACAACTGTACGCGACTCCGGGGCGAGCGGCTCAAAGCCGCGCGCCCCCGGCCCCGCGGAGCGGGTGCTCTGTACAGTTGTCGCCGAAATGGGCACCCCGCGCGGGAGCCCGAAAATGACACCGCCCCGCCAAGCCGAGCGGGCCCGAGCGGCTGGCCTCCGAGCGGCTGACCTCCCGAGCGGCTGGCGGCCGGTGCGGCCGGTGGCGGTGCGGCTGGCGGCCAGGCGCTTAGTTGCGGGCCGACCCGAGGAACTTCAAGAGCAGCCCGCGGTTCACCGGCTGGCCCGGTGCTTCGGGCTCCGCCGCCGGCTTTGCCTCGACCTGCTCGGTCGCCACCGCTACCGGAGCGGGCTCACCGTCCCAAACCTCAGACAGGTCGGCAACCTCACGCCCATCGGGCGCGTCTGCCTCGTGCCACTGCACAGCCTCGTCGGAGGCCGGCGGAGGGGGAGGCTCAGAGAGGTCAAAGCTGCTAGCGGCTGGGGCGTCGGCGAGGGGCACCCCGGCGAAGGGCACCTCGGCGAAAGACGCCTCGGCAAAGGGCTCATCGCCGAAGGGCACCTCTGAGGGCGCCCCGGCGTCGCCGACGCGCACAAGGTTGAGGTCCACGAGCTCCTTCACCGCCCGGCAGCCGTCGTACTCGCCCAGGTTGCGCAGGCTGAGCACCTCTACGACCGGGCGGCCACCGCCGATCGTTGCCACGAGCTGCCACTGGTCGGGCCGCAATGTGACGCTCGCGTCGATCGAGTCCTCGAGCCGCAGCTCGCAGAACAGGGAAGGCACAACGGCCGCGATGCCCGGCCACTGCATCAGGCGGCTCTCCGCCTCCTCGAGCAGGGGAGCGACTTCCTCGGGCGCAATGGCATTGTGGGGCTGCACCCCGGTATGGAACTTGAAACTGCCCTCGCTTAGCCGGAGGAGCGCGAACAGGGCGTCAACCGGTGTCCGGTGGCTGCCAACTTCGTACCCAGCCAGGCGGCCAGCGTCAAACCAAATGCTGCCGGCACCGCCGCCGGCCTCGACCCGCAGCTCGCCCGATTTGGCGGTGACGGACAGGAGCGCCAGGACATCTGGCAGTGCAATTGTCTCGAGCGTACCTTCAAGCGACACGGTAACCTCCGGTTCCTATGGCGACTACTTCGGCAACTTCGCGGCCGAAGTTGAGGAAGGCCCTCTAGCCTCCCCGGGGCCTGCCCTCTTGCGCAGCTCGCGGAGTGCGGCAGCGGACATGACCTCCACCGGCGCGTCCCGACCAGTCCAGGCCCGCACCTGGCGCGCCGCTTGGTGGATAAGCATCCCGAGCCCATTGCAGGTACCGGCGCCCCGGTACCGGGCTGCCGCCAACAACGGGGTTACGGACGGGGCATAGATCAGGTCGGCGACCAGTTGGCCTGGCCCGAGCCACTTCTCGTCGAGGCCGAACGGCAACCCGTTGTGGCGGTCGTAACCGAGGGTGCCACGATCGCGGCGGCCGCGCCCGCCTCGACCGCCCGCTTCAACAGGTTCCACACTTTCCAGGCTCATGCCGTCCATCCCGACCGGCGTCGCATTGACTACGAGCTCGGCATCCTGTACCGACTCGAGGGCATCGACCGAGCCGACTACTCCCGCGCCCCCGGCGAGCGCGGCCGCGACCGAGGCCTGCGCGGGCTGGCGCGCCACCACCTCTACCCGCCTCGCTCCCGCTTCGGCCAGGGCCAGCACCACGGCTCGGGCGGCGCCACCGGCACCGAGCACCAGGCATGACCGGCCGCGCGGCGACCACCCCAGCTCGGCCAATGAGTCCAGGAAACCAAGCCCGTCCGTACTGTCGCCAAGCAGCCGACCACCCGCATTGGTGACGGTGTTGGCGACCCCGAGGCGGCTGGCGACCGGCGTCAGCTCATGGCAAGCTGCGGCCGCGGCCGCCTTGTGCGGCATGGTGACCGACAAGCCGCGGATCCCGAGCGCGCCCATACCAGCGACGGCCTCTTGGCCGCGCCCGGCGGGCACGGGGAACGCAACGTACGCCCAGTCCAAGCCGAGCTCGACGAGCGCCGCATTGTGCAGAACGGGCGACAAGGAGTGCTCGATCGGGTCGCCGATCACGCCGGCGACGGCCGTGGTAGCTGCCGGCCAAGTGCCCATCCGGCCGCGCAGGCGCGGAGCATGGCTACGCCTCGCGTCGCCGCTCAGCACAGGTGCGCCACCCGGCACTCGTGCTGGAGCTGCCTGAACTGCGCTGGTGTCGTGCCGAAGCCCATTTTGCCGTCCGGGTCGACCTCCACCCAGTAAAGGAATGTCGTGTCCGGCGGGTTGAGGGCGGCCTCCAGTGAAGGGAGGCCCGGGCTCGAGATAGGCGTGGGAGGCAGGCCCTTATGGAGCAAAGTGTTGTAGGGGCTTGCGGTGGTGGGGTCGTTTGAGCCGTTCGGGTCGGCGTACAGCAGCGTGGACTCGGCCCCGATAGGCATGCGCGCGGCGAGGCGGTTGTAGATGGCGCTGGCTATCGGGCCCCGGTCCTCATTGAACTTGGCCTCCCGTTCCACGATCGACGCAACCTTCACAACCTGGTAGGGGCTGTACCCGAGCCGGCGGGCCCCGTTGCTCAGCCCGAGGGCGGTGGCGTGGCGGTCAAAGGTCCTCACCATCCATCGCACCAAGCCCACGGCTGTCTCTCCCCTGGGCACCGGGTAGGTAGCGGGGAAAAGGAGCCCTTCGAGGTTGTGCTTCGTGCGGGGCTCATAGGGCGAGCGGACCACGTGGGTGGCGGCGAGGAAATGCGCCACCGTTATCCCGACCGGCAGGCGCGCCACTGCCGCGGCGATCTGGCGCACCGTAAAGCCTTCGGGCACCACCAGCGTGTATGTGAGGGCTGGCGGGGGCCCGCTTTGGAGGGCCGAGATCACGGCCCCGTAGCCCTCGTTCGTCGCCAACCGGTAGGTCCCGGCCAGCAACGGGCCGGCCCCTTTCAACTTGACGTAGGCGGCGAACACGTCCGGACCGTGGATAACTTCGGCGTCGGC
Source organism: Acidimicrobiales bacterium (assembly GCA_035503975.1). Taxonomy (GTDB): domain Bacteria; phylum Actinomycetota; class Acidimicrobiia; order Acidimicrobiales; family Palsa-688; genus DATJMJ01. The sequence goes on along the minus strand of DATJST010000351.1, from coordinate 10,248 downwards.
CAACAAATGGGCTATGTGGACGGTGGACGAGCCGCGAGGCAAGGTCACCGTCACCACTCGGCCCGGGTGGCCCGGTGGGTTGATGTCATCGTTCACCCGCACGAAACCGACGCCCGCGACGACAACCAAGGCGACCGCGACTACGAGCGCCACCGTACGCCCCCAGTGCCGCCGCCGGCCCCGGCGAACGGCCTGGCCCCCGGGCAAGCCATCGGTGCCTGTCGGGGCGCCCGGTGCAACGGTCGCCATCTCTGCGCCCTCGGTCGCCGCTTGGCCCTCGCCGCCCGCGGGTACGCCCGGACCGGTTGCCGCAACGCCCGGACCAGTTCCCGGTCCGTCCGGACCTCTTGCCGGTACGCCTTCGGTCGCGCCGCCATCGGGGCCCGGCTCGCCGAAATCGCCAGTACCCGGAGCTCCCACCTCGAAGTCGCCCTGACCACCTGAGGGGTACTCGCCATAGTCGTCGAGAGCATAAACAGGCTCGGTGCCCGCACGGCTGCGGTACTGGCCCCGCGGAGCCACCGGTGGCGGCGCAGCCGTGCCGGGCCGCATGGCAGGGCCCGGCACTTGGGGGTCAGTGGACACGTCGGGGGAGGCGGCGCGCCACCGGCACGTCGCCCCAGCGCTCGGCAACCGAAGCGCTGGCAGGCCCGGGCGACCAGCACCTGGCCCGCTGGCGGTCCAGCCAAGTCTGCAGGATGGCAGCAGCCGCCATTTTGTCCACCATGGCGCGGCGCGCCGACGGGCGCCGGCTACCAGCCGCTCCCAACGCCTGGTGAGCGACGACGCTGCTGTAGCGCTCGTCTGCGCACTCGACGGGTACGGCGACTACCAGGCGCAGCTGTTCAACCTCGGCCCGCACCGCGGCGGCGGCCGGGCCTTCCGACCCGTTCAACGAAAGCGGCAGTCCCACGATGACCACGGTGGCGCCGGTCTCGGCTACGAGGCGGGCGATGTTTATGTGGTCCTCGGCGTGCGAACCGCCTCTCGACAAGACGGTCAGCGCGCTCGCCACGCGGCGGTCGTCGTCGGACAGGGCGATCCCAATCCTTTTGGCGCCGAGGTCGAGCCCGAGGGCACGCCCCGCCGGCTGCGGCCTGCCGTGGGGCAGGGCGCCGGCACCGGCGTCATCCTCGCCGCATGAGCTCCCGTGCGCGCTCAGGACGACCCACCTCCCTCCGGCAGCGAGCCGCCCTCAAGATGCGCGCGGGCCAGCGCGAGGGCCTCGTCCAGTCGGGAGGCGTCGCGGCCGCCGGCCATGGCGAGCTCATGGTTGCGCCCACCTCCGCCCCCGCCCACCATGCGCGCCGCCGCTGCCACCACGTCAGGTGCGCCGACGGGGTAGGCCTTGCTGACCGCGGCGACCAGCGTGACCTTGCCTTCCTCGGGGCAGCCGCCGAGGACAACTGCGTCCACGCCATCGCGACCGAGCACCGCCAACGCCAGCTCCCGCAGGTCGTTCGGAGCGAGGCCGTCGCGGCGCGCCACCACCACGCCAGCGCCGGCCGTCGCCGCGAGCGCCGACGCCTCCGAGCCGACGGACCCTTGGCGGGCAACCCGCAATTGGTCCTCGACCTCGCGGAGCTGGGCCAAGCGCCGCTCGATGGCGGCCCCGAGCTCCTCAGGCGAGGCCCTGAGCAGGCTGGCGGCATGGGCCAAGCGCGCCTCGTTGGCCCGAAGGCGCTCCAAGGTAGCCGTGCCCGTGAGAGCTTCCACGCGGCGCAGGTTGGACCCGATGGAGCTCTCGGAGATGACTTCGAGCGGGCCGATCATCCCCAACCTGTCTACATGCGTGCCCCCGCACAGCTCGACCGAGTGCTCACCCGCATGCACGACGCGGACGTGCTCGCCGTACTTATCGCCGAAAAACGCGATCGCGCCTTTGGCCTCGGCCTCCGCTTTGGGCATGACCTCGGTTAGGACTCCCATGTCTTCGAGGACCTGGGCGTTGACAAGATCCTCGACCCTGTCGAGCTCGCTGCGGCTGACCTGCGCGTAGTGGCTGAAATCGAAGCGCAAGCGGTCAGGTGCGACGAGAGAGCCATGCTGTTTGACGTGGGGGCCGAGCACCTCGCGCAGCGCCCAGTGGAGCAGGTGCGTGCCGGTATGGTTGCGCCGGATGGCGGCGCGCCGCTCGGCGTCGACCAGGGCACAGGCCTCCTGGCCGGGGTTCAGTTGTCCCTGCTCGATGACGGCGACATGGCGGTGCAGCCCGGGCAGGGCGGGCGTCGTATCTATCACCCGCGCGCGACCTGTCTCGGTGGAAATGGTGCCCGTGTCGCCCACCTGGCCACCGGACTCCGCATAAAAGGGTGAGCGGTGAAGGAAGATCTCCACTTTGCCTTCCTCGTCGGCGTCCAAGACGGCCAGCACACGGCCTTCCGATCGGAGCGTTGAGTAACCGACAAAATCCGTCGGCCCGAACTGCTCCACGAGCCCGCGGTAAGCCGCCAGGTGCAATTGCGCAGAGTTCCCCTTGTCTTTTTGCGCCTGCCGGGATTGTTGGCGCTGGCGCTCCATCGCTGCGGCGAAACCCGCGTCGTCGACGCTGGCCCCCCGGGTCCCGGCGATCTCGCGCGTCAGGTCGATCGGGAAACCGTGCGTGTCGTGCAACTTGAACGCCGTTTCACCACCGATCTCGCGCCCGCCTTGGAGCTCCGCTTCGAGCAGGGCCATGCCCGAGCGCAGGTTGCCCCGGAAGCTTTCCTCCTCGTGCGCGGCCACGGTCGCGACGAAGTCGGCGTTGCGGACTAGGTCGGGGTAGGCATCGCCCATCACCTCAACCACCGAGGCCACCATGCCCGGGCACACGAGGCCCGTCGTGCCGAGGGAGTTGGCGCGCAGCACGGCGCGGCGGATGATCCGGCGCAGCACGTAGCCCCGGTCTTCGTTGGAAGGGAACACGCCGTCCGAGATGAGGAACGCCATGGTCCGGGCATGGTCCGCCAGCACCCGCAGGGCAACGTCGGCGTCCGCTTCGTCCCCGTAGCGTCGGCGCGTCAGCCGTTCGGCGGTCGAGATCAGGCGTCTTAGGATGTCGGTCTCCCACATCGACCGCGCCCCTTGCAATATGGTGAGCACGCGCTCAAACCCTGCGCCGGTATCAATCCCCGGCTTAGGGAGCCGGACCAGCTCGCCTGAGGCCTGGCGGTCATAGGTCTGGAACACGAGGTTCCACAGCTCGATGTAGCGCGCCTCGCCCCCACCCACGGGGCCACCGCCGGCGCCGAACTCCTCACCGCGATCGTAATGCAGCTCCGAGCACGGGCCACAAGGCCCTGTATCGCCCATTTCCCAGAAGTTGTCGGCACCGGTGCGTTGGATGCGCGCTCGCGGCACGCCGATGCCGTCGGCCCACAGGGCGGCGGCTTCGTCGTCGTCCTCGTACACGGTCACCCAGAGGCGGTCCCCGTCCAGCCCGAGTACTTCGGTGAGCAGCTCCCAAGCGAGAGCGATGGCCTCTTTCTTGAAATAATCGCCGAAGCTGAAATTGCCCAACATCTCAAAAAATGTGGCGTGCTTGGGGGTGCGGCCGACCTGTTCGATGTCGTCGTGCTTGCCTCTGACCCGCACGCATTTTTGCGAGCTGGTGGCACGGGGAAAGGGAGGGACCTCCTCGCCCAGGTAATAGGAGATGAACTGGTTCATGCCGGCGTTGGTGAAAAGTGGCGCCCTCGGGTGATGCGGCACCAAGCCCGATGAAGGCACTTCGACGTGGCCGCGCTCGACAAAGAACTCCAGGAAGGCGCGCCGAAGCCCGTTCGCATCCATGGCCAACCACGATACCGCTGCGCCGAGGCCGCTCGGCGGGGTCATGGAGGGCCGGGAGGGGCGGTTCAGCTCAGGTCGGCCACCGCCAGCACCGCTCCGCTGGCGCTAAGCACTCTCGCTTGCACGAGCCTGCCGGCGGGCATGTTGACGCTCTCGGCCCAGGCGCCCTGGCCCCCCGAAAGCCAGAACTGGCCGAGGGTCACGGGCGGGCCATCGTCGACTGTCACCTGGCAACGAAGCGCGCCGTGCCAGTTGAAGTCCCACATGTCCATGAACAGCCAGGTCGGGTTGCCGGTGTAGACCAAGACATTGCCCACGTCGCGGCCTGACCCGGTGCTGTGCATGGCCATTAGTTCCATAGGCCCACGCACACGTTGGTGCGCCCCGGGCGCGGCCAGCATGCCCAGGCCGAATGCCAGCGCCAACAGCGCCACGGCGGCGGCAGCCAGGGCGGGCATGGGCAGGCCCAAGAGCCGCCTGCGCACCCGACGAGGGGTCGGGCCGGCGGCTCCAGCCCCGCCCCTGCCAGCGAGGCCGAGCCGCTCGAACACGCGAGCCTCGAAGCCGACCGGTGGCTCTGCCGCAGGTGCCAGGTGCACCAGCTGGTCGGCGGCCGCCGAAAGCGCCTCCACCTCGGCCGAGCAGCGCGTGCAGTCCTCTACGTGGGCCAGGGCAATGACCCGCTGCTTGCCCATCAACATGCCGAGCGCCAGCTCGACCAGGTCGTCCTCCACCGCCGCACAGGTGGGCGGGAGGTCCGCCCTCGGCTCGCGCTGCTCGGGCCCGGTAGGTGCCGGTCCAAAGGGCCCAGTCATGTAACGTTCCCTCCCAGCTCAGGCGCCCCGCTGACGTCGATCGTGGTGGCCATGGCCCGCAAGCGCTGCAGCCCGCGGCGGATGCGGCTCTTCGCCGTGCCGAGCGGCACCGCCTCGGCCTTGCTCACCTCTTCGGCCGTGTAGCCGTACACGGCGGCCAGGACAAGGGCCCGGCTCTGCTCGGGGGGCAAGGTAGCCAAGGCTGCCGCCATCCTGGTCCTTATGTCCGCCGCCCCCGCCTGCTCGTCGGGCGGCCTGCTCTTGTCGGCCAGGTTGACCCAGAGCAGGTCGGCGGGGTCGGTGACCACGGCGCGGCGCAACCGGAGGGCGTCCACCGCAAGGTTGCGGGTGATCGTTAGGACCCAGGTACCGACCGACCCACGCCGCCGGTCGAACACGAGCGCATGCCGCCACGCCCGCAGGAAGGCTTCCTGCGCGATGTCCTGGGCCAGGGTGGCGTCGCCCACCATGCTCAACGCAAGGCCGAAGACCCGTTTTTGGTAGCGCCGCACAAATGCCACACCCGCCTGCTCGTCCCCCACAGCCATGGCAGCCAGGAGGGCGTCGTCCGAAACCTCAACGTCACTCAACGCTCGTCCCAGCACAATTAAGATACGAGCGGCCGGCCCAAAAGGCTCCAAGCAAGGAGCGGACGCGGCGGCGGCTTGACAGACCCGGATCCCTGAGGGGCTTAGAAACGTAGCCCCCAATCGAGATGGCCGTTTCGACCGAAGCGTCCATTGCTACCTCAGGAGGCAGAGACATGAACGACACGGACATCTTGGAGCCAGCTAACCATTTTGTCGCCCCCGGTGGCGCCAAAAGCAGGCGGTTCCCCAAGGTCGCAGCCATTTTGGCAACGGGCGCGGCCGTCCTCACCGCCGGCGCCGGCAGCGTCGCAGGCCTGGCCGGCCCGGCCGCAGCCGCACCCCACCCCGCCAGCACGATGATGCTTTCGATCAAGAGCGCGACGGTGGCCAAGTACGGCCCGATCCTCGAGAACGGCGCGGGCTACGCCCTCTACTACGACTCAGCGGACAAGCTCGGTCACTGGGCCTGCACAGGCAAGTGCCTCAAGTACTGGCCGCCTGTGTTGCTACCCAAGGGGCAGACCAAGGTGGAGATGGGCAAAGGCGTCACCAGCGTAGGCACTGTGAAGAGCCCCTGGGGCACCATGGTGACCTGGGACAAGCGCCCGCTCTACACTTTCGCCGGCGACAAGCCGGGCACGGTGAAGGGCCAGGGCATCGGCAAGGTCTGGTGGGTCGCCCAGCTCAACGCCGTGCCGAGCGGGGTCGCCTACTAAACCCGGTCCGGCACTCGCGGGTCGCGCCGCCGGGGCGCACGGGAGGGGCCCAGGCGGCTCGACCTGCAGGCTTTCGGCCGCTCCAGGGGGCGGCTGGTCACGATGGCCCCGGCAGCGATCGCCGCGCCGACGCCGCGCCTCGGCGGGAACCCGACTGCCCGCTTGGGCCGCGTCCGAGCTGGTTGCGGAGCTCCTCCTGACGCTCGGCCATCGCCGCGCGGCCTTCGCTCACGGCACGGCGGACGTCGCCCACGCGCCCGCGCGCCATCGACCGGGCTCGGGCACGCATCTCGGCGCCCGCCTCCAGCGTCAGCCGGCCGCCGGGCAGGTAGCGGGCAAGCTGCTGGCGGGCCTTGTGTTCCACCCACTTGGAAGCGCCCAAGCCAGCCACCATGCCCACCGCCATCCAAGTCAGCCGTTTGAACATCAGCTCGCCCGCTTGCCCGGCGGGCCCGGTCGAGCCGTACCGGCAACCGCACCCGGCGCGCCCGGTACGGCCCTGTTCGCATGACGACGGGCACCAAGCAGGCGCCGTGGCGGCGGTGCCAATGGACCGCTCCGCCGTGCCGCCCCTCCCACACTGCGGCTCGCCGCTTGCGAGCGTGCCCGTGCGTTCTCTCTCGCCACAGCCGGGATCTCTCGGTGTGGGCGCCCTCGCCGCAGCGCCCGCGCCGCCCGCGCGGCACCGCTCCCGAAGGCCACGAGCTTGATCAACGGCTCGGTCACGATCCCACCCACGAGCCTCGAAGCCGTGCTCACCGCCTCGCTGATGGCTTCGGCGCTACCCACAATGCGCTCCACTCGCTCGACCTCTGCGCTCGCCTGGCTGACCGTGGCATCAAGGTCGTCCATCAGCTCCCTCGCCTCCCGTGACAGCTGCCAAGCCTGGCGCCGCAGGTCACGCACGGAACGCAGCAGGTAAAGGAGCGACGCCAGCAAGGCGACGACCACCAGGGTGGCCACGACGGTCACCTCAACTGCGAGCACGTCTGTGGCCGCGACGAGGTGAGCGCGCATGGGCACCTTAGCTTACGGGGCTTTCCGGCTCCGGCTCCTGCGCTGGCGGCGCCTCGCCACCCGAGCGGCGAACTCCCGCCACGAGGTCGCCTGGGCCGGGGCCGAGCGGTCGTTGGGCATCAGCGCCACGCCCGGTGGGCTGCCAGTAGCGGCGGCCTTCCAGCTGTGGCGGGCGGTACTGCTGGGCGACCCATCCTCCGGGCGCACCGTGCGGGTAGACATAGCCCTTGCCGTGGCCAAGACGGGCGGCGCCACGATAGCTGGCGTCACGCAAGTGCTTGGGTACCGCACCGGCGGCTTGTTCGGCGACGTCCTGGCGGGCCGCCGCCAAGGCAGCGGTGACTGAGTTGGACTTGGGCGCGTTGGCGAGGTGCACCACGGCCTGAGCCAGGTTGAGCTGGGCCTCGGGCAGGCCGACGAACTCGACGGCCCGCGCGGCGGCATCAGCGACGAGCAATGACTGCGGGTCTGCCATGCCGACGTCCTCGCTCGCCAAAATGACCAGGCGCCGGGCGATAAAGCGGGCATCCTCGCCGGCTTCGAGCATCCGGGCGAGCCAATAGAGGCCCGCGTCGACATCTGAGCCACGGATGCTCTTTATAAACGCGCTGATGACGTCGTAGTGCTCGTCCTCGCCGTAGCGCAGCGCGCGAGTGCTTCGAGCAGCCTCTATGTCGGCCACGGTGACCGGGCCACCCCTGCGCCCATCGGACTCGGCCAGTGCGAGCGCCACCTCGAGGCCGTTCAGCGCCGAGCGGGCGTCCCCGTCCACCAGGCCAGCCAAAAGCTCGAGCGCGCCGGCGTCGGCCTCGGCCCGCTCGCGGGCGAGAGCGCGCCGCAGCAGCCCTGTAATATCGGGCGCCGCCAGTGGGCCCAAGCGGAACAGGCTGCTCCGCGACAAGAGCGGCCCGTTGACCGAAAAGAACGGGTTTTCCGTCGTTGCCCCGATCAAGGTCAGCTCGCCCGCTTCGACCGACGGCAGGAGCGCGTCTTGTTGGGCCCGGTTGAACCGGTGCACCTCGTCGAGGAAGAGCACGGTGCCGCGCCCCTCTTCGGCCAGCAAGCGCCGGGCGCCGTCGGCGGTGTCACGTACGTCCTTCACGCCGGCCGATACCGCCGACAGGCCGACGAAGTTGCGCTTTGTGGCTCCCGCGATCAGCCTGGCCAGGGTGGTCTTGCCCGTCCCAGGCGGCCCCCACAAGATGGCGGAGCTCAGTCGGTCCGCCTCGATCAGTGCGCGCAGCGGCCGCCCCGGCGCGAGCAGGTGACGCTGCCCGACCATCTCGTCCAAGCTCTGAGGGCGCATGCGGGCGGCCAGCGGGCCAAACTCCTCGAGCCGTCGCTCCAGCGCGGCTTGGAACAGGTCGGGCCGTTCAACCACGCCCACCAGCTTGCCAAGCGCAGGTGGTGAACAGCACGTCGTAGCGTGCCGTTGCCCGAGGCGGCTACCCGAGCCGGGCGGCTACCCGCCGTGCCTACCCGACGCTGCGGCCGCCGTTACCCGAACCGGGCAGAGCGCGGTAGGCGTCGTAGACGCTGTCGACCCGTTTCAGGGCACTGAGCACAGACTCCAGATGAGCGGGGTCGGCCAGCTCGAACTCGAAGCGCATCTTGCTCACCCGGTCGGCCCCGGTGTGGCTCTCGCTGCGCACGATGTTGAGGTGGTGGTCGGACAGCACCTTCCAGATGTCCACCCCCAGGCGAGTGCGGTCCAGCGCCTTGATCTCGAGGGCGGCGAGGAAGCTACCCGGACGGTCCCTGTCCCACTCCACCTCGATCAGCCGGCCCACCTCGTCGGCCGCGAGCGCGGCGGCGTTGGCGCAGTCGCTGCGGTGCACACTTACACCGCGGCCCCGGGTCACGAAGCCGATGATCTCGTCGCCCGGTACCGGCGTGCAGCACTTGGCCAGACGGACCATAACATCGTCCAACCCTTCGACGTGCAAGCCCATCGCCTGCTTGCTCGCGGCTCGCCGAGGCTGGCGGACGGTGGACGGCAGCTGCACTTCCTGGTCGCCGCCGCGTAGGTCTCGGGCCAAGCGCTGCGCGATGGCCTGCCCCGAGACATGGCCCTCGCCGATCGCGGCGTAGAGGCCGTCCAGGTCGGCGTAGTGCATCGCCTCCGCCATATGCTTCAAGGTCTCGCTGCCCATCAGCTTCTGCAGGGGTAGGCCTTCCTTGCGAAGCGCCTTGGTCAGCTCGTCGCGCCCGTTTTCCATGGCGTCTTCGCGGCGCTCGCGGCTGAACCACTGGCGGATCTTGTTACGCGCTCGCGGGGTGACGACGATGTTGAGCCAGTCCCGGCTCGGGCCGGCGGAAGGTACTTTCGAGGTGAAGATCTCGACTGCGTCACCCGAAGTCAGTTTGGAGTCGAGGGGGACCAGGCGGCCGTTGACACGAGCCCCGATACAACGGTGCCCGACCTCGGTGTGTATGGAGTAGGCAAAGTCGACCGGAGTGGCGCCTACGGGAAGGGCGACGACGTCACCCTTGGGCGTGAACACGAAGACCTCGTCACTTTCGAGGTCGAGCTTGAGGGTCTCGAGGAACTCGGCCGGGTCGGTGCTCTCGGCTTGCCAATCGACGATCCGCTGCAACCAAGCCACGTCGGCCGCAGGGGCATTCTCCTTATATCCCCAGTGCGCGGCGATACCACGCTCGGCCCGGCTGTGCATTTCCCACGTACGTATCTGGATTTCAAGCGGTTTGCCCTGAGGGCCAACCACTGTTGTGTGCAGCGACTGGTACAGGTTGAACTTGGGCGTGTTTATGTAGTCCTTGAAGCGGCCCTGCACCGGCGCCCATGCCCCGTGGACTGCGCCCAGCGACGCCCAACAGTCCTTGACGGAGCCGACGATCACCCGCACCCCGACCAGGTCGTAGATCTCGTCGAACTCCTTGTTTTTCAAGACCATTTTCTCGTATATCGAGTACAGGTGCTTTGGGCGCCCGTTGACATGCGCCTCGATGCGGGCGGCGGACAGGCGTTCCTGCACTTGCTCTATGACCTGAGCCAAATAGAGGTCTCGCTCGGGCGAGCGAGCCGCCACCATCTGTTCGATCTCGGCGTAGCGGCGCGGGTGCAGTGTGGCAAAAGCCAGGTCCTCCAACTGCCATTTGATATCCGCGATGCCGAAGCGGTGGGCGAGGGGGGCATATATGTCCAAGGTCTCTTGGGCGGTGCGCTTCTGGCTGGCTTCGGGCATCGCGGCCAAGGTGCGCATGTTGTGGAGCCTGTCGGCCAATTTGATGAGCAGGACCCGGGGATCCTTGGCCATGGCCACCAGCATCTTGCGCATGGTGGCCGCCTGGGCTGCGGCCCGCGAGTCGAACGAGACC
>DATJST010000350.1:0-2477 GCA_035503975.1 Acidimicrobiales bacterium | reverse complement strand
CCGCCGTTGGGCGCTGTGGTCGCCCGGGTCCGATGCACCGCCCCTACCCGCGCAGTGGGACGGGGTGGTCGAGGCGGTTGCCCTGACGCCGGCGCAGTCTGGCAACGGGGCCCGTCCGCAGCCAGAAGGCGAGGCGAACGCCGAACGGTACCGGCGCCGCGGACTGTGGCGTTACCTGTCCACCGACTCCATGGCCCGCCGGCCGTCGATGAAATCGCCCTATCGCCTGTTCCCGCTCGTCTTGGTCGCGCTCATCCTGGTCGTGGCCACCTACCAGGCCTTCCGGCCGCCGCCCAAGGCCAACAAGGCGGACATTGCCGCCGCCGAGGCACTAAAGGGCAAGTGCCTGGCCAAGAGCGGTGGCACCGCTCGGTACCCGGACTACTCGCCCAACCCCGTACCCTGCGCCTCCTCAACTGCGTTCGCGCTGGTCGTGGCCGTTGTCCTGCCCGGAAAGGGTGCCGAGTGCCCCCGCGACACCGTCGTGGTCCGAGTTGTCGACGTAGACGTGTCCGGTGAGCCGGTCGAGTGCCTCACCGCCGTCACCAGGCGCTGATCCCGGCTGCCACCTGCCGTGTTTTGCGGTCGCCAGCCCTCAAATCGGGCCCCGCAGGACCCGGCCGTGGGCGCTAGAGTGATCGGACAACGCGGACGTGGCTCAGTTGGTAGAGCATCACCTTGCCAAGGTGAGGGTCGCGGGTTCGAATCCCGTCGTCCGCTCCGAAAACGAGCAGCTCAGGGGCGGTTTCTGTAAATATAGAGCCTCGCTTTGGAGGTCCCGCTCTACCAACTAACTATACCATGGCCCTCGCAGAGCTCTACCATGAGCCATGGTTTCGTCGACGGAGGAGAGTAGGAAACGTCGGCCTCGACGTCGAGGGAGCGGCGGTGTCTTCCTTGTGCGCGAGGGCGTCTGGCGGGTCGACGTCGAGATCGCTAGAGACCCGGTGACGGGACGGCGCCGGCGAGTGTCGCGCTATGTGCACGGCACCCGGGAAGACGCTGAGGTGGCCCTGGCACGGCTTAAAGTGGCTGACCACGAGAAACGACTGCCCACCGGAGGGACGAACGCCCGCTCCGTACGCGCGGCCTTCCAGCTGTACCAGCAGGCGGTCGATGTGGGCTTGGTCGAACTGGCGCCGCGCACGAGGGTCACCGTGCGCTCGGCGGCCAACACAATGTCCTCCACTGGGCTGACCGACGGCAGGGTTTTCGGGGACATCCGGCTCGCGCGACTGACCTGGCAAGACATCGAAGCGCTGTATTCGGCCATGCGCGCCGCCGGTGCTGGCGCGCCGTGGGTCCGCCGCTGTGCCACTGTGCTCACCCGCACCCTTGAGCTCGCCCGCAAGCGCGGGCTCCTCGATGCCAACCCGGCCAAGGACGCGGCTCGCCCTCACCTCACACGCACCAAGCCCTTCGCCCCTAAGGGCGACGAAGTGCTCGGCCTCTTGAGCCAGGTGAGGAAGCTGGACGCTGAGCTGGCCGATATGGTGACCCTGCTCGCAAGCACGGGCATGCGGGTCGGCGAGCTGCTGGGCTTGTGCTGGGAGGACGTCGACATCGCCGGCCAAGAGCTGCATGTAGCGTGGGCGCTCACCGACGGCGGCCCCGGCTTCGGCGTGCAGCGCAAACCAACCAAGCGCGCTGATTGGAGGGACGTGCCCTTGACGGGCGCCGCCGTCACGGCTCTCCAGGCTCAGCGAGCCCGGCTGCGCCAGCTGCTCCAGGGCGAGCCGGCCGGCGACGCCTACATCTTCCCCGGTGCCAACCCCTCACTGCCGATGCGCCCAGAGCGGCTGCAGAACCGCTGGCTCGCGGCGCGTGGGCCCTCTCCGGTGACCCTCGGGCATTTCCGCCACTATGCCGCGACCACAATGCTCGACTCCGGCCAGTCCTACCGCACTGTCGGCGACATCTTGGGCAACAGCGAGTCCACGCTCCGGCTCCACTACGACGGCCGTACCGATGTCGGCAAACGGAAGGCAATCGCTGCCCTGGAGCTCGGACCACCACCCGATGAGGCAAGCTAGCCGAGCCCGTGCCCCAGGGAGGTCGCTCTCGGCCCTTTTGGCTCAGGCGAACTGATCACGAAGATTTGGTATCGGCAGGCTCGGCCAGGCCGATGGCCAACCCACTGAGGCCCGACGGCTACTTCCAGGTCGGAGGGCGCGTATATACGGCGCCTCGGCCGTCCGTTACGGTCCCGGGCAGCTGCGATTGCCTGATCACGGCGTCACCGATGGTAAAGGCGCCATCGGCTGCCTTCTTGAGCTCGTCCGAGTGCCGCTTGGGTGGGAATGCGACGACGACGTTGCTGGCCCTGTGCAATCGTTTGGCTGAGCGCACGGCCGGGCATAGGTCGCTGTCGGCAGATACGACAAGGGCCATATCGTAACGCTGGAGAGCGGCGTCCTCGACGAGAGTCACCGCCATGTTGACGTCCGTCTCCTGTTCCTCGTAGGTCGTCCAGGTCG
>DATJST010000349.1:0-23979 GCA_035503975.1 Acidimicrobiales bacterium | reverse complement strand
CCAACTGGGTCAGGGGCTGACTGCGAAAGCTGCGTTCGCCGTCGCTCTCGGTGTGGGCCAGCCATACGCCTGCGCTCCCCAGCCACCCTCCCAACAGCACGCCGCCTACGCAGCCGGCCAACTGGGGCGAGAGCGTCAGGCAGAGCTCGTCGATGACTCCCGCCGCGGCCAGGCTGGTGTTCAGCGTCGGCCCGCCCTCGCAGACGATGTGGTGGTAGCCATGGTTCCCGAGGGCGTTCAGTGCGGCGGCCAGGTTTACCCCGCCCGCACCGGTCGTAAGCACGTCGGCCACCTCGCGTGCCCGCGAGAGCGCATAGGCGTCGGTATTGCCCGGGGCGATCACGATCGGCCGGGGTAGGGAGTGGAACACCGGCTTGCTCCAGTCCAGCTGGCACGACTGGCTGACTATGGCCAGCACCGGCACGGCGGGCAGTCCATGGCGCCGGCGAAGTTCCTGGAGCTCGGGGGTGAGCTGCGGGGGCCCGTAGCGTTCCACGCGGAAGGTGCCCGCCCCCACGAGCACAAGGTCCGCCAGCGCTCGCAGTACCTGGAACAGGTAGCGGTCACCAGGCCCACCGAGGCCGCCGGCACGGCCAGCTACAGCGACCGCGCCGTCCAGGCTGGACACCATGTTCACCCGCACGAACGGCTTGGCGCCCGGTGGTGGCGACTCCCTGGCGTACATCTCGACCAAGTCCACCCGGTCAACAGGGTTGGGTAAAAGCGCCCGCAAAGGTACTCCGTTCGTGTGTCCCTGGCTTGGGGACCCTAGCCGAAAGGCTGCCTGCGACCTGCTCCGGCTCCCCGGTACGCCACCTGGACCAGCGCTATGGCCGTTACGATGACCCCGTGCCGGGCACGGGTCGTACGTGATCAGCGTAGATGAGGCCAGGCGGCTGGTGCTCGGTCACTGCCGCCGGCTGCCTGCCGTCGAGCTGGCGCTGGCGGAGGCCTCGGGCCTGGTGTTGGCCGCGGGCGTCTGCGCCGCCGAGGACGTGCCTCCTTTCGAGAACTCCTCAATGGACGGCTATGCGCTCCGGGCCGCCGATGTCGCCTCGGCTCCGGCCACGCTTTCGGTCATCGCCGAGCTGATGGCGGGCGACGACCCGGCCGCCGTCGAGGTCGGCCCCAGCCAGGCCGCCCGCATAATGACTGGCGCACCCTTGCCCCGCGGGGCCGATGCCGTGTGCATGCTGGAACGCACGCAGATCGTCCCCGAGGGCGTGGTCATTGAAGAGGCGGTGCCGGTCGGCACCCATGTCCGCCCGGCCGGGAGCGACATCGTCGCCGGCCAGGAGGTAGCTCGGGCCGGCGAACGCCTGACAGCCGCCTCTACGGGCATCCTGGCCAGCCTGGGTGTGCCCACGGTGAAGGTCTACCGGCGGCCCCGTGTCGGCGTCGTCTCCACCGGGGACGAGCTCTTTCAGGGCGAGGGCGCGCTCCCGCCGGGCAAGATCAGGGACAGCAACCGCCCCGCTCTGCTCGCCCAGCTGCGACTGGACGGGTTCCAGGCCGAGGACCTGGGCCACGTCCCCGATGACGCCGACCTGCTTGCCGGGGTCATCCGAGCTGGAGCGGCTAGCTGCGACGCCGTCGTGACCAGCGGGGGGGTAAGCGTCGGGGACCGCGACATCGTGAAGACGGTGCTGGACAAGCTCGGCGGCGGCGAGGCCCGTTGGCTGCAGGTGGCGGTGCGCCCGGCGAAACCGTTCGCTTTCTCCCCGGTACCTCCCAGCGCAACGCCCGTGCTCGGATTGCCGGGCAACCCTGTCTCAGCGCTGGTGTCCTACGAGCTGTTCGCCCGCCCCGCGCTGCGCTATATGGCGGGCTGCGCACGGATCGGCCGGCCCGTGGTCAAGGCGAGCGCCGCAGTGGACATTCGCCGCGTACCGGACGGAAAGCTCCACCTGGTGCGGGTCGCGCTCGCCTGGGACGACAGCGGTGCATTGCTCGCCCGGCCGTCAGGCGGGCAGGGCTCGCACCAGATGTCGTCGCTCGCTTCCGCCCACGCCCTGGCGCTGCTCCCCGATGGCGATGGGGTGGTGGCAGGGGCACAACTCGAGGTTTGGTTGCTGGACGCCGAAGCTCTCGTGCCCTGACCCGGCGGCTACTTGGTTTTCTTGCGTCCCGGCTCGGGGTGCAGAGGCGGGCTGTTCGGGATGGCGCCGTAGGTGTTGGGCACATAACCCGCCTTGCGACGCCAGAGCTCTTCCCAGTCGGAGTTGCCCGGTTGGAGCAACGGGCGGAACTGTTCGGCGAAAGCGCCGTTGCGCGCTGGCGTGGGGATTGGTGCGGGGAGCGACGCCAGCCGTGGCCCCGCCCGGGGCGTAACCGCCACGGCGCCCGCAGCCGCACGGTCCGCCCGGTTGCCGGCACGCTGCTCTGAACGCTGCCATTGGACGAACACGGGGACGAGCCCGGCGAAAGTGGATATCTCCGTTGCGGCCCACAAAAGAGCGCCTCCGGCGTGCGTGCTGGCCAGGCTGTACATCGACGCCACCGGTGAACGGTCAGACATGATGGCCACACCGAGGAACGACTCGAACGGCACCCCGATTGCCAGGTTGGCCATCCGGGCCCCGTAGCCCATGCGCCAGTGCACGATGGGGTCGAGCCCGACCATGGGCCACCAATAAAAGCACCCACCCAGCAGGAACCCGACGTTTATGGCGTCCATGAGGTCCATGTGCTCCATGGCGAAGTTGACCAAGGGGGTGAGGAAGAAGGCGAACATCGCGCCGAAGTACATGAACCAAACCACCACCGGGTGGGTGACGACGGCGAACGGGCGGGAGCGCAGTACGCCAAGCCACCAGGTCTTCCATCGGCGTCTCGCGCTCTGCAGGAACAGTGTCGACGGTGCCCCGAGGGCGAGCAGCGGGGGGGCCACGGCCATGAGCAGCAGGTGCTGGACCACGTGGGCTTGGAAGTACGAGCCGGTGAACGTTGAGACGGGCGATTGAAGAGCGAGGTCGATGGCCGCCAGCCCGGCCAGGAAGGCGGCTGTCCGGTAGCCGCGCCAGCTCCGGCCACGACTGGCAAGGCGCCAGTCGGCGCGCAGGTACCAGTATGCGATGAGCACCAGCACGGCGGTGGCAGCCAGTGCGAACGGGCCGCCCTGCCACGCCGTCAGCGCGTTGTGCAGGTCGAAATGGGCTTGGCCCATGCCGGGCATCAGCTGGACGCCCTGGAGCGCGGGGCGGCGCCCACCGCCTGGCGGCGCGACCACGTTGAGCACGGCGCGGGTACCGGCACAGTCATAGCAGTCATAATTGTGGCCCCCCAGGTCGGCAGCCGGACAGTCGCGCCGGGCCGAAGGCGAACTCGCCCGCCTCCCGCGCGGCGCTCAGCCATTCCCAAGCCTCGCTGGCGGGCGAGCCGGGCGGAGCAGGCATTGTTTTGGCCCGGCACAGGCAGTCCTCCCGAGAACCTTCAATGGCGGCCGGCCCGGCGGGCCGTGCCCGGTGCCTACTGCACCTGTCGGCGCTAACCATCCTGGAGGAGAGCCGAGCGGGAGCGCAACACGCTCGGCTGGCGCTGTCGCTGTGCGGGCTATCACCGAGATGCCACCTGCCGCGCTGCCACCTGCCGCGCTGCCAGCTGCCGACCTGCCACCTGCTGAGATGGCACCCGCCGAGATGCCCCGTCCGGACTAGCCAGGAGCGGAGATGCCGGTAGTGGGCTGCCGCTACGGAGATGGCATCTAAAGGGGCCGGCCGCTAGTAGGTTGCTGCTCGATGGACGCGGCGGAGTGGCTCGAGCAGTTGGCGGCGGCGCTCGGCGTGGCGCCCCCGGGCCAGGACGACAAGGCGGATCTACTTTCGTTGGCTGCCGTGGCGGCCAACGCCTCCGAACGGGCTGCCGCGCCGATCAGCTGCTGGCTGGTGGCCCGGGCCGGCTTGATGCCTGCCGAGGGCCTGGCATTGGCTCGCCGCCTAGCTGGCGAGAGCGCGAGGCCCTGAGATGCGCCGCCGGGAAAAGCGCTTCGACCCTCAGCACTGGGCGAGCTTGCGGCCTTTCGGATGGGGCGAGCAAAAGCCCAACAACTACCGCTCGATCATCGATGCGGTCAGCGAGAACAGCGACAACCTGGCTTACGCCTGGCGCATTCTCAACCATGGTGTGTGCGATGGCTGCGCCCTGGGCACGACCGGGATGCGAGACTGGACATTGAGCCAGGTTCACCTGTGCAATGTGCGGCTCCGGTTGCTGCGCCTCAACACGGCACCAGCCATGGACGCGTCCTTGCTCGCCGACGTGTCCCGCTTGGCCGGCAAAAGGAGCAGCGAGCTGCACAAGCTGGGGCGGCTGCCCTATCCCATGGTGCGCCGGCATGGCGAACCAGGCTTCGTACGGGCAGATTGGGACCAGGCGCTCGAGCTCGTGGCCGCGACCCTGCGCGCGGTGCCACCCGAACGCGTCGCCGTGTACATGACGAGCAGGGGCCAGCCCAACGAGAACTATTACGCCGTGCAGAAGGCGGTGCGTGCCCTCGGGACCAATTCCATAGACAGTGCCGCCCGTTTATGCCACTCCCCGAGCACACTCAGCCTCAAGGACGCCCTCGGGGTTGCGGCCACCACGTGCTCGTACACCGATTTGATCGGGACCGACCTCATTGTCTTCATCGGGTCCAACGTGGCGGAGAACCAGCCGGTGATGATGAAGTACCTCTACCATGCCCGTAAAGCCGGGACCCGGGTGGCGGTCGTGAACCCTTACCGAGAGCCGGCCATGGAGCGCTACTGGGTGCCGTCGAACATCGAAAGCGCGCTCTTCGGCACCAAGATGACGGACCGCTTCTTCGAGCTGCGCGTGGGCGGCGATATCGCGTTTTTCAACGGGGCCCTGAAGCACATGATCGCCCGGGGCTGGGTAGACAGGGCTTTCATCGACGCCCATACCAGCGGGTTCGCCGACACAGCGGCCCTGCTGGCGTCAGAGGAGTGGGAGGACCTCGAGCAGGCCGCGGGCGCGGGTCGGGCTGAGATGATGGCGCTCGCCCGCATGTTGGGCGAGGCAAGCACGGCCGTCCTCGTCTGGAGCATGGGGGTCACCCAGCACCGGTCGGGCGAGGACGCAGTGCGTGCGATCGTCAACGTAGCGCTCGCCCGGGGCTTCGTGGGCCGCGACAAATGCGGGGTGATGCCCATCCGCGGCCACTCCGGGGTGCAGGGCGGCGCCGAAATGGGGGCGTACGCCACTGCGCTGCCAGGGGGGAAGCCGATAAACACCGAGAATGCCCGGCACTTTTCGGAGCTTTGGGGCTTCGACGTGCCTGCCCTACCCGGGCTGACCGCACCGGAGATGGTGGACGCCGCGGCCGAGGGCCGGCTCGATGCGTTGCTGTGTTCAGGGGGGAACTTCTTGGGCGTGCTCCCCGGCCCGGACCGTGCCCGCCAGGCTCTCGAACGGGTGCGCTTACGTGCCTACGTGGACATCGTGCCGTCGGCGCAGATGCTCGTGCCTCCGGCCCCCGACGGGACGGTCGTCTTGCTCCCCGCCCAGACCCGCTACGAAATGGAAGGCGGCGTCACGGAAACCTCGACGGAGCGGCGGGTCATTTTCAGCCCGGAGATCCCTGGGCCGCGTATCGAAGAAGCCCGCCCCGAGTGGGAGATCTTCATGGAGCTGGCCCAGCGCGCCCGGCCCGAACGAGCGAAGCTGGTCCATTTCGCCGGTACCGAGGCGATCCGTGAGGAGATCTCGAGCACGGTGCCGAATTATGCCCTTATACGCACGCTCAGGGCCGAGGGTGACCAGTTCCAGTACGGCGGGGACCACCTGTGCACCGGGTGGCAGTTCCCGACCCCGGATGGCAAGGCTCATTTCGCTGCCGTCGCCCTGCCGGCCGTCGCCCTGCCCGCCGTCGCCCCGCCCGCCGGCGCTTTCTGGGTTACGACCAGAAGAGGGCGCCAGTTCAACAGCATGGTGCAGGGGGACCGGGACGGCCATACTGGGGCCGGCCGTGACGCGGTCCTGATCAATACCCGCGACGCCGCCGCCTTAGGCGTGCGCGATGGCGACTCGGTCCTGCTGACCAGTGACCACGGGCATATGACGGCCAAGGCCAAGCTCGCGCCGGTGGCGCTGGGGACCCTGCAGGTGCACTGGCCCGAGGGCTTGGTGTTGCTCGACGCCACCGAGCGCTCGAGCCGTTCGGGTATCCCTGAGGGCAGCGCCCTCGTGCGCGTGGCCCGGGCCGGGGCCTGAGCGCAGTGGCCGGCGGCCGGCCCGGGCCGACGCTGCGCTTGGGCGCGGTCGAGGTCACCGCCGCGGGCGCCAAGCGCGCCGACGACACGGTCGTCACCGAGGAGCCGCTCGAAGTGCGGCTCGCCGGCCCGGACGGCTACTACCCGGTGGCCGTGACGATGCGCACCCCGGGGGCGGATTTCGAGCTGGCCATTGGCTTCCTCTACGGCGAGGGGGTGATCGGGCGGCGCGAGGACGTGCGACGAGCCAGCTATTGCGTGGCTCACGATATTGGGGACGAACAGCGCTACAACATCGTGAACATTGAGCTGGCCGCGGCTCCCGCGGTTGCCGACCTCGCCCGTCTGGAAAGGCATTTCTCGATGACCAGCGCTTGCGGCGTGTGCGGCAAAGCCACGTTGGGGCAGCTGCGCCGGCGCGGCTACGAGGTGTGCCCGCCCGGCCCTCAGCTGGACTCGGCGGTTTTGTGCTCGCTGCCCGACCGCTTGCGCCAAGCGCAGCGGTTCTTCGAGCTCACCGGAGGCCTGCACGCCGCGGGGCTGTTCAGCGCGGCCGGTGAGCTGCTCGCCGCCCGAGAAGACGTGGGCCGGCACAATGCCCTGGACAAGTTGGTCGGCTGGGCGCTCATGTCTGGCCGGCTGCCGGTACGCGACCACGTCGTCGTGGTGAGCGGGCGGGCCAGCTTCGAGCTCGTGCAGAAGGCTCTCGCCGCGGGTGCAGTGGCGCTGTGCTCGGTGTCCGCCCCGAGCAGCCTGGCCGTCGAGCTGGCCCGCGAGTTTGAGCTCACCCTCGCCGGGTTCGTCCGTCCTGGGCGGCTGAAGTTGTACAGCGGCGCCGAACGCGTGCTCACCTGAACGCGCTGCGGCCCTGGCCCGGCTGGGGAGCGGGCGAATAGCGGGCGTATAGCATGGCCAGATGAACGCGGCTCCCGGCGCCGAGATGGCGCACGGGCCAGTGCTGGTGGTGGACTTTGGCGCTCAGTACGCCCAGCTCATTGCCCGCCGTGTGCGCGAGGCGCGGATCTACAGCGAGATCGTCCCCCATACCATGCCCGTGGCCGAGATCGTGGCGCGGCGCCCCTCGGCCATCATCCTTTCGGGTGGCCCCGAAAGCGTGTACACCGATGGCGCCCCGCAGGCCGATACAGCCTTGTTCGGCGCCGGCATACCGGTGCTTGGCATCTGTTACGGGCTGCAGGCCATGGCCGCCGCTCTCGGCGGCCGGGTCGGCCGTACTGGGTCGGCAGAGTTTGGCCGTACCACCGCCGAGCTCAACCCGGGGTCGCAGCTCTTCTCCGGGCTCGCCCCCAGCCAGGAAGTGTGGATGTCGCACCGGGACGCGGTGACCGCACCGCCGCCGGGCTTCGCTGCCACGGCTTCGAGCGCGGCCTCACCGGTCGCCGCCTTCGAGGACCCGCTGCGCAGCCTCTACGGCCTCCAGTGGCACCCCGAAGTCGTGCACACGCCGAGCGGCCAGGCGGTGATCGAAAACTTCTTGTACCGCTGCGCGAAAGTCACGCCCAATTGGACCACCGGGGGCATCATCGACGCTGCCCAGAAAGCCATCGCCAACCAGGTCGGCCACTACCAGGTGATCGCCGGCCTCTCCGGCGGCATCGACTCGGCGGTCGCCGCCGCCCTAGTGCAGCGCGCCGTGGGGGACCAGTTGACATGCGTCTTCGTCGACCATGGCCTCTTGCGCCAAGGCGAGCGCGAACAAGTCGAGCACGATTACGTCGCCGCCACCGGGGTACGGCTGCGCACCGTGCACGCCAAGCAGGCGTTCTTGGACGCGCTTGCTGCGCTGCCTGACCCCACCGACCCCGAAGCTAAACGTAAGGCAATTGGCCGTGAGTTCATCCGGGCGTTTGAGGGCGCAGCCAACGAGATCCTTGCCGCCCGGGGCGCCGGGCCGCGCGACGAAGTCCGTTTTCTCGTGCAAGGCACCCTCTATCCCGATGTAGTGGAGTCTGGTGGAGGCGAAGGGGCTGCCAATATCAAGAGCCATCACAATGTCGGTGGCTTACCCGAAGATCTCCGGTTCGAGCTCATCGAGCCGCTCCGCCGGTTGTTCAAGGACGAGGTGCGCGCCGTGGCCGAGGAGCTGGGCCTCCCACCGGCTATCGTGTGGCGGCAGCCTTTCCCCGGCCCCGGCCTGGCCATCCGCATCGTTGGTGCCGTGACCGAAGAGCGCCTGGCCATCCTGCGGCTGGCCGACGCCATTGCCCGAGAAGAGCTGACTGCGGCGGGGCTCGACCACGACATCTGGCAGTGCCCCGTGGTGTTGCTCGCAGACGTGCGCTCGGTCGGTGTCCAAGGAGATTGCCGGACTTATGGACATCCGGTCGTCCTGCGCCCGGTATGTAGTGAAGACGCCATGACGGCCGATTTCTCGCGCATCCCCTACGACGTCCTGGCTCGTATCGCTACCCGCATAACCAATGAGGTGCCCGACGTCAACCGGGTCGTGCTCGACATAACGAGCAAGCCGCCGGGGACCATCGAGTGGGAATGAAAATCCCGGCGAGGTAGCGCTAAGTGAGCGCTCGGCCCACGTAGGCGGCGTCGCCGTAACCGTAGATGGCGCCGGAGGCGTCCAAGACGTAGTAGCCCCCACCGTCCACACTCGCCGCGATCCCGACCACGGGGGCGCCCGGCGGGTCGGCGCCGAGGCTCCCGTAAAACGCCGTGCCGAAGGTGAAAACTCCGCCGTCCGCTCCGACCAGGCGGTAGCTGTCCTTTCCACCGCCCGCCGAAATGCCGACGACCGGCCCGTTCAACGGCACTCCCGCAAGCGAACCGTTGAAGGCGGCATCACCAAAGCCGAACACACCCCCGTCCGCCCCGACCAACCAGTATCCCATGCCCTGCGGGGCCGCGGCAATTCCCGTTATCGGTCGCTCGAGGTGCAGCCCAGCCGCTGACCCCAACGGGCGCGCGTCGCCGTACGCGTACACCCGGCCGGCGCCTGTCGCAACCCAGTAGCCGCGGCCGTCGGGCGAGGCGGCTATGCCCACCGCGGTCGCCCTGCCCAGGCGGCTGGCCGGCTGTCCGTAGTACTGCGCGTCGCCGAAGGCCCCTACGCGACCGTTCGAGGCGAGCAGCCAGTAACCCTTGTCGTCGGGCGTTGCGGCGATGGCCATCACCGTTGTACCCGGCTTGGGGTTCAACGAGCCGTAGCTCAGCGCTGAACCGAACGCTGCGACGTCACCGCTCTGGCTGACCACCCAGTACCCTGCGCACCCAAGGTCGGTCATGCCCAATATCGCTGCCGGTTGGCCAAGGAGCCGCTGGTTGACGGGCAGGGTGCAGGCTCTGGCCACGGTCCTCGTGCCAGCGGGAGTGGGCGTCCCCGTCCCTGCGGGGGTCGTGGTGCCGGTCGTCGTGCTCGTCGTCGTAGGCGGGGTGCTGCCCAATAGGTTGTTCGGCCCGCATAGCGCTCCCAGGGCTATGTCGGTGCCGCCCAGGTAGCCGAGCCCGGCGGCCATGGAGTAGCCGCCATCGGCGGACGCCCCATAGAGGCCGTTGTTGGAGCCCAAAAGGTCGTTGTTCCCGCTGGTCACTGGTCCGGTCAACTCGTTTGGCTCGCTGTAGAGCAGCGGGTTCAAGAACCCGACCTTGGTCGCGCAGAGGTTCTCGGAAAGGGCTACCGCAGCCGCCCAGGACGGCGTGGCCAGGCTGGTGCCCCCGATACCCACCCAGCCGTCCCCTCCGCCACAAACGCTGCCGGAGCAGTACTGCGCGTACGGGTCACCCGCCAGCGCCGACACATCGGGTACCTCCCGGCACCCGGCCGGGCCGAAGCTGCAGTACTCGGGTTGCGGCAGGCTCGCCGGCTGGTACGCCGGCCGGGGCCATACGCTGCTGCCACCACCGCCGCTGGCGCCGGTGGTCGAGCACCCGGTCCCAAGGCAGCCGCTTGCTCCGGAGTGACGGCTGTTCCAGACGTACTGGGGGCCGCTTGGGCTGTCGCTCGCGGTGCCCCCGACCGCGGTCACCCCCGGTGCCGTGGCCGGGTCGTCCACGGCCAGTTCAGCGCCTTGCGACTGTTGGAAACAGCCTTCCGAACCGTCGTCGCCACTCGCCGCCAAGACGGTTTGGCCCTGGGCGGCCGCTTCCTCGAAGAGCGACTGTTCTTCCTGGTAATAGCTCGTTCCCAGGCCCGTCTGTGCCTCGCAGGATCCCCACGAGGAGGAGATCACGTCCGGGAGGCCGCCCGCCGCCGTGCCCGAGATCGCCAACTCCCAAGGGGCAAGGCCCGTCCCTGCTTGGTTCGACTCGTAGACGACGACGTTGGCTTTGGGTGCTAGAGCGGCGATGACCTCGACGTCAGCAGCCGCCTCAGAGTTGACCTGGGTCGGCGGGCCGCTCGTCGTCACGTAGGTCACGTTGACGCTCGAACCGACGCACTTTTGGAAGGTTGCGATCGCGGGGACGTCGGCCAGGGCGTACTCGATGAAGCCGACGGTTGTGCCTTGGCCGAGGTCGCCGTCGTTGTAAAACGGCGCGAAGCCGTAGATGGACTGCAGTTGCGCTGGGGTGAGGCCGACGTAGGGCATCCCAGCACAGGTCTCGGGCATGCCCAGGACCGGGCTCTGCCCGCTGTCGTGGCGGCGCGCGCCAAGGGATGCCTGCGAGCCGCTGGCGCCGCCTCCAGCTCGTCCAGCCGCCGCGCCACCCACCCGCCGCGGGAAGCGGACCAGGTCGGAGGACTCCGTCGCCCAAGGGTCGAGCCCACCCACCAATGCGACTGCCGGTGCGAGGTCCGCCGGCAGCCGGGGTGCCAAGGCCGTACCGAGCACGATCTTGCCCTTCGCCGTGCGCACCTCGCTCAACTCTGCCCCGAGCGCCCGGCTCAGGTGCCCCGCGGTCCCGCTCACGTCCTGTGCGAGGCGGTTGCCGCCAAGCGGGCCGACCACCAGTCCGTAAGAACGCAAGTAATTGTCGATCGTTCCGACTGACGCGGCGCTCGCTCCGAACCGGGCGGCGAACTGCGCGACGGTCAGGAAATGGTGGTACTCGCTGTTCCCAGGCGCCGACACCGCCGCCGCCAAGGCGGCCAGACCGGTTGGGTCGCGGGGCCGGAAGTAAAGCTGGACATCCACACGGTCCTCGGGAGCTGCCGGGCCGATCGTGCGGGCTCCCCACGAAGTGGGCGCCGGTGAGCCGGCGCCGGGCAGCGTTACCAGGCCCGCGGGCGCCGGTACCGGGACGATCGTGCTCAGGTTGGTTGTGAACAGCGCCGCCAGGCTGGCCAGAGCGGCCGCCAGCCCTGCGCCTGGCCCTTGCAGCTTCACTTCCTTAATGGCTCCTCGGTCCGGCGTACCTGCGCCGCACGATCCCGGCACCATCTATACCGCACGATCCCGGCACCATCTATACTGGCTCGCACCGTCAGGCTTGGGCACGGCGGTGCACCAGTTCAACTGGGACCTGTGGTGCAGCCTGGAGTGCACGCCGGCCTGTCAAGCCGGAGGCCGCGGGTTCAAATCCCGTCAGGTCCGCGGTCGGATAGCTCAGTCGGTAGAGCGCGCGCCTGAAAAGTGCGAGGTCGCCGGATCGACGCCGGCTCCGACCACTGGCCCTGGGGGGCACAGCCCCCCAGGCGGCCCATCCCTAGGAGTCAGCTCTCCGCGTTCATGTTGTCGAGGCAGCGCCGGATCTCGGTCGCCCGGAAACGGCGATGGCCGCCCAAGGTCCGGATCGCAGTGATCTTGCCTGCTCGCGCCCAGCGGGTCACGGTCTTCGGGTTTACCCGGAACAAGGCCGCGACCTCTGCCGGAGTGAGTAGGGAATCAGCCTGCTGTTGCTCGACCATTTCGGGTGCCTCCTAAGTTGTCCGAAACTTCCCCCAAAGGTACGAGTTGAGGCCTTGTGTGCGCTATGGCCTCGTGGCGTCATTTGGTACGGACATCCTGACTAGTCCATTCTAGTCGTACCGGTCCGCCCCAAAAGTACCGTTTTGTCATGACCCGCCCGGTTGGTGCGGTGAGGAGCCGGGTGCCTCCCCGGGCGGCCGTCGCTTCGGTCGGCCCGGAGAGCGCCGTCGCCGCGGCGATGCAATATTGTCGGCCTCGATGCCTGCCGAACCCCCTGCCGTCCCCGCGGCTCCCGATACTGAAGATGTTGTCCCTGGTCAACAGACCAGCATCCGTTCCGGCTCGAGGCTCGCCAACCCCGGCGCGGCCGCCAATGGCCCATTGGCGCTGATCGGTGGGGGCGAGTGGTCGCCCGGCTGTGAGGCCTTCGACGCCGAGCTCTTAGCCGCCGCCGGCACGACCGAAGTATTGGTGCTGCCCACCGCCGCGGCCTATTGGCACCCGGAGCGGGCAGTGCAAACTGCCTCTTCTTATTTTTCCGGGTTGGGGGCCAAGGTTACGGGCTGCATGGTGCTGCGCCGCGCCGATGCCGAGGACCTCGCCAACGCCGGCCGCGTCCGCGCCGCCCGTTTTATCTACATTGCCGGCGGCTCCGTCCTCCACCTGCGCTCAGTGCTGAAGGCTTCCGCGGTGTGGGACGCGCTCGCGGGTGCATGGCGAGGGGGCGCCGTATTGGCGGGGTCTTCGGCTGGGGCCATGGTGCTCGGCGACACGATGGTGGACCCCCGCGGCGGGGCGCTAACACTTGGCCTCGGCCTGTTGTCCCAGCTGGCGGTGCTGCCCCACGCGAGCACCTGGTCCGACGAAAAGATGCACCGAACCGTGAAGCTTGCCTCGGCCGGCTTGCGCATCGCCGCCATCGACGAACGCACTGCCCTGGTCCGGGCCACGAACGGGGACTGGCGAGCCCATGGAGTGGGCAACGTCGTCATCTGGGTGGACGGCCGGACCGCGGGTTTGGACGTGCTCGGGGGAGCGGGCGTGCTCGGGGGAGCGGACGTGCTCGGGGGAGCGGGCGAGCGCGGGGGAGCGGACGAGAGCCCGGGGGAGCCGAGCAACCCCGGTTAGCTGATGAATGAGCCCGGCGAGGCGGCAAAGGACACCGCCCCTCCGTCCTGAGCCCGGCGGCGCCTCTTGGAGCGCGGCGTCAAGGCTTCTGGACGATAACCACCTTCAGGACCTTGTGGACCTTGGTCGGCGTACCCGATGCCGAGCCGTCATGGTTGATCTTGTCCACCACGCTCATCCCGCTGGTGACCTGCCCGAAGTAGCTGTACTCAGGCTTGAGCCCCAGGCCACCGTTGCCCACGACGATGAAGAACTGGCTGCTGTCGGTAGCGGGGTTGCCACCGTGGTTGGCCATGGCCAGTGCGCCGGCGGTGTAGACCTTGGCCGACTTGGGCGCGCCGCCGTTGAACGAGTACCCAGGGCCGCCCTCACCCGTGCCGGTCGGGTCGCCACCCTGGTCAACGAAGCCCGGTATGACCCGGTGGAACGCGGTCCCGTCGAAGAAGTGGTAGCGGGCCAGGAACACGAAGTTGTTGACCGTGACCCGGTTGACCTTGGGCAGCAGCTTGATCTTGATCGTGCCGGCATCGGTCTCGAGCTCCGCGGTGTACTGGTCATTGGGGTTGATGCAGTTCGCGGGGGGAGGGCGCAGGAACTTGGTGTAATGCGCATTGGGCCCGTTCGGCTTGGGACAGCCGACCTTGGCGCTCGCCTGCAACAGCGGGACGGATACGGGCGTGACCCCGGTCGTCGTGGTGGTGCTCGACACCGTTGTGGTCGGTGTGGCGGCCTTTTTGCTCGGGCCCGAACTGAGCACGGCGATGAGCACGATTACGCCGATCAGGACCAAGGCGCCGGCGATGCCACCCCCGAAGATCACGTGGGTACGGCGCTGGCGCTGCTGCTGCAGACGCAGCTCCTTCATGCTGCGGTTGCGTCGCTGCTGTAAACGTTTGTCTGACGGCACGGCGGCGCAGCGTAGCCGAAGCGGCGCGCTCATGGTAGCCGGACTGGTGGGGGCTCCGGCCCAACCCGGCTCGCTGGTAGCCTGCGGAGCCGTGGCTGTGCTGGTCCAGAAGTTTGGCGGCTCGTCGGTGGCGGACGCCGAACGTATGCGCAACGTCGCCGATTACATCGCCCGGGGCTACCGGCGGGGCGACCGGCTGGTGGTCGTGGTGTCCGCCATGGGGCACGAGACCGACGACTTGCTCGACGTGGCCGCCAAGGTGTCGCGGACACTGCCCGGGCGCGAGATGGACATGCTCATCACCGCAGGCGAGCGCAAAGCCATGGCTCTTTTGTGCATGTCACTGCACGACCTCGGTGTCCCTGCCGACAGCTTCACCGGGAGCCAGGCGGGCATCCTCACCGACTGTGAGCACACCAAGGCCAAGATCGTCGAGGTACGGCCCGACAGGGTGCGTTCGACGCTGGCCGCCGGCCGGGTACCGGTCGTAGGGGGTGCTCAGGGTGTCTCCACGGACCACGAGGTTACGTTCTTAGGTCGCGGCGGCTCGGACACTACCGCTGTGGCCCTGGCCAAAGCTCTTGGCGCCGACGCCTGCGAGCTCTATACCGATGTGCCGGGCGTCTTCAGTGCCGACCCGCGCGTCGTACCGCGCGCCCGGCGGCTCGTCAAGGTGAGCTATGAGGAGATGCTCGAGATGAACGCCGCAGGCTGTCCCAAGCCGGCTATGCGTTCGGTGGAGTTTGCTCGTACCCACCAAGTTCGCCTGCACGTACGGTCGAGTTTCACCTGGGAGCCGGGTACGTGGATCGAGGAGGAAGGCAGCCCTATGGAACAGGCCATTATTTCCGCGGTGGTTTCGGACCAGTCCGAGGCCAAACTGACGGTGGCCGGCGTGCCCGACCGGCCCGGTATCGCCGCCCGCTTGTTCCGCGCGCTTGCCGACGAGCTCATCAACGTCGACATGATCGAGCAAAACGTGTCGCTGCACGGGACGACTGACATCTCGTTCACCGTGCCCCACGAGGACCTGGGCAAGGCGCAGCGGGTAGCCGCGAACCTCCAGGACGAGATCGGCGCGAGCGGCACCCATGCCGACCCCGATGTCGCCAGCATCTCGATCGTGGGCGCGGGTATGAGGACCCATCCCGGTGTCTCGGCCACGATGTTCGAGGTGCTGGCGGCCGAAGGGATCAATATCGAGATGATCTCGACCTCGGCGATCCGCTTGACCTGCGTAGTGCGCGCCGAGGCGGCCGAACGTGGGGTCGTCGCCCTCCACAAGGCCTTTGGCCTCGAGGGGGAGGTGAGCCGTGATGGCATTTGAGGTCGGCGTTTACGGGGCAACAGGTCAGGTCGGCGGCGTTATGCGCCGGGTCCTGCAAGAGCGCCGCTTTCCGGTCCGCGAGCTCCGGCTGTTCGCTTCGGCCCGCTCGGCCGGCCAAGTGCTCGACGGTGTGGTGGTGGAAGATGTCGCCACCGCTGACCACCGCGGGATCCAGGTGGCGCTGCTCAGCATGGGATCGGCCGCTTCGGCCGAGTACGCCCCGGCCATTGCCGCCGCAGGCGCCATCGTGGTCGACAACTCCAAAGCGTGGCGTATGGACCCCGAGGTCCCGCTCGTTGTGCCCGAGGTCAACCCCGAAGACCTCGGCCGCATCCCCAAAGGCATTGTCGCCAACCCCAACTGCACGACCATGGTCGCCATGCCGGCGTTGAAAGTCCTACACGACGAGGCGGGACTGCGCCAGCTGGTCGTATCGACGTACCAGGCCACTTCGGGAGCGGGCCGCAACGGGGTCGACGAGCTCGCCGAACAGGTTAGCGCCGTCGGCGAAAAGGCCGCCGCCCTGGCCTTCGACGGTTCGGCGGTGAACTACCCAGCCCACCAGGTCTTCCCCGGCCCGATCGCCTTCAACGTGCTACCGGTGGCGGGCAAGCTGGTCGACGAAGAGACCGACGAAGAGCACAAGTTCCGCAACGAGAGCCGGAAAATCCTCCACATACCCGACCTGGGGGTTGCCGTCACCTGCGTTCGTGTGTCGGTGTTCACGGGCCACTCGCTGAGCGTGGTGGCCCGTTTTGAGCGCCCGCTCTCCCCTGAGCGGGCACTCGAGCTGCTCTCCCGTGCTCCGGGCACGACGGTAGTCGACCTACCGACTCCGTTGGCTAGCGCGGGGGCCGATGACTGCCTGGTCGGGCGGGTCCGGGCAGACCGCTCCCAGGACGACGGGCGGGGTATCAGCTTCTTCGTCTCCGGCGACAACCTGCGCAAGGGGGCCGCCCTCAACGCCGTCCAGATCGCCGAAGCGCTGGTCGAGCGGGGGGTACTCCGCTAGGGGCTAGCCGGGCAGGCACACGGCAAGCGGCCGCAGCCCGGGCAACCCGCGGCATAGCGGGCGACCGCGTCGTCAAGCGACAGGCCAAGCTGGTTGGCGAGCGAGGCCAGCCAAGCCAGCACGTCGCCCAGCTCGTGTAGCTGCTCGGCCTCGGTACCTTTGCGCACCGCTTGGGCCAGTTCGCCGAGCTCCTCCGCCAGCCAGGCGACCGCCGCGGTACGCCCGCGGGCGGAGTCCCGCTGGCCATAGGTATCGGTCATGAGCTGCTGGAGCGCGGCCAGGTCCACGGTGCGAAGCTAGCCTCTGGTCGTAGTGGCAAGAAAGGAGGCCCATATGGCCAGCACGCCCGCGCCGTCGACCCCGCCATGCGCCCTCGCTGTCCGCCTGGATCCAGGCGGTGCGGTCGTCTGCGACCCCCGCCTCCCGTTCCTGCGGGCCGACGACCTGGGTGTGCTCCGCGGCGACGGCGTGTTCGAGCGTTTCCTCGTCTATGGCGACCGCCCTCGCCACCTCGAAGACCACCTCGCTCGGTTGGCACGCTCGGCAGCCATGACCGGCCTGGAGATCCCAGCTGTCGCCGCCTGGCGCGCTGCGGTGAGCTCCGCGACCGCCGCGTGGACAGGTCCCGACGAGTGGGAAATGCGCCTCGTGTGCACCCGTGGCCCCGAAGAAGGTGGCCCACCGGTCGCCTATGTCCTCGCTCAGGAGCTGGCCGCCTCTTTACTGCGCCAGCGCACCGAAGGCGTCGCCGTGGTCACCGTCGAGCGTGGTTTGGCGAGCGGCCTGAGCCAAGACGCACCGTGGCTCCTGCTCGGGGCGAAGACGCTCTCGTACGCGGTCAACATGGCCGTAAAGCGGTGGGCCGCTGCGCAAGGGGCGGACGACGCGGTGTTCGTCGGGCAGGGCGGCGAGGTTTGGGAGGCGGGCACATCGGCCGTAGTGGTCGCGTTCGGGCGCCGGCTGGTCAGCCCGCCAGCTTCGGTTGGGATCCTCGACAGCATCAGCGTTGACCACCTGTTCACCTCCGCCGCCGCGGCTCACTGGGCGACGGAGCGGGTGCGGCTCAACCTCGACGACCTATACCGGGCGGACGGTCTCTGGCTCTCCTCGAGCCTGCGCTTCGTTCAAGTCCACACGATCGACGGCAAGAGCCTCCCGCCCGCGCCGGCGCACGCCGAGCTCGCCGCCCTCGCCGCCGCCAGCTGAACCCGGGGGGCCCGGCGGCCCTACGGCGGGCGCATCCCCTAGGCGGCCGGGGCGCCGTGGCCTGGTCAGTCCCGAGCCCGTGCGGCCTGAGCCGCCACGGAGCGGCCCGAGCGCACCCGAGCCGCCACCGAGCGTGGTTGACCCCTGGCTCGGCGCCTCCCGAGGGGGATCTTTTGGGTGCAGAACGGGAGCTGGTCGCGCTAGCGGCCCGCCCGCTACCGCTGCCGCGACCAGAACCTCCGGGCGCGACCAAAATCACGACACACGTCAGCCCCAAGGCGCTCGGTTAGCCGCGTAAGCCCCGCGTCAGCCTCGGCGAACGCAACCCGGCGGCTCCTCGGGCCCTCAGAGCAGGCGCTGCATGCACACGACATCGAGCCAGCGCCCGAACTTGCGGCCAACCTCGTGCTCGACCCCGATCATCTCAAAGCCGCAGGCTTCGTGCAGCGCCACCGATGCCTCGTTGCCACCGGAGATGCGGGCGATCACGGCGTGGAAGCCGTGGGCGGCTGCCAGGCGCAACAGCTCCAAGAGAATGGCGCGGCCGACACCTTGGCGCTGGTGCTCCTCGTGCACGTAGACGGAGTTCTCGATGGTCGTGCTGTACGCCGGGCGCGGGCGGTACGGCGACAGCGAACCGAAGCCCACGACGTTACCTTCCTGATCAACTGCGGCCACCGCCGGGTAGGCCCCCGAGTGCTCGGCGATCCACTCGAGCTGGTCGGGCAGTGACCTCGGTGTCATGTCGAAGGTGCTCGTGCTCGTCTCCACGGCGCGGTTGTAGATCTCGCGGATGCCCTCCGCGTGCGCCGCGCCGGCAAGAACCACAGCAACTCGGGACCGTCTCGGAGCACCGCTCCTGGCACCGGCTGCTCGTGGCTCGGCACGCCCAGGACCCCCAGCACCCCCAGCACCCGTGGTCGTGCTCATCGCCTCAACAGGCTACGTCCCGCACGTTCGCGGCTCGGACGCTACTATGAGGCCGGCACGCCGGCTCCCCGGGCCGGTAACTGCCCCCTTAGCTCAGTCGGCAGAGCACAGCCATGGTAAGGCTGGTGTCGTCGGTTCGATTCCGACAGGGGGCTCGGCACCTACCGCGTGACGGCGCTCGCCGTGCGCCCAGGTGGGGCTCCCGGCCCAAACACACATCGGGCCCCGGTGCCGCTGAATTACACTGGGTAGCTACACTCGGGCGATCGCCGAGGGTGCGCCCGTCCGGCGGGGCGCGCCTGGGGTTTTCGCTCGGGCGCCGTTCGCGCCATGAGGGCGCCCACGGGTACATAAAACCGCCAGGGCGGCGTAGCTCAGGTGGCAGAGCACTCGGCTCATAATCGAGTTGTCGTCGGTTCGAGTCCGACCGCCGCTACCGTAGCTCGGTGGTGCGCGAGGGCCCGCACCGCTCCAGCTAGGAGGAGAAGGCACCAATGGCCAAAAACGAACGGCGGGTCAAGGTGACCCTGGCCTGCGACGTGTGCAAGCGCCGCAACTACATCACGGTCAAAAACAAGCAGAACGACCGCGAGCGCATCGAGATGCGCAAGTACTGTCGCTGGGAGCGCCAGCACACCCTGCACAAGGAGACGCGCTAACCCTGCGGGCCGTGGTGGCGACGAACGAGACGGCGCTGAAGGCACTCGTTGACGCGGCCCGCCGTGGCGACCCAGAGGCTCCGGGACAGCTGGTCCGGGCGACCTGGGAAAGCACCTACACCTTGGCCTACCGGCTCACCGGCAACGAGCAGGACGCGCTCGACGTCACTCAGGAGGCGTACCTGCGAGCCTTGCGCGGCCTGCCCCGCTTCCGGGGTGAGGCGCGCTTTTCGACCTGGCTGTACCGGGTCACGGCCAACTGCGCCAGCGACCATCTCGCGCGCACGCGGCGCGCGAGCCACGACCAGCTCGACCTCGAAGGCGCCGATATAGCCGATCTGGCGGACCGCCGGCCCGAACACGACCCAGAGGCCTCAGCCTCCGCCGGGGACGAGCGCGCCGTGCTGGCTGGGGCCTTGTCGCGGTTGCCCGCCAGGTTGCGCCAAGTAGTCGTGCTCCGGGACATCTATGACCTCTCCCACAAGTCGATCGCGGCGGAGCTGGGCACGTCCGAGGCAGCCGCCAAGGTGCGCCTTCAGCGTGCCCGGAAGAAGCTGCGCGAGGATCTCGGGCGCCGGCTCCAGGAACTCGACATACCGGTGGCCCGGCGGCGCAAGCTGCTCGGCAAGAAAGCCCGTCCCGAACTTGGAACCACCCAGGCCCACCAGCCGGTTGTTGCTGTAGATGACGATGCCGTGGCCAGCTGAGCTCAGCCACCTGCCTGCTCGCCACCTGCGGGCGCTCGTGAGCTGCGACGCCATCTCTGATGAGCTCCCCCTGGTAGTTGATGGGAGCCGGCGCCCCAGCGCCGCCATGGCGGAGCACCTCCAAAGCTGCTTGCGCTGCCAAGCCGAACTTGCCGGGTACCGGCGGCTACTGAGGGTGCTGCGCAGCTTGCGTGAGGAAGATGTCCCCTTCCCCGCGCCCGACCTCGTCGGTGACGCCCTGCGCGCCCTGCAGGAGCACCTCGAAGTGCTCCAGGACCAGGTGGGTGGCTCGCGGGCGCGCCGGCATGCTGAGACCTGGCTGCTCGCGGCCGCCTTCGCCGGCTTCGGCCTGGCTGCGCTGTGGGCACGCTTGCTCCTGGCCCGGGGCGTCCGCCAAGGGCGCTACGCGCCCTCCTGACACGACCCGCCGGCCATACTGACGCCACCCGCAGCCGACTCCAAACCGGCCGGGGCGGGGGCCCGGTAGGCTTGCCCTGGTGCTATCCTTTCCCGGTCGGGGCCCCGAGCTTGGGCCCAGGCCGCCGGAGGGCATGCTCCCTAGGGCAGTAGCTCAATATGGCAGAGCACCGGTCTCCAAAACCGGCGGTTGGGGGTTCAAGTCCCTCCTGCCCTGCTAAGGCTTCGCGATCGGGAAGGTCAGTGACGTGAGTATCAACGAGCAGTACAACCGAGAGCAAAAGAGGCTCCTGCAGCGCCAGGGGGCAATCGACGCCGAGGGCATGCCGGTCGCGCGTCCCGCGGAGCGCGCCACGCGCCCTACCCCTTCGGCACAGGCACGTACCGGGTTCCGCCCCCGGCAGTACTTCGACGAGGTGATCCTCGAGCTGCGCAAGGTCATGAAGCCGAAGCGGCCCGAGCTGATCAACTACGCCACGGTCGTCTTCTTCACCCTGGCGTTCCTCATGTCGCTCGTCTACGGCCTCGACTACGTGTACTCGTTGGCTTCTTCGCACCTGTTCCAGTAGCCGGCACCCAGGTCGACGGCGAGCGAGACGCGCAAGCAGTAGCAAGAGCAACAAGAGGGTCGCTATGGCTGACAACGAAGAGATAGAGGCGCTGGCCAGCGCTCCGCCGTCCGGTGCTCCGCCGTCCGGTGCGAGGGCGTCCCGGCGGCGGCGCAACAATGGCTGGGAAGCCCCGGCCGGCAACGGGGACACCCCGGTGGCGGTGGTCGTCGATGCTGCGGACGAGCCCCCCAAGCAGGAGAGCCCGTACCTGCGCCCTGGGCGCTGGTACGTGGTGCACACCTACGCCGGCTACGAGAACAAGGTCAAGTCCAACCTGGAGAGCCGCATCTCCTCGATGAACATGGAGGACCGCATCTTCGAAGTGGTGATCCCCCTCGAAGACGTGGTGGAGCTGAAGAACGGCAAGCGCCAAGTCGTCTCGCGCAAGGTCTTCCCCGGCTACCTCCTGGTGCGCATGGACTTGGACGACGACTCCTGGTACGTGGTGCGCAACACTCCGGGGGTGACCGGCTTCGTCGGCCTCGGCGCCCGGCCTACGCCGCTCTCGCGGCCCGAGGTCGAGACCATCCTGGCAGTGAAGCCCGAGGGGACGGGCGCACCTAAGAAGACCAAGGCCCGGCCCGAGTACGAGGTGGGCGAGTCGGTCAGGGTTCGCGAGGGCCCGTTCGCCGACTTCAGTGGCACGATCGCCGAGATCAACGAGGACCAGCTCAAGCTCAAGGTGCTGGTCAACATCTTCGGCCGCGAAACCCCCGTAGAGTTCGAGTTCGCCCAAGTGGCGAAGCTCTGAGCCCACCCCAACCGAGAGCTAACCGGCCCACCACGAGGAGCACCTGATGGCCAAACGCCAAGTCACTGCCATAGTTCGCATCCAGCTGCCCGCGGGCAAGGCGACTCCAGCGCCGCCGGTCGGTACCGCCCTCGGCCCGCATGGCATCCAGACCATGGAGTTCGTGCGCCAGTACAACGCCGCCACCGAGGACAAGGTAGGCCAGGTGATACCGGTCGAGGTCACCATTTTCTCGGACCGCAGCTTCAGCTTTGTGCTGAAGACTCCGCCCACTGCGGTCCTCATCCGCCAGGAGCTCGGGATCCCGCGAGGTTCCAAGACGACAGGGCGCGAGGTCGTGGGGACGTTGAGCGACGCCCAGTTGACCAAGATCGCCCAGATCAAAATGCCTGACCTCAACGCCTACGACCTGGAGGCGGCCAAGGCACAGGTGGCCGGTACAGCCCGCTCAATGGGCGTGAAGGTCGGCTAAAACCTAGGTACCAAACGGTAGGCCCCAAGTCCGGGGGACACCTCGCCCCGGCGGTGCACAAGAGAGGGAGGCACAAATGCCGAAAAGAGGAAAGTCGTATGTAGCGGCTGCCAAGAAGCTGGGTGAGCCCAAGCTCTACAGCCCGCTCGACGCCATGGACCTGGTAAGGAACACGGCGCGTGCCAAGTTCGACGAAACGGTCGAACTCGCGGTGCGCCTCGGCATCGACCCCCGTAAGGCCGACCAAGCGCTCCGCGGCACGGTTTCGCTGCCCGCGGGCACGGGCAAGAGCGTGCGTGTCGCCGTCTTCGCCGCTGGCGAACAGGCCGACGCGGCTCGTGCTGCCGGCGCCGACATCGTCGGCTCGGACGACCTCGTGGCGCGGGTGGACGGGGGGTTCATGGACTTCGATGTGGCCATCGCCACGCCCGACATGATGGCCCAAGTCGGGCGCCTCGGCCGCAAGCTCGGCCCCCGTGGCCTGATGCCCAACCCGAAGACCGGCACCGTCACTGCCGATGTCGGCCGGGCCGTGGCCGACTTCAAAGGTGGGCGCGTCGAGTACCGGGCCGACGCACGCAGCCGGGGCGTCGTGCAGGTGCCCATCGGCAAGGTGAGCTTTTCTCGCGAGCAGCTCGCCACCAATTTCCGGGCCGTATTTGACGAGCTGCAGCGGGTCAAGCCCGCCGCCGCCAAAGGGCGCTACGTCCGCTCGGTGGCCATGTCCTCCACCATGGGCCCCGGGGTGGACGTGGACCCGGGCCGGCTCCGGATAACCGACGACGACCTGGCCGCCGCCTCGGGCCCGGCTCGCAGCAGCTAGTTCGTCACCGCCTGGTAGGCTTCAAGCCAAA
Organism: Acidimicrobiales bacterium; assembly: GCA_035503975.1. Taxonomy (GTDB): domain Bacteria; phylum Actinomycetota; class Acidimicrobiia; order Acidimicrobiales; family Palsa-688; genus DATJMJ01. The sequence continues at coordinate 967 of DATJST010000349.1, read as the reverse complement.
TAGAGGCGCGCCGGCGCGCTGCCTCGCTGAATAAGACGCCGTAGACATCCGGTGCGCCCCGAGGGCGCTCAAACGGTTGGGCAGCTGCAGCGCGCAGCGCCGACCGGCCAGACGAGGCGAGTGGCACTCCTTGTTGGTGTGCGCGCTCGCGCCAAAGACCAACAACAGGAGCAGCCATGGACAACCCTAGGGCGGAAAAAGTAGCCGTCGTGGACGAGGTGAAGGAGCGTCTGCGCCGGTCGGATGCCGTTATCGTCACCGAGTACCGCGGCCTCAAGGTGAAGGACCTGGCGACCTTGCGCCGCACGCTTGCGCCGCTCGGCGCCGAGTACCGCATCTACAAGAACACCTTGGTGCGCATCGCTGCGTCCGGCCAGGAGGGTTTTGACGACCTGCTCACCGGCCCGACGGCCCTCACCTTCGTCGAGGGCGACGCAGCCGCGGTCACCAAGACGCTGCGTGACTTCGCCCGGACCAACCCGCTCCTGCTCATCAAGGGCGGGCTGCTGGGAGGTTCCGTGCTGGGCCCGGCCGCCACGTCGGCCCTGGCTGACCTGCCCTCTCGCGAGCAGTTGCTGGCCCGCCTGGCCGGGGCGCTGGCCGCCCCGATGCAGACTATGGCCGGCCTGCTCGCCGCCGTCCCCCGGAACTTCGCCTACGGCCTGGCGGCCTTACGTGACAAGCGGGTGGAGCCCGGGGAGGTGGCTCCAGCCGACGGCTCGGCCGAAGCCTCTCCCAGCGCAGACGAGGCCTGATCCCACCGGGCCCCACGCTTCTCTACACAGATCTTCAGCCACCACGAACAGGAGCAAACATGCCTACCAAGTTGTCCCAGGAAGACATCCTCGAAGCAATTTCCAACATGACCGTCCTCGAGCTGTCCGAGCTGCTCAAGTCCTTCGAGGAGCGCTTCGGTGTGACCGCCGCGGCCCCCGTGGCTGTGGCCGCCTCGGGCGCGGGCGGCGGT
>DATJST010000348.1:0-22973 GCA_035503975.1 Acidimicrobiales bacterium | reverse complement strand
TCGCCTGAGAGCCGCCATGACCTCCGCTCCCCCACCAGCTGAAGTGCCTAACGCCGGTGCTGGAGCACCGGGCGAGAGGGTGAGAGCGGCCGGCGGGGCCGTGTGGCGGCGCGTACCCTCGGGCACCGAAGTAATCCTCGTGCACCGGCCCCTTTATGACGACTGGACCCTCCCCAAGGGAAAGGCCAAACCAACCGAAAGCGACGAGGAGGCGGCATTGCGCGAGGTGCGAGAGGAAACCGGGTTACGCTGCCGCGTCGGGGCTGAGCTGCCCAGCACCACCTATCCAGTCGAAGACGGCCGCTTGAAGTCGGTCCGCTACTGGGCGATGACGGCGATGACCGGGCCCGACCAACCACCGGGGCATCTCGCCCCAACAGTTGAGGGCGAGGGCGAGGTGGACGCCATTGCCTGGGTACCTGTGCCCGAGGCCCGGCACCGGCTGAGTTACGCCCGCGACGTGGTAGTCCTGGACGCCTTGGACCAGCTAGTGCACGCGCCGACACCCACCCCGCGAAGCTAGGCGCGCAGACGGGAGGCGCACCCGTGCGGACCGGCGCGGCGCCGGGTGCCGCCGGCGCGACGGCTGGGTGCCACAGGCGGATGGGCGCGACGAGTGGCGGGTTCAGAAGTTGGCGGGCAACAGGTTGACTGCGTTTTCGAAGACGAACCACAGCGGCAGCAGGCACACCAGTGCCCCGGCGACGAGCACGGCGAACTTGCTCAGGCCGTACTGGCGGCGGGCGACGAGCCGGGTCAGCACCCACGCTGCCAAGGCCAGCATGGCCCAGGCCGCGAAGCCCAGCAGGCTCATCCCGCCGCCTGTGAGCGCCGGACCGGAGGTCGCGGGCCCGATCGTCGGGTTGTCACCAGCGCCTGCACCTCCGCCCGCAACGGCCCCGGCTGTCGTCGAGGTGGTTGTCGGGGCGACAGTCGTCGGGACCGTTGTTGGGACAGTGCTCTTGGTGGGGGCGTGGGAGAGCCGGCGCGGAACGTGCCTTTTAGTGGCCGCGCCGTGGGCCGTCGGATCGCGCTGGTGCGAGCCCGTGTGCGTCGGCCGGTGGGGGAAGTGCGCGGTGCTCAAGGTCGTGGGCAATTGGCCCGGCAACCTCGTCCCCGTTGCCAAGCGGTCGGCGAGCGTTGCCCGCACCACCAAGCGGGTCACCGCCTCGAAACGCGGGTTGCAGGTCGTGAGGGTCAACTCGGGACGGACCGACGCGGCGAGGACGTCGACGTCGGTCGGGGCCACCACCCACTCGCGCTGCACGCTGTAAACCCAGGTGGTGCCGGACGTATCCGTCAAGTAGATGAGGTCGCCCGCCTTGAGCTCGTCCAACCTGAAGAACGGGGCGCCGAAGGTGGTCCGGTGGCCGGCGATCCCGACATTGCCGAGCTCCCCGGGCAATGGCGTCCCCGGGTAGTGGCCGGGGCCTTCTTGCAGGTCGTTCTCGTCCACTCCCTGCACGACGTACCGGTCTACGCCGATGGAGGGGATGACCAGATGGTCCAGCGCGCCACCGGGCGGAGGCAGGGGAAGGACGACACCGTCTACCACCGCCCTGTGGGCCGGCTTTGGCCGCTGCGGCGCGCCGTGCTTGCGCCGGCTGTCTGCCGGTGCACGAGGCGCCGCGCCCGGCGTGTGCCTGGCTTTGTCGGTCGGGGCCAGCTTGGCCGGGCCAGCTGGCTCCTTGCCTGCGCCGCTTGGTTTGGGGTCGGGCCGGGATGTTGACGGGACGGTGAGAGGCGGGAGGGTAGTGACCGGCGCCTGGAGGAGCTGGTCGAACTGGCGGGCGAGGGCAGCCTGGTTGCGCTCCTCGGTCAGGTTGGTGCCCACCAAGTCATAGACGACGAACAACAAGACGACCGCGCCCGCGGTGATGAGGGCCAGGCCCAGCTCGCGCACGAACCCCAGCCGCCGGGAGGGCCGCTCGGGCAGGAAGCAATCGCGCCCGCCTGGGTCACGCGCGTCGGCGTGCCGCCTGCTGTGCCGGCCCAGCCGCAACGATCGAGCCACGTCCCCAAGCTACGGCCGCCGCAACGCTGACATTGCGACGCGCGGCTCGGCCTTCTCGTACAGCGGCAGCGAGCCATCTTGGTACCCGGCAGGGCCACCAAGAGTGGCCTGGGCCGTGCTGTAAGTGCCCTGGTGCCCGAAGGCGCTAGGTTCTGCAAAACTTAACCAGTGCCGCTGCTGCTTGTGCGCCATGCGCATGCGCGCTCCAGAAAGGAGTGGTCGGGTGACGACAGGGTGCGCCCGCTCTCGGCTCATGGCTTGAAGCAGGCTGAAGGCCTTATTTCCTTGTCGGGGAACTTCCCGCCGCTTACCCGAGTCCTCTCGAGCCCCTATTTGCGCTGCCTGCAGACAATGACCCCGCTTGCCGCCGCGCAGGGCCTCAAGATAGAGGAGAGCGACGCCTTGGCCGAGAGCCAGAGCACGGCCGCTGTCAAGCTCGTGCGCTCCCTGGCCGGGGAAAACTTGGTCCTGTGCACGCACGGGGACGTGATCGTCGAGATCCTCGTGACCCTGGCTGACGAGGACCGGGTCGACCTCGGCCCGAGCCCCCGCCAGGCCAAGGGGTCCGTCTGGGCGCTCATGGGCGACAACGGTTCGTTCTCCCAAGCCAAGTACCTCCCGCCGGTACTGGTGGAGACTGTCTGAGCGGCTACGAGCAAACGGGCCTGGCCACAAATATGACCGGTGACGTCATCGAACTGCTCGTCCAAGCGGTGGACCGGGCCAATCAGGGGCTCGTAGTCTGTGACCAGGAGGGCCATGTGCTCCTCCGCAATGCCCCGGCGCGTGACCTGATGAACGCTCGCGATGGGGACCTCTTGGCCGAAAAAGCGGTGGAGGCCGCGCTCGGGCGCGCCCTGGCCGGCTCCGAACATCAAGAGACGCTTGACCTTTACTCGCCGACCCGCCACACGCTCGAGATCAGGGCCTTCCCGCTGGGGGACGGCATCCCACCCGCTGGGGCCGTGGCACTCGTCGACGACGTTTCCGAACTGCGCCGGCTCGAAGCCGTACGGCGCGACTTCGTGGCCAACCTGAGCCATGAACTGAAGACGCCTCTAGGCGCCCTCAGCCTGCTCTCCGAGACCCTGGAGGGTGAGGACGACCCCGAGGTGGTCGCCCGGCTCTCGTCGCGCCTCGGGGCCGAGGCCAGGCGGTTCTCGCGGATCGTCGACGACCTGCTGGACCTCTCCCGGATCGAAGCAGGTGCAACCGGGACACTGGCCTTGGTGTCATTACCCGCGGTGGTCAACGAGGCGGTAGAAGGCTTTCACGACCAGGCAGCGACGCGGGGCATCCGGCTGGAAGTGGCACCGGTTGACGGGGAAATTTACGTCATGGCCAACCGTCGTGACCTGTCTTCAGCGGTCGCCAACCTGGTCGACAACGCGATCAAGTACTCCGAGCCGGGCGGCTCGGTATATGTGTCGGCGGAGCGCCGCGACGGCCGGGCCGCGGTACAGGTCAAGGACGAGGGCGTCGGGATCCCCCGCCGTGACCAGGAACGGATCTTCGAGCGGTTTTACCGGGTGGACCGGGCGCGATCGCGGTGGACTGGCGGCACCGGTCTCGGGTTGGCTATCGTCCGCCACGTGGCCGCCTATCACGGGGGCGACGTTTCGGTCGAGTCGGTCGAGGGCGAAGGGTCCACGTTTGCCTTGAACCTTCCACTGGTCCGCGAGGAGGAGGCCGGTGCCTGAACAGGTGACGGTGTTGCTCGTCGAAGACGAGCCGTCTTTCGTCGAGGCGCTGGTCGTCGGTTTGAAGCGAGAGGGTTTCAGGGTCGAGGTCGCGTACGACGGCGCCGAGGCGCTCGACAAGTTCGCCATACTGCGGCCGGACCTCGTCCTGCTCGACGTCATGTTGCCGCGCGTGTCGGGTATCGACGTGTGCCGGACGATCAGGGCCGGGGGCTCGCGCACGCCGATCATCATGGTTACCGCTAAGACCAGCGAGATAGACACTGTCGTTGGCCTCGAGGTAGGGGCGGACGACTATGTCAGCAAGCCCTACCGGCTGCGCGAGCTCGTTGCCCGCATGCGGGCCGTCCTGCGGCGCACCCCACAAGAAGAGGAGCCCCCCAAGGAGGGTGACGTCCTCGAGGTCGGGGACTTGCGCCTCGACCCGGAGCGCCACGAGGTCTTCCTGCGGGACAAGGAAGTCGGCCTGCCGCTAAAGGAGTTCGAGCTCCTGGAGCTCTTGATGATCAACGCTGGCCGCGTGCTGACGCGTGAGACGCTCATCGACCGGGTGTGGGGGCCCCACTACGTGGGCGACACCAAAACGCTCGACGTTCACGTGAAGAGGCTCCGGGCGCGCATCGAGGACGACCCGGCCCGGCCGGAGCGGATCACCACCATCCGGGGCCTCGGCTACAAACTGGAAACGTCGCGCGCCGAAGACTGAGCCCGCCGGCTGGCCACGACAAAGGGCTCGAGGCTGGCCGGGTTTGCTACTGCGTTCAGCGCCAGCGCTTGTGGCAGTGGGACCCCAGAAAGGATGCGCTTCACCGGCACTTCGAGCTTTTTGCCGGACATTGTCCGGGGGACTTCGGCGATCTCGACGATCCTGTCGGGGACATGGCGAGGGGAAAGATCGCGCCGGAGGGCAGCCCGCACACGGTCTTGGTCAAGCGGACCGGCGCCAGCAGCGGGCACCACGAACAACCAGAGCTCGCCCGGCCCCCCGGACGGGTCCTCGACATGCACGACGAGGCTGTCGGCCACATCCGTCAACCCCTCGACGACCGAGTAAAACTCCGCCGTACCCATGCGGACACCGCCGCGGTTGAGCGTGCCGTCGGAGCGCCCGCTGATCACCACGGTCCCCCGTGCCGTTAGGCAGGCCCGGTCCCCGTGCGCCCACACGCCCGGGAAGCGGGCAAAGTAGGCCGCCCGGTAGCGGTCGCCGTCGTCACCCCAAAAGGCCACTGGCATCGAGGGCAGCGGGGCCGTAAGTACCAGCTCGCCCTCTTGGTCTGTGACCGGGCGGCCAGAATCGTCGAACACCTCGACCTTGGCACCGAGACAGCGGCATGAAATCTCTCCGGCCCACACCGGGTGCAGCGGGCTTGCCCCCACAAACCCTGTGCACACATCCGTCCCGCCACTGAACGAGGCCAGCAAGAGGTCGTCCCCGACCGCTCTGTAGACCCACCGAGCCGCCGCCGCGGGCAAGGGGGACCCGGTCGCCCCGAGCGTCCGCAAGCGGCGCAAGTCGTGCGCCGCCGCGGGCCGAGAGCCGGCCTTCATGCACGCCACCAGGTAGCTCGACCCGACGCCGGCGCATGTGACCTCGGCTTGCGCGATCATCTCCCAGAGCGCATCGGGGCCCGGCCAGGCGGGGTCGCCATCGAACAGCACGACCGCCGCCCCCACGAGCAGCCCGGAGACACAGAAATTCCACATCATCCAACCGGTCGTCGTAAACCAGAAGAACCGGTCGGCGGGCCCGAGGTCAAAATGGAACCGCAGCGCTTTGGCGTGCTCTAGCAAGATCCCACCGTGGCCGTGCACGATCGGCTTGGGTTTGCCGGTGGTGCCGGAAGAGAACAAAATGTAAAGCGGGTGGTCGAAATCGACCGGGACCGGCTCGAGCTCGCCCGGCTTCGAAACGAAATCTGCCCACAGTTCCCAGCCTTTCGGAGCGCCCGCCTGTTCGTCAGCCGAGAGGTAGGGCAGCCAGACAGCGGCCCGTAGGCTCGGCAGCGCCTCGCGCAGCGCCTCGGCCTCAGCGGCGCGGTGCAGCACCCGCGGCCCGTAGCGGTAGCCGTCGACGCTGACCAGCAAGGAGGGCTCGACCTGGGCCAGCCGGTCGAGCGCGCCGGCGACCCCCATCTCGGGTGAGCAGCAGGTCCAGATGGCCCCCAGGCTGGCGCAGGCCAGCATGAGGACCAGGGCCTCGGGGATGTTGGGCAGGTAGCCGGCCACCCGCTCGCCGGCTTGCACCCCAGCCACAAGCAGGCCCTGCCGGGCGCGGCCCACCAGGTCCGCCAGCTCAGCCCAGGTGAGCTCGCGGTCCTCTCTGGTCTGAGACCGTGCGACCACTGCGACGCTGCCCGGCCCGCCCGGTGGAGGACGCAGCGCAGCCTCGGCGTAATTCAGGCGGCCGCCCCTGAACCATTGGTACCCAGTCACCGAGCTTGCGTTGGGCTCCAACGGGGCGAGCGGCGGGCGGTGCCAATGGACCCCTGCCTCCGATGCCACCGCAGACCAGAAGTCACCCGCAGTTTCGGGGTTCACCGACCAGGCAAAACTTTCCTCGTAAGAGGTGAAGCCCATTCGGCGGCACCAGCGGCCGAGTTGGGATGCCGCCTTGCGGGCGTCTGAGGGCACCCACAGCGGCTCGGGGGGTGCCGGTCTATCCATCGCCGGGAGATTTGGGGGTGGACGGCCACACCGCAGCGCGTTTGTCTATGAATGCCCGCACTCCTTCGCAGCGGTCAGCCGAGCCGGCGGCCACCCGCCAGGCCGCGTCCTCGACCTCGAGGGCTGTACTGAGATCCGTCCCGGCTCCCAGGCGCAACGCTTTTTTGGCGGCTCGCACCGCAACCGGCGAATTGCCCGCGACCGCACCGGCCAGTTCCAGGGCGGCGGCGCGGGCTGTACCCGTCGGTACCAGCCGGTCCACCAGGCCGAGCCTGAAGGCCTCGGCCGCCGGCACACGCCGAGCGGTGAACATGAGGTCGGCCGCGACTGCAAGGCCCGACCGTCGCGCCACCAACTGAGTACCCCCGCCGCCGGGCACGAGCCCCACCGCGGCTTCGGGCAATCCCAACTGTGCTGTGTCGTCCGCAACGATCAGGTCACAGCTGAGGGCCAGTTCGAGGCCGCCACCGAGGGCGTAGCCGGCGACGGCGGCGACGACGGGCACCTCGATGGCGCGCACGGCGTCGAAAAGAGCGCGTAGCACAGGTCTCTGCTCGAGCCACTGGGCGTCGCTGAAACTCGCCCGTTCCTTGAGGTCGGCACCGACGCAGAACGCGCGCTCGTTGCTCGACGACAGCACGGCGGCCCGCGGGCCGGCGCCCCTGTGGCTGGCGCCCCGCCGGTTCAGCTCATGGCAGGCCTCGGCCAGCCGTTCGGCGAGAGCGCCGGAAATGGCGTTCAACGCCTCCGGCCGGTCAAGGACGAGCTCGACCACGTGCCCATGCTCGGCCACTACCACGAGCTCGGTTGCATCGGCCGAGGCCAACGGCGCCTCCTCCACCCCTACCGTCCGGCGGTGCAGGACCTGACCAGCCCGTACAGGACCTGGCCAGCATAGTCTGTGTTCAACTTTGCGCCGGACAGGGGGGAGACAGCCAGTGGATGCAAGCGGCTGGCCGCAGGCGGAGGGCCCTGCGGCCGTGCCGGCTTCGCTCGCCGAGCTCACCGCGCAGTTGAAGGAGCGGTTGGCGCGCGCCCGCCTGGGCGGGGACGAGCGGGCGCGCCTGCGCCACCGGCAACGCAACAAGCTGCTCGTACGCGAGAGAGTGGACCGGTTGCTCGACCCCGGTGCCGCCTTTCTCGAGCTGTCGCCTCTGGCAGCGTGGGAGCTGTACGACGAGCCCGTGCCTTCGGCTGGGATCGTCACCGGGATCGGGCCGGTAAGCGGGCGCCCTTGCATGATCGTGGCCAACGACGCCACCGTCAAGGGCGGGACCTACTTCCCGATGACGGTCAAAAAACACCTGCGAGCCCAAGAGATCGCCGCCGCCTTCCGCCTGCCCTGCTGCTACTTGGTCGACTCGGGCGGCGCCTACCTGCCCCTGCAGGACGAGGTCTTCCCCGACCGGGACCATTTCGGGCGCATTTTCTTCAACCAAGCCCGGATGTCCGCCGCGGGCATCCCCCAGCTTTGCGCGGTCATGGGCTCGAGCACTGCCGGGGGCGCCTACGTCCCGGCCATGAGCGACGAGAACGTGATTGTCCGCAACCAAGGCACGATCTTTCTTGGCGGCCCACCCCTGGTGCAGGCGGCCACGGGCGAGGCTGTAAGCGCTGAGGAGCTCGGCGGGGGTGAGATGCACGCCCGCCGGTCCGGCGTAGTCGATCACCTGGCCGATGACGATGCCCACGCGCTCGAGACGCTCAGGTCCATGCTCGCCACCCTGGCGCTGCCCGCCGGGCCGGCACCGGACGAGGCAGTGGCGCCCGAAGAGCCAGCCGAAGACCCCGCCGAGCTTTACGACGTCGTGCCGGTGGACGTGCGCCGGCCGTACGACGTACGCGAGGTCATCCGGCGAGTCGTGGACGGCTCCCGCCTGCACGAGCTGAAACCGGCTTACGGGGACACGCTGGTGTGCGGGTTCGCTCGCATTTTCGGCTACAGCACCGGCATAATCGCCAACAATGGTGTCCTCTTTGGCGAATCGGCGCGCAAGGGCGCTCATTTTGTGCAGCTCTGCGACCAACGCCGCGTGCCAATCGTGTTCTTGCAGAACATCAGCGGGTTCATGGTCGGCACAGAGTACGAGAGCCGGGGCATAACCAAGGACGGCGCCTTGCTGGTAAATGCGGTAGCCTGCGCCCAGGTGGCCAAGTTCACCGTCATAATCGGCGGTTCTTTTGGGGCGGGCAATTACGGCATGTGCGGGCGGTCGTTCGACCCACGATTGTTGTTTATGTGGCCCAACGCCCGAATATCGGTCATGGGCGGCGAGCAGGCGGCGGCGGTCTTGGGCGTGGTCGGGCAGGACCGCCGTGGCGGCACCGGCGAGGAAGAGCCACTTGAGCTAAGGGCCGCCCGCACCCGCGAGCGCTACGCCGTCCAGGGTTCGGCTTACTACTCGACCGCCCGGCTCTGGGACGACGGCGTGATCGACCCGGTCGAAACGCGCCGCGCCCTTGGTATGGGCCTGGCCCTCGCTGCGGCCGCCGAGCGCGCCAGCACGCTCGCCGCCGGCCCGGCCCGTTACGGCGTGTTCCGGACCTGAACCGCCACAGCCACAAGATGCCATTTGACACGTTGCTCGTTGCCAACCGAGGTGAAGTGGCGCTGCGCGTTGTCCGCACCGCGCGCCGGCTCGGCCTGCGGACCGTGGCCGTCTATTCGGACGCCGACAGGGACGCACCTCATGTAGGCGAAGCCGACCGGGCAGTGCGCATCGGCCCCGCTCCTGCGGCCGAGTCCTACCTGCGCGGCGAGGCCATCGTGGCCGCCGCGCTGCAGACCGGGGCGGGCGCTGTCCACCCCGGGTACGGCTTTCTTTCCGAGAGCGCCACCTTCGCCCGCGAGTGCGAGCACGCCGGCCTGCAATTCGTCGGCCCGCAACCCGACGTAATCGAGCTCATGAGCCGCAAGGACTCAGCGCGGTGCGCCGCCGTGGCCGCCGGCGCACCCGTCCTCCCGGCCGTGGAGCAGCTCACCCAGGACATAGCGGACCAGCCCGCAGCCGTGGTCGACCTGGCGCGCCGTGTGGCGCGCGAAGTGGGTTTCCCCGCCCTGGTCAAAGCGGTGGCCGGTGGCGGCGGCAAGGGCATGCGGGTGGTAACCGGGCCGGTCGAGCTCGGGGATGCCTTGGCCGCGGCGGCACGAGAGGCGCGGGCCGCGTTCGGCGATGGCACGCTGTTCGTGGAGCGCTATATGCCTGCCGGGCGCCACTTGGAGGTCCAGGTGGCCGGCGACGGCAGCGGCAGAGCCCTGCACCTGTACGACCGGGACTGTTCCGTGCAGCGCCGCCATCAAAAGGTGCTCGAGGAAGCGCCGGCGTCGGTCAACTCGCCAGAGGCGCGCCGGCGCGCCCTCGATGCCGCCGTGCGCCTCGCCGCTCACGTTTCGTACCGGAGCCTGGGCACTGTCGAGTTCCTGGCCTGTGGCGAAGACGTTTTCTTCTTGGAGATGAACACCCGGCTGCAAGTGGAGCACCCGGTCACCGAGGCTGTTACCGGCCTGGACCTGGTCGAAATCCAGTTACGCCTCGCGCGCGGTGAGCCGCTCGGCCTGGCCCAGGACGACGTGAAGGTGACGGGGCACGCCATCGAAGTTCGCGTTTACGCGGAGGACACCGCCCACGGGTTCCTCCCCCAAGCAGGACGGGCGGCACGGGTGTGTTGGCCGACCGGCGTCCGGGTGGACGCCGCCCTGCGCCCGGGCCAGGAAGTCGGCACGCACTACGACCCCATGTTGGGCAAATTGGTCAGCCACGCCACCGACCGGGAAGGAGCCAGGCGCAAGCTCCTCGATGCCCTCGACGTCACGGCCATTTTCGGGCTCCCCACCAATCTCGGCATGCTCCGGCGCCTAGTCGCCTCTCAGCCGTTTGCTCGGGGAGAGGTCGGCACCGGCTGGCTCGAAGCTCACGCGCAGGAGCTGCTGCCCACCGACGAGGGCACCGCCCTCGCCGCCGCCGCCCTGTGGCTGGCCGAGGAGGCGAGCGCGAGCACGAACGGCCCGTGGCGAGCCGACGGCTGGCGTAGCGGCGGCCCGCCTGCCCCGACGTGGGTGACCTTGCTCGCCGATGGTCAACGCAACCAGCTGGCGGTGCACCGCCACGGGTCGACGGCGAGGATCGAGGCCGGCACTCGGTCGCTTCTCGAGGCGAGGACCGTGCGGCGTGGCGACGAGGAGGGACACCCGTTGCTGGTCGAGCTGGACGGGGTGCTGGAACGCTTCGACGTGCTCGCGGGCACTCAGTCCGTGATGGTCAGCTACCGCGGCGCGGTCTACCGCTTCGAGCGGGCAGGGCAGCAGCGCCGCGCAGGGGCCGCGGGCGAAGCCGCCGTCGTCGCTCCATTGCCCGGCATCCTGGTCGAGGTGTACGTCGCCGAGGGCGACATGGTCGCCCCGGGCCAGCTCCTCGGGGTGCTGGAATCGATGAAAATGGAGTACCCGCTGCGGGCCGGGGGGCCTGCCAAGGTCGAGCACGTCGCGTTCGCCGCCGGTTCGGCGGTGCGTCGGGGCGACCTGCTCTTCGACCTCGCGGCTGAAGGCGACGCCAGGGGCGGGGAGTGACACCGAGGCCGCGCGCCGTCCCCCTGGACGGCCTGCCACCCGAGGTCACGGTGTACGAGGTGGGCCCCCGCGACGGTTTGCAAAATGAGGCGGCCACGGTCCCCGTCGCCACGAAGCTCGAGCTCATAACCCGGCTCGTAGCGGCCGGGCTCAAAGCAGTGGAGGTGACGAGCCTGGTGCGGCCTGGCACCGTGCCTCAACTGGCCGATGCCGACGTGCTGCTAGCAGGGTTACCCCGCGAGGACGGGGTGCGCTACCCGGTGCTCGTGCCCAACTTGCGGGGCCTGGACCGGGCCTTGGGCCTCGGCGTGCGCGAGGTCGCCGTCTTCGCCAGCGCGAGCGAGTCCTTCGCCCAGCGCAACCTCAACCGTTCCCGTGCCGAAAGCCTTGAGATCTTCCGCCAGGTGTGCCGCAGAGCCGGGGAGGCGGGCATAGCGGTCAGAGGGTACGTGTCCATGTGCTTCGGCGACCCTTGGGAGGGCGCGGTGGGCCCCGAGGCGGTAGTAGCCGTGGCCAGCGAACTGCTTGAGATGGGCTGCCGCGAGATCTCCTTGGGAGACACGATCGGGGTGGCCACCCCTGGAGCGGTGCACGAAATGCTCGCGCAGCTGGTGCGCGCGGGGATCGGCATCGGCACAGTGGCCGTCCATTTTCATGACACTTACGGCCAAGCTTTGGCCAACACGTTGGAGGCGTTGCGGTCCGGGGTCACGACCGTTGACGCTTCCGCCGGTGGGCTCGGCGGGTGCCCATTTGCCCGCAGCGCGACTGGGAACTTGGCCACCGAGGACCTCGTGTACCAGCTGGACGGCCTGGGAGTGGCCACGGGCGTCGAGCTCGAGGCGTTGGCCGCCACGAGCATGTGGTTGGCGAGCCAGCTCGGCCGGCCAAGCCCCAGCCGGACCGTCGCCGCCCTGGCTGGCCACCTCGGTACCTGAAAGGAGTGGACCATGAGCACGGGCGCGCAGGACGGCCTGCTGCTATCTGAAGAGCACGAACAGCTGAGGGCGACAGTCGAGCGCTTCGCGCGTAAGGAGGTCGCGCCTGTCATTGCCGCCCTCTACGAACGTGAAGAGTTCCCTTATGCGATCGTGGCGAAGATGGGCCAAATGGGCTTGTTCGGCCTGCCCTTGCCCGAGGAGTACGGCGGCATGGGCGGGGACTTCCTGGCGTTCTGCTTGGCAATTGAGGAGCTGGCGCGGGTGGACTCGTCGGTCGCCATCACGCTGGACGCGAGCGTTGGGCTCGGTGCCATGCCGATCTACCGTTTCGGCACCGAGGAGCAAAAACAACGTTGGCTGCCACCGCTGTGCCGGGGTGAGGTGCTCGGGGCGTTCGGCCTGACCGAGCCGGGCGGAGGGTCGGACGCGGGTGCGACCAGGACAAGCGCCCGACGTGACGGCGAGGAGTGGGTTATCAACGGTTCCAAGGCCTTCATCACCAATTCGGGCACCGACATCACAGGCTTTGTCACGGTGACGGCGGTCACCGGTGAGGCCGGGCGCGGCCGGCGTGCCATTTCGTCCATAATCGTGCCCGCGGGTACGCCCGGGCTGACCGTCGGGAAGAGGTACTCCAAAGTGGGGTGGAGCGCGTCGGACACGCGCGAGCTGTCCTTTGCGGACTGCCGCGTCCCTCTCGACCACCTCCTGGGTGAGGAAGGACGGGGCTACGCGCAGTTCCTGGAGACCCTCGACGAGGGGCGAGTGGCAATCGCCGCGCTCGCCGTCGGTTTGGCCCAGGGCTGCATAGACGAGTGCCTCGCCTATGTCGCCCAGCGTGACGCCTTCGGTCGCAAGATCGGCGAGTACCAGGCGCTTCAGTTCAAGCTCGCCGACATGGAAGCCCGGGCCCAGGTCGCCCGGCTCGCCTGGGTGGACGCCGCCAGACGTGCTGTAGCACGCCGGCCCTTCAAAAAGCAGGCGGCCATCGCCAAGTTGGTGGCCTCCGACGCGGCCATGGTCAACGCGCGCGAGGCCACGCAGATTTTTGGTGGCTACGGCTACATGAACGAGACCCCCGTCGCCCGCTTTTACCGCGACGCCAAGATCCTCGAGATCGGCGAGGGCACTTCGGAAATCCAGCGCACCATAATCGCCCGCCACTTGGGCCTGCCCGCCCCGGCCTAAGGTGCGGCTCGTTCCACACTGGGGGCCGTCCGCGATGCCATCTTCGAGGAGACAGAGCGTGGTTCCTAGCGCTGTACTTGGACCAGGGTAGGACAATGCCGCCGACACCGCCGACACCGCCGACACCGCCGACACCGCTACCACTGGTGACAGTTGAACACCGAGGGGCCGTGGCCGTCGTGCGCATCGACCGGCCCAAGGTCAACGCCTTGTCGTCGCAGGTGCTGGGCGAGCTGGAAGCCGTAATGGGGGCGCTCACCGCCCAGCTTCCCGGCGCGTTGGTCATCTGGGGCGGCGAGCGGATCTTCAGCGCGGGCGCGGATGTGGGCGAGATCGCCGCCGCAGCTGGCAACGGCGGATTGTTGGCGTCGTTCCGCCGGGCCCTGGACGCGGTGAGCTCGTTCCCCCGCGCAAGCATTGCGGCACTCGAGGGCTATGCCCTAGGGGGTGGTCTCGAGCTCGCTTTGTCGTGCGACCTTCGGGTCGCCTCGGCCTCAGCTCGCTTGGGACAGCCCGAGATCCTCCTCGGCCTCATTCCCGGCGCCGGAGGCACTCAGCGCTTGGCCCGCCTGGTGGGCCCGGCCCGCGCCAAGGACCTCGTTTTCACGGGTCGCCAGTTGGACGCCGAAGAGGCGTACCGATGGGGACTGGTAGACCGGGTAGCCGAGGCAGGGGCTCTCGACGCGGCACTGGCGCTCGCCACCGAACTTGCCGGCGGGGCCCTTGCCGCGCAGGTGCTCGGCAAGCGTGCCATCGACCGTGGGCTCGAGCTGCCCCTCGCCGCCGGCCTCGACCTCGAACGCGATCTCTTTTTGCAAGCTCTCGCCACCCGGGACGGCCGGGCAGGCGTCGAAGCCTTCGTTCGGGAAGGCCCAGGCCGCGTGCGGTTTTCGGGCGACTGAGCAGCCGCTCCGGCAGTTAGGGTATTTTCTTCGACTTGCTACGTGGCCGCGTCAGAAAGTCGGCAAAGCTGCAGGGGCGGTCCCGAGCCGCTTTCCGCTGTGCCGACTTTATGCCGAAACACATATGGGCTGACGCCCGCCCTGGTGGGATGAAATGATGGGTCTGGCCGAGGCCGACGCCGACGTTTTTTGGTGCTTGTAAGCCCGCTCGAAACATGGCGTGAGGACCGAGGGGCCCTGGAGTGCTGCCACGAGCGCGAACCCCAAACTCTATTGATACCAGGCCCTCGCCTCGGCCGGTACTACCGGTGGCTAGGACAGGAGGTGGCCCAGTTGGAACAGCAAGTAGAGCGGGTGGCTGGCCTTGACGTGCACCGTGACAAGGTGGTGGCGTGCGCCAGGTTGGGCTATAGCCAGCCCGAAGTAAAAAAGAAGACCTTCTTGACCACTACCAAAGGGGTCGACCAGCTGGCCCGGTGGTTGGCTGACCTCGAGGTGACCAGGGTGGTGATGGAGTCGACCGGGGTCTACTGGAAGCCCGTTTACTATGGCCTGGAGGGCCTGTTCGCCGAACTGTGGCTCGTGAACGCCAGGCACGTGAAGAACGTCCCTGGGCGCAAGACCGACATGGCTGATGCCGAATGGCTGGCCGACGTGGCCGCCCATGGCATGGTCCGGCCGAGCCTGGTCCCCCAGCCGGCCGCCCGGGAGCTGCGGGAGCTGACCCGCTACCGCAAGACCCAGGTGACCATGCGGGCCCAGGAGGTCCAGCGCCTGGACAAGTTGCTCCAAGACGCCGGGATAAAGATCTCCTCAGTCACCTCGACGGTGCTCGGCAAGTCCACCCGGGCCATGATCGACGCCCTCATAGCCGGCGAACGCGACCCTGTCGTGCTGGCCAACAAGGCGCTCGGCCGGATGAGGCCCAAAATGGCGGCCCTGTCTGAGGCCCTGGTCGGCCGCTTTGCCGCCCACCACGCGGCGGTGGCGCGGGCCATCTTGGGCCACATCGATTTCCTGGACGCCAATATCACCGCCCTCGACC
This sequence comes from Acidimicrobiales bacterium, assembly GCA_035503975.1. GTDB lineage: Bacteria > Actinomycetota > Acidimicrobiia > Acidimicrobiales > Palsa-688 > DATJMJ01. The sequence continues at coordinate 7,949 of DATJST010000348.1, read as the reverse complement.
AGGAGGTGGCGGCCCGCATGGAGCCCTTTCGGGCCGCCGTGGACCTGCTAGTGACGATCCCGGGGGTGGGCCAGACAACGGCCCAGGTCTTTATCGCTGAGACCGGGGGGGACATGTCCCGGTTCCCCAGCGCCGAGCACCTGGCGGCTTGGTCCGGCCTGGCCCCCGCTAACCACGAGCCCGCCGGCAAACACAAACCGGTCGGCACCCGCCAGGGGGCAACTTGGCTGCGCCGGGCCCTGGTCGAATCGGCCAAGGTCGCTTCCATGTCCAAGGCCAACTACTTAGCGGCCCAGTACCACCAGATCGCCGCCCGTCGCGGGCCCAACAAAGCAACCGTCGCTGTCGCCCACTCGATCCTGGTCGCCGCCTGGCACATGCTCAGCACCGGCGAGGTCTACGACGACCTCGGCGACGACTGGTTCCGTTCCCGTCGTGACCCCGAGCGCGAAACCCGGCGCCTGGTCGCCCGCCTCCAAGCCCTCGGCCACAAAGTCAGCCTCACCGCAGCCTAAGCAAGCCCTTTCACTGCCGGGCACGTAATGCGGGGACTGCGTCCCCGCGTCCTGACGCGCCCAAGTCCGTGCCCACCCCGGGATTATTTCACCCCAAAACGATAGAAACTCGGCAAAGCAAAATGGCCGCCGTCAGGAACTCGGCATTTCTGCAGGTCCCCCGCGGCCCGCGGCAGCGGTCAGCGTCAGGAACTCGGCAAAGCGCGCTCAGCGCAGGCGGAAGCGCAGCCCCCTGCGTTTCTGCGGCAAGATGTCGTTCTCTCTCGGGTCGGGGACAGGCCCACCATCCTGCTTGACCTCTGGCGAACCGGATGGTTCGTGTGCTGGCGCGCCCGCCACGCCTGGATGCACGGCAACCGGAGCTTGCGCCTTCAGCGAGTCAGGTTGCGCCGCTCGTAAGGAGGCCCCGGCGAGGTTACTGAGGGCTCGGGCCGCCGCCGACCCGGCGCCCTCCGCGCCTCCCGCGGTCCCCGTCCGGGGAGTTCCCGCTGGTCCGCCAGGCCCTTGCCCGCCGCCCGAGGACGGGCCGACTGGTGGCTGCGCCAAGGCGGTCACGGTCCTCGCCGACGGTGCGACCCCCGCCGATGACGGCCCGGCAGATGAAAGCCCTGTCGGCGCCGCCGGCATGCGGGTGGCGGCGCGCAGCGCGTTGGCCAAGGTGGCCGACATGGCTGGTCCCAGCGTCGAGGGGCCGGTACCTGCCGGCTCCGGTGCCCCGACTGCCGACGCTGCAGGTTCCCTCGCTGGACCGGGCTCTGCTTCAACGCTGGCCGCTGCCCGTGGAGCGGCTGTCGCCCTGAGTAGGGCGGCGGCTCCCGGCGAAAGCGGGCGCGCCCGCGAGGCTGGTGCCCCCCCTTGGACCGCCGCTGGCGTGGCCACTTCACCCGGCGACGAGGCCAGCGGTGGCCCGGGCGCCGCCAGCCGGACCGGGACCGTTCCCCCACCGCCCCCCGAGGCAGCCCTTGCCGCCAACTGGCTCAGCATGCTCGCCCCTAGAGCCGCAGCCGAGGGCGTCGCCGCGGGAGCCACTGCGGCGGAGGACGGGCTGACGGGTACGGGTTGTCCAGGCGTGTGGGCCGAAGCACCGGGCGCCGCTTGGCCAGGCGTGTGTGCCAACGCCGCGGCGGCTGCTTGGCCAGGCGTGTGGGCCAACGCCGCGGCGGCCGCTTGGCCAGGCGTGTATGCCAACGCCGCGGCGGCCGCTTGGCCAGGCGCGCCCGGTCGGGCACCGGCCGGGGCGGTGAGCTGTACAGCACTGTGAGGGCCGAATGCAGGGGGAGCGCCGGCCGCCGGCCGCGGTGCGGCGGCGTGCGGGGAGCCACCCCCAGCTGACGGAGCTTTGGGCAGCGCGGGCGCTCCGGACCGCAGATTGATCCACAGGACCGTCCCGCCGTGGCTGCGGGGCAGCGGCCGGGGCAGCGGCGACGACGATGGTGAGCGCGGCGCCGCCAACTTCGTGCTTTGCGAACGCCCGAGGTGAGGGTCAAGGGGGAGGGGCGCCGCCGAGAAGCCGCCACGCCGCTCGATTAGCGCTGCCCACACCGGCCTGACCAGAGGTTTGTGCACTTCAGCCGCCATATCGCGCCCCTCTGGCCAGGGCGGCTGGCACCTGCCTTGACGCCGCTGCCGACGCGGCATCCGGCGGGGCGTCCGGCGTCACCAGCACCGGGTAGCGGTCGCGTCCGTGCGAAAAGTCTGGCACACAAGGACCGTCGGCTGAAGGCGACGAGCACTTGAGGCGGGTAACGCCTGTCCAGGAATTTCGGGCCATTTGTCACAGGAATTGGCCAAAGCTGGACGGTCAGCTGAGTGCGGTCCGCCAGGTGGGCTGTAGTCTCGCCAACGTGCCGGCTGGACGCGCCCAGGAGGCGCGCGCGAAGGCACCGATCGTCGGCCGTGGAGATAACGCCCGCGACCAGGTGCTGGCTGCTTTGCGCTACTGGGCACTGTACCCGTACCAGATCCACCCGGCAGCCCCAGCCCCGAGGCCCGCGGCCCCGGCAGCCCGTGAACGGACGGCAGGACGTGAAGGCGACACCGCGCCACGCCGCCCCTTGTCCTTGTCCCGGGTGGCTCTGTCCAGGATCCCACCGTTCGGCCGGTTGGCGGCACTACATGGCTTGTCCTCAGCCGGCGACGCCATGGTAGCCGTCGCGCTGGCGAACTCCGTCTTCTTCAATGTCTCCGAGAAAGCAGCTCAGTCGGACGTCGCGCTTTCGCTGGCGCTGACCGTGGCACCGTTCGCCGTGGTCGGGCCGTTGCTCGGGCCGATGGTTGAGCGCGTGCGGGGCGGCCGGAGAGCTATCGCCCTGGCCTCGGCGCTCGGTCGCGGCGCGTGCTGCTTTTTCATGGCCTTCTGGGTGCACTCGCTCCTGCTGTTCCCCGTCGCTTTCTTTACGCTCGTGTTCTCCAAGCTCTACCTCGTCACCAAGGCCGCGCTCGTGCCGGGCACCGTGGAACGTCCCGACCAGCTGGTGCTAGCAAACTCCAAGCTCTCGGTCGGCGGGTCGCTGGCGGGGATGGTCGCCGGCAGTTTCGGCGTCGGTTTGTTGAACCTTTTCGGTGCGGGCGGGCTGCTGCGCTTCGACATCTTCGTCTATCTCACCTGCGCCTACGTGGCTGTCCAGCTCACGACCGTGCGCCGCTCGGCCGCGGCAACACAGCCCGTCGGGACGCCAACCCCACCGCCCCAGCCCGCTCCGCCCGCCGCGGCGACGGCCCCCGCGCCCGCGGTGCCCCCGGCCCCCGCGCCCGCGGTGCCCCCGGCGCCCGCGGCGTCGACGTCCCCGGCCGCGGCGGCCCCCTCTCCGAGCGCCCCCCCAGCCCCCGGAGCGTCGCCGCCGTCCTCTGCTTGGCCCGCGGCCGCCCTGCCCAAGCCGGAGCTGGCGCGCCTACCCACCCGGCCGCCCTCAGGTAGCCCGCTGCCCCTTCCACCGCCGGCCTACGCGAGAGGGGCACCATGGCCGCCACCGCCAGCCTTGCCCAGCCTCCCCCAAGTCGAGCCCGCGGCGCCCAGTGACGCGGCAGCCAGCATGCGCCCGGCGCCGCCGCCAACCGGCCTGCCTCCGGGGGGCATCCAACTGGCAGCAGTAGCTACTGCCGCGCTGCGTTTTTCGGTCGGGTTCGTGAGCTTCTTGCTCGTGTTCACTTTCCGCCACCACGCCGCGGCATTGATCTGGTACGGGTTGGCACTCGGGGCGAGCCAGGTCGGCAACGTTAGCGGAGCCCTGCTGGCGCCCCGGTTGCGCCGCCGTGCCCCCGAGGAGTTCATGCTGACGGGCTCGTCCATCGTCATGGGGGCCGTCGCCCTGGTCGCCGGTGTCGTCCACTGGGGGACCCATTGGACAGTCGCCGTACTACTGTCCGCAGGTATCGGCGTGGCGGCCGGGTCGGGCAAGTTGGCCTTCGACTCTATGGTGCAGCGCGACGTGCCGTCACGCGTAAGAAGCCGCTCCTTCGCTCGCTTCGAGAGCGGGTTCCAGCTCGCATGGGCGCTCGGCGGCCTAGTTGCCGTCCTCGTCCCGATTACGTTGTCCGAGGGTTTCGTGGCCATCGGGACCGTCAGTTTGGTGGGGGCCGTCGCCTTCGCCGGAGGCTCGGTGAGGGCGCGGCGTGGCCAATTGCCTGCCTGGTTCCCCGGGTCAGCGCCCCGGCCGTCGCCCCCTACTGCACCGGCCGCGCCATCGGGCGACAGAACTGCTCAGCCCCCCGGCAGCTCCCCGCCGACCGCCACGAACAACAACGAGCCCGAGCGAACCGCCCACCGCCGCCCGGCCGGTCCCGCACAGCCACCACCAGCGCCGCCGCCCTAATCGCCGTCGCCCTAATCGCCGTCGCCCTAATCGCCGTCGCCGCCACGAACGTGGCAGCCAGGCCTACCCGGGGAGCTCGATACGAGCGAGCCACAACCCGGGAGCGTCCAGTTCGGCGGGTGTGGGCAGCATGGAACGGGCTTCCCATAAGCGGGCCAAGCCCTCCTCGCCCGCCCGCTCGACCACTCCGGCAACGAAGGCATGACCTTTCTCGATCATCTGCTGGCTCACCTCGATGCCGAGCATCTTGCCTAGCACGCGCTGGCCCGGCCCGTCTTCGAGCCGGCGACGCCGGAATGCTTCGTTCACGAGCGGGTAGGCACCGACGAGGCGGGACCCAACCTTGTCGATGAAGTAGTCGGTATAACCCGCGAGAGCAGACAAGAAGGCCTGGAATGGCAACAGCAAGCGCCGTTGCTCGTCAGTCTGTATGTCCCCGAAGAGGGCTTCCGGATCCCCTAGTGACTGCTGGAACGACATCGGGTCGGTCGGGTCGAGGCTGCCGAGGCGCTCCTCGAGGGCGTCCATGGGGACCCGGAACGCCGAGGCGTAGGCGCTCAGGTGGTCCTGCACCAGCTCGGCGACGTGGGGTTGGCCCAGTACGGCATGGTGCACGACGTCCCGCAGGCACACATACATACGCACGTCGTCCTGTGTAAGGTCCCACTCAGCGGCAAAGGCGTCCACTGCGGCAGGGACCGCCAAGAGCTCGTCCGACGCCGGTGCAGGCACGGGCATGTCGTACTGCCCGAGCGCCCGCCCAGCCAGATGGCCGACCATCGTGCCAGCTTGCGCGCCGAGCAGCAAAGGCCCGATCACCTGGGGCAGGTTCCCGAGCAGCTGGTCCATCGGGTTGTTCTCGCCGCCCAGCGGGCCGGTACCACCATCGGGAGGCTGGAGCGACGAGGCCAACTTTGTGAGCGTCCCCTTCCAGGCGTTGAGCGTGCTCGAAGCCCACTCGGCCCGGGTCACCGAGCGCAGGCTCAACCACCCGCGCCGCGACGTGGGCAGACCGGTGGCCTCAGCGATATGCATGTCCGCAACCCGCAACAGCTCTTCGGTACGGATACGGGCCAAGGGATCCGGGTTGGGCTCCGCCTTGCCCTCGCTCGCCGCCCAGGTCGCCAACTGGCGGGCCACCTCCCAGTTGATCGGCCCTTGGGCCGTGAGCAGCTTGGCCAGGTCGCGCAAGAGGTCGCCGAATGGGCCCCCGCCGGTCGGGAAGGGCGAGTCGCTCATCGCCGCACGCTCGCCACAACGCCGCCGGCGCAGGTGGCGAGGTACGGGCGCTCCCCGACATCGTTCTCGACAGGCACCATTTTCGCCAGGTTACCGCCCGCGCTAGTCTGGTGGGTCAACCCCATGTCGCCGCGCCCGGCGTCTCGCAAAGCTTCCCGCGGGCGGTAGGCGACGACCAAGGGGTACGACCCGGGCACGACGAGAGGCTTCGATCCGCATTAAATGAGCACGGTCCTTGTAACAGGGGCGGCGGGGAACCTAGGCCGCCGCGTCACTAGTGCCCTCTGTGAGCTTCCTTACGTCGAGCGCGTGGTGGCAGTTGATGTGGCGCGCCTGGCTTCAGCTCCCGGCGTTGAGGTGCACGAGTTCGACCTGGGCGCACCCGGGGCGCAAGAAGAGCTGGCGGCGCTGGGCAAGCAGACTGACGCGATCCTGCACCTTGCCTGGCGGCCCGAGGGCGACGACAACCTGCGGGTGATGCGCAATGTCTTAGACGCCGCGGGCGCGATCGAGCCGGCGCAGTTCGTGCACATATCCAGTGCCACGGTCTACGGAGCGTGGGCGGACAACCCGCTGCCGATAACCGAGGAGGTGGCGCCCCGGCCCAACCCGAGCCTCGCCTACGCCGTGCAAAAACGCTCCGCCGAGGTCATGGTCGAAAAATGGGCAGAAGAGCACCCGGGAACTTCGGTGGCGCTCCTGCGGCCCGCGTGCACCGTGGGCGCGGTCGACCAGCCGCTGTACGAGGCCCTCGCCGCCAGCCCTCGCCGCCCGCTAGGTACGGAGCGCGTTGTGCAGTACCTGCACTTGGACGACCTCGCCAACGCCGTTGTGCACAGCTTCGAGCAGGGTTTAGCGGGCATCTACAACGTGGCTCCCGACGCCGGCATCAGGGAAGAAATGGCCGGCGCACTCGCGGGCGGCCCTGCCTTGCTGCCCATGTTCGCGGCGGTGAGGGCGGGCTCGTCCAACCGCCGCTGGAACTGGCGGCGGCACGGGGTACTCCCTGGTGCCCAGCCTTACGCCGAGCACTCATGGGTGGTTTCGGGCGACAAGCTGAAGACCACCGGGTGGAAGCCGGAGTACAACTCAGAGCAGGCGTTGGTCGTGAGCGACTCGCGCGAACACTGGGAGGACATGCCCCAAGGGCGGCGCGTGTCGCTCGTCCTGGGTGGGGCCGCGGCCACTGTCGTGGCGGTTGGCGCAGGCGGGGCCGCTTGGTGGCGGCACCGCCACTAGAGCCGTCAGGCTCGGCGCCCCCGGCGTGGTGCCGCCGTGCCAGCGACTCCCGGCGTTAGCTCTGGGCGGCGGAGGTGGGTTGGGCCCCGAGGGTCAGCACCGCTGAACGCAGGTGGCCGTTGTGCAGCCAGCCGATGCTCATTACTTGGCCGGGACGGGCGTTGGAGAGCCAGGCGATCATGGCCCCGACCGTGGCGATGCTCCGCCCGTCCAAGGAAATGATCACATCGTTGTCCTGGACCCCGGCCCGTGCTACCGGGCTCCCGGTCCCAACGCTCTCGACCTGGATACCGTTGGCGATGTCGGTGGCCTGGAGTACCCCGAGCCACGGTACTGGGCCGGCTTGCTGCGTTTTCATCATTTGACTGACAACGGCCACGACCGTGTCGATGGGCACGACATAAGTCAGGCCGTCGGGAGTGTTGGGCACCTGGCTGGTAATGCCGAGGACCAGCCCGCTCGAAGCGTCGACGACAGCCCCACCGTAGTCGGGGCTGTCCACGGAAAGGTTGGCGGGAAGCATCGAGAACACGGCGTTGGCGTCCCCGCTGGGGGGGAGGTAGACGAGCGTGTCGTTCATGTAACCGGCCGTGAAGGCGGAAACGCTGGTCGACGCAGCCATGGGCCGCGAACCCACGGCGAACACCTCCTCACCTGTTTGGACGCCACCCACACTGCCGATGTCGGCCCCGTCCGAAGCCGCCTCCGACACCGGCAGGAGCACCGCCTTGACGAGGGCGATACCGAGCTCGGGGTCGGTGGCGACGACGTCCCCATTGGCGGTCTGGCCCCAGTCCGTGGTGACCTGCACCTGGCTCTGAGAACCGGCAGCGGCGAACAGGTAGGTGTCGGTGACCAGGTACGACCAGTCCCCGACGTTCTCTCCCATCAAGACCCCGGAGCCATAGAGGACGCCGGACGGACCGTTCACCGTTATGCCGACGATCGACGGGAACACCTGGCTTAGCAGGGCCGTGATGCCTGTGGGCAGAACTTTGGCGGGAGGGTCGGTCCGGTTTGTGGGAGCGCGCGACGGCCCCGTGTCGATGACTGCCGCCGGCGTCCCGACCATGCCCGTGGCCAGCAGGACAATCGCTGCCAGGAACGCCCCGACAAATCCGGAAATGGTACCCACGAGCCATGT
>DATJST010000347.1:0-10053 GCA_035503975.1 Acidimicrobiales bacterium | reverse complement strand
AAAATGCCACCCACGGCGCGAGCGAACTCCGCAACTCGCTCGTCCGCCGCCCGTCCCGTCACCGCTAACCCCCGGTCGCTTACCCGACCGCGACAAGGAGGAACGACTACCGTGCCGATAACCAAAACTACCTGCCCAGTTGGGGGGATACGCGCTTTGGTGCCAGAGCGCTCCCCCGCGAGAGCCCGCCTTGCCCGGATAGCATCCCTCGCCGCTATCTTGCCGGGCCTGTGGGCAACGACGGCTGAGCCGGCCCGGGCTTCCGCACGGCCTCCAAGCTGCGCCGTGGTACCCGCCCAGACGGTGAGCGAGGTTTATGGGCGGGGCTTCGGCCCGCCTCAAGGGCGTTCCACCGCGTCGGTGACAGTATGCGGGTACCTCAACCCGACCAACGGGGTATCGGTACTGGTGCGCATCGAGGTAGGCGCCACGCAACACACGTTTTCGGCCGAGCGGGCCCAGTTTGAGCGTCACAAGGAGCACACCGTAACCCAGCACGGGATCGGCACGGCGGCCTATTCGGTCGTCCTGGGTACCCGGAGATTGCAGACGAGCACCATCGTCGTATTGGAAGGGAGCACCGAACTGCTCGTCACCGGCACGGGCGCGTTGGCCAAGGCGGTGGCATTGGCAAGAATGGTCCTACCCGTCGTCTGACGGGCGCCATATTCGGATACCTCGTGGGGCCTTCGGCAATTCTCAATGCCGGCTGCAGGTGGGAAATGATCAGCAGGAAGTGTTAGGCCATGCTTGAGCAAACCGTGGTGGTGCTGGTCGACACCGTCTGCCAGGTCTCGTACGAGCAGGATGGAACAATCTGGGTCGGATGGCCCAGTACACGATTAGGCGGGGGGTAGCCGCAGCGAGTGGGTGCCCATCCCTAAGTTTTCCGCGCTCGACCCGGGCCCTGCCATGATGCTCCTGTGACGGTCGAGTTCGGGAGAACGGCGGACGATTATGCAACTCACCGGGTGGGTTTCCCTCCGTCGCTGTTCGACCGTCTGGCCAGCTTCGGCCTTGGTAAGCCGGGGCAAAGTGTCGTCGACGTGGGGACCGGCACTGGCACCCTAGCCCGCGGCTTCGCCCTGCGCGGTTGCCGAGCCGTCGGCGTCGACCCAGCGCCGGAAATGCTCGAGAAGGCCTGCCAGCTGGACAGAGAAGTCGGGGTGCACGTCGAGTACCGAGTGGCGAGGGCAGAGGCGACAGGCTTGGAGGGCTACAGTTACGACGTCTTGAGCGCCGGCCAGTGCTGGCATTGGTTCGACCGTCCCTCGGCCGCCCAGGAGGCGCGTCGGCTGCTCCGTGCGGGCGGAGCGATCGTGATCTGCCACTTCGACTGGCTGCCGCTGCCGGCCAGCGTCGCCGAGGCCACCGAGGCGGCCATCTTGCGCCACAATCCCCATTGGGGCGGGGCGGGAGGCTCTGGTATGTACCCGCGATGGGCCACTGATGTGGCCGCAGCGGGCTTTGGCGGGACCGAGACCTTCAGCTACGACGTCGATGTGGCCTACACGCACGAGGCTTGGAGAGGCCGCATCCGGGCCAGCTCGGGCGTGGCTGCTTCCTTGTCGCCACAAGCCGTGCGGGACTTCGACGCCGACCATGCGGGGATGCTGGCCGAGCGCTTCCCCAACGACACTCTGCACGTACCTCACCGGGTCTGGGCACTTGTAGCGCGCTCCTAGGGAGTGGGCGATCAGCTGGACTGTCGCAGACGCCAACAACATTGTCGAGCCGGGATACCGCAAACCGGTCAGGATCTGAATCTCTGCCCGATGAATGAATTCGCGGGACCTGCAACGTCCAACTGCATGAAGCCACTACGTGCGCTCGTCAGAGCAGTTGCGGAGTGCAGAGGCAGAGAGAACGAGAGGACTGGACCGTGGTAGAGGGAAGCAAGCGTGTCGAAGTGTCACGCAGAATCGAAGCACCGGCCGCCGTGATCTTCAAGATCCTGGCGAACCCGCAACGTCACGTGGATTTCGATGGGTCCGGAATGCTCCGGCGGGCCGCCCGCGACCATCCCATCTCCCACGTGGGCGACACTTTCACCATGAAGATGCATCGGCTCGGAGACGACTACCTCATGATCAACTATGTGGTGGAGTTCGAGCCGGATCGGGGCATATTTTGGGAACCGGCTCCCGGAGACCCTTCTCGCGCTGAGGGTGACGATCCATCCAAGGTCGGCATTCCTGCAGGCTACCGCTGGGGCTACATCCTCACTCCAGACGGTGAAGACGCCACCGTCGTCACCGAGGTCTTTGACTACAGCCCCTTGCCGGAGGACCTCCTACGTGATGGCGGGGCGTGGATCAACGGGACCAATTCGGTGCTTGAGTCCATGACGGCCAGCCTGGAGAACCTCGAGAAGATAAGTACCGAGCAGGACCCCTGCCAGAGCATATCTATCAACCGGTCTAGAAGAGCGTTCGAGTAGGCAGACCCCCCCATCCCGTTACGCCGGCTCAGGGCGGCGCCACAACGAACCTGCATTGCCGTACGGAGCAAATCGGTATGAGCCGATGCTCCGGTACGTCGCTCTGCTCGGTTCGGTCGATAGCACCGCATGGTGGTCACTCGCGCAGTTTTCCGGTTCCCCCGGTGTGGCCCGACGTGGCGTGGTACTTCCTCCACAGCCCGAAGCGCCGAGCGACTGCCGAGAACGGCTCAAGCGGCAACCTGACCGTCGGGCCCGCTCCCCACCGAACAGCCTGATCGCGGCGGGCACGTTCGGGGCGCTGTCGGTAAGCGTAGCCGCCTTCCTCAGCGGGCCAGTCAGCGACTCCGGCGAAGTGAGCCTGTTCAACGGCCGTCCAGGGATGCGGCGGGGCCGGAAGCGAAGGGGTGGCCAGGTGGTGGCTGCGACCACGTCCTGGTGCCGCCGGGCCAGCCGGGGCCGTCACGCCGGCACCGATGTCGCTGCCATGGGCGGCGAAGCGGCGGTACCCGAGCCCGTCGACCATGAGGTCTCGCCACGGTTCGGCCACGACGGCGGCCGTAATGCCACCCGCCGGCGGCGGGGCGGAGTAGCCGTCCCCGGGCAAACGACTGCGGCACGACGGTGAAGGCGTCAGCCGGGTCGGCCAAGAGCCCCCCCCGGCTTCGACATCCTTTTTGGTAGGTAGCCACGATGTAGGTGGCGTGCCGGCCGAGGGAGACCCGGGTACGGTCACAGCGCATGGTCGTGCGGGCGTCGGCATGGGAAGGCGTCTCTTGTACACCGCGGAGCGGCACGCCAACGTCGAGAGGCAGTGATAAAAGAGTGCCGGATCGGCCCGGCAAGCCGCTTGCCGAAACATGTCGGTATCGGGCAGTAGGCGAGCACCTCCGCTTGACGGCCATGGCCGCCCCGCCAAGTCTGAGCGTCCACACTTCCGTGGGTGAGCGGGGAACGACGGCTAACCGTTGCGTTGACGTCTCGCACGCCGCCATCGTCCCCCGTCGTGCGGCAACGGCAGGCGACGCCTCGGTGTTCCTTTCGGCGGGGGGAGCAGCAATCGCTCGAGGAGTGACGAGTAGGGAGATAGCCATGGCGGTGGCGAGCGACATACTGGGCGACAAGCTCCTGAAGATCGACTTCCAGTTCGCGACGAGCAGGTACGCGGATGACCTCGAAGCGGCCAGGGTCGCCGCATTACCCGTCATCGACCCGAGGGGGCGCAAGCGCTTCTTTCAGCCGCCCTCCATGAGGATGATCCCTCACAACGACGGGTTTGCCTTTGGGGACTTCGGTCCCGATTACCTGTTCCTGTGGTGCCAACGACCGGCTAACGCCGGGGGAGATTCGACCGTCATCGACGGCGCCAAGCTGGTAAAGCTGCTCGAAGACGACGGTTCGACGGCCGATCTAGCGCGGTTCTGCTGGGAGGTGGACATCGACCTGTCGGATCCTTCCAACCTCGCCGCCAACGAGGGCCCGATCGCGCGCCGTTTGGCCAGTGGTCGTGTGCAGGTGCACAACCATCCTCACATACTCGCCAAGGCGGGAGCGAACGAGGCCCTGGAGGGGCCGATGGTCCGACGATGGCAGGAGGCTGTCATCAGTGCCCGAGACAGCGGCCCAACCTTCCGCATCGAGGCTGGGGAGATGCTCTGCATCGACAATTACCGCATGCTGCACGGGCGTGATGCCTTCGACGACGAGGCGCGCATGGTGCATGCGATGTGGGCATGGACGACCGATGCGCTCGCAGTGCCAAGCGGCTCGGTCGATGTCCATGACCCTACGGTCCCAACGGCTCACTGAGCTCGCGGGCACCAGGATTAGGTAGAGATCGGGCAACAGCAGACCTGTAGGAGGGGATCGCGCGGTGAGCACTAGTTTTGAGAGGTTGCTGGACGGGTTCGAACCAGACTTCGCTTTCGTCCCGGCGCCACGAATACCCGAGGACGAGTTCGCCCATCGGATCGAGCGCATCCGAAGGGCGGCCACCATCGGCGGCCATGACGCGACGCTGGTGCACGCCGACGATGCGCCGCGATTTGCGACGACCAACGGGTTCCTACGGTACACGTGCGACTGGGAGCGAGAGGGAATTCTCGTGGTCCCGACCGACGAAGACCGCGGCCTACAGCTGATCTCGTTCTTTACCGAGTCGGCCATCCTGCCACCCGCGGGCGAGGCCGTCGGCGTGGAGGCGATCTGGCAGATCAGCCCGCTGGGTCGCGAGTACGCGGGGCGTCCGGGTAATCCCACGGCCATGACGGCGAGCGCGTGCGCGCAGATCTTGCGCGGCCTTGGCTACGAGTCCGGGAGCTTCGCCGTCATGGGGGACGAAAGCTCGCTCAAGTACTGGGACCTGTTGCTCGAACAGCTGCCGAGGGCACGCATTTCCGACGCCTTGGCCACGATCAGCCAGATGCAGCACGTGCGCTCTCCCGCCGAGCAGGAGCAGATCCGCTGCGCGGCCCAGCTGATCGACATCGGCTACCAAGCGATGTGCCACGTTCTCCGTCCCGGCGTGACAGACCACGAGTTGTACGCTGCATTCACCTTTGCCCAAATGGCCCGCGGCGGGGAATGGGGAGACGGGTACCAGGTCGGGGTCAATCAATGGGGCACGCACGTCGGAAAGCCCTATGGCCATGTGGTGCGGCCTGGGGATCTCATCAACCTCTACGCCTCGGCGGTGACATACCACGGCTACACGGCGCAGTCCGCTCGCATGATGGCGTCGGGGAGATCACCGCTGCGCAGGAGACAACCCTCGAGATGTGCACCGACGCTGTCCATCGCGCCGAGATGCTGATCCGTCCCGGTGTGCGCTTCAGCGACCTGCATCAAGCCGCCTTCTCCGCCTACATCGAGCGCGGCTACCTGAAGGACGGCACCACCGCCACGATGCCGTGGAACTGGGCTGCCAACGAAGACGGCAGCCCGCGGCGCGTCCCGGAGGACTACGTCGCTGACGCGGACTACGAACGACAGGGCCGCCGACTTCTCCACGTCTACCCAGCGTCGCCCGGCCCGCACAATCCGAACCTCGGGCACGAGGTGGGCACCTCGGGGGGTACCCGGTTCAACGTGACCTCGCACAACACGGACTGCGCCGAGGCGGGGATGGTGTTCGTGCTGCACGCCCAGTGGCTCGACCCGCTGAGCTCGGGCGCGAACATTGGCGACTGCTACCTCGTGACCTTGGACGGGTACGAGAACCTGACCTGCCACACCGATATCGAGACCTTCAGGGTCGCCGGATGAGGAGGAGGCTCGAGAGTATGCTGGCAGGGCCAGCTCAGGTCGTGGGCAGCATGGGCGACCGTTACGACGAGGTCCTCAACGCGTCGTCATTGTCCCTGCTCTACGACCTCCAGCATCGTTTCGGGGCGCGGCGCCGGGAACTGTTGGCCCGCCGCGCCGAGCGCCAGCTCGCTTTTGACCGGGGCGAGCTGCCCGGCTTCTTGGCCGAGACCCGCGCGATCCGGGAGGAGAGCTGGCAAGTGGCCCCCGCCGCCGCCGGCCTGGTGGACCGCCGGGTCGAGATCACCGGCCCCACCGACCGGAAAATGGCCATCAACGCTCTCAATTCGGGGGCCAAGGTGTGGCTGGCCGATTTCGAGGACGCCAATACGCCCCGGTGGGACAACATGGTGTGCGGCCAGCTCAACCTGGGCGATGCGCTGGACCGGGCCATCGATTTCACCGCGCCGGAAGGCAAGCACTACCAATTGGGCGCCGATTGCGCCACCATAACCGTCCGCCCCCGGGGCTGGCACCTGGTCGAAAAGCACGTCCTAGTCAACGACGAGCCGGTGTCAGCCAGCCTGTTCGATTTTAGTATGTACTTGGCCCACTGCGGGGCCCGGCAACCGGCACGGGGCTTGGGCCCCTACTACTACCTGCCCAAGATGGAGGGCCACCTCGAGGCCCGGCTGTGGGCCGAAGTGTTCGGCCACGCCGAAGAAGCGCTCGGTTTCCCCCGGGCCACCGTGCGGGCCACCGTGCTCATCGAGACGTTGCCGGCGGCGTTCGAGATGGACGAGATCCTCTTCGAGCTGCGCCACCACTCCGCCGGCCTCAATGCCGGGCGCTGGGACTACTTGTTCAGCGTGATCAAGAAGTTGCGCAACCTAGGTGCCTCTTTCCTGTTGCCCGACCGCAACTCGGTGACTATGACGGCACCCTTCATGCACAGCTACTCCGAGCTGCTGGTGCGCACCTGCCATGCCCGCGGCGCCCATGCCATCGGCGGCATGGCCGCCTTCATCCCCAGCCGGCGCGACGCCGAGGTCAACGCTCGGGCCATGGCCAAGGTCCGGGAGGACAAAGAGCGCGAAGCCCGGGCCGGCTTCGACGGGTCGTGGGTGGCCCATCCCGACCTGGTGCCGCTGTGCAGCGAGGTGTTCGGCTCGGTCCTGGGCGAGCGGGCCAACCAGCTCGACCGCCGGCGCGACGACGTTGTCCCCCGGGCCGAGCTGCTGCTCGATGTGTCCCTGCCGGGCAGCGCTTGTACTGTAGAGGGGCTGCGCAACGATGTCAGTGTCGCCTTGCAGTACCTGGCCTCCTGGCTAGCGGGCTCAGGGGCGGTGGCCATTTTCAACCTCATGGAGGACGCAGCCACGGCCGAGATCGCCCGGTCGCAAATCTGGCAGTGGGTGCACAACGACGTGGTCCTGGCGGGCGGGGAAAGAGTGAACAAGCAACTGGTCGAGCAGGTGGTAGCCGAGGAAATGGGCAAGCTCCGCCACGTTCTTGGCCCTGCCTATGACGAGGAGCGCTACGCCCAAGCCCAAGAGCTGTTCGTCAAGGTGGCCCTGGACGACGACTTCGCCGAGTTCTTGACCATCGTCGCCTATGACCAGTTAGAGGGCTGACCCACCTCCGGCCGCACTAGCAAACTGAAAGGCCGCTACTTTGGACCGGGCTGGCGTCCGCCAGCCCCAGCAACACTTACACTTACTACACCCGTGAGATGGCCGGGGCCTCCTGGGAGGCATCGGGGACGTACCCCACTTCGCTGGTCCCGATGCGGGTGTCGTGCGCGAGCCAGTCCGCGTGCGTCGCGCTCCTGGCCAACAATTCCTCCGCCGCAGGCCCCGAGACGCCGGCGTACCTGGCCTCGTACACTGCTGGCACCTGGTCCGCGCGGTGCCGGCGGCAGAGTCGTGCGCTGGGGGGGTTTTGTGCCGTCGGCGCAGTGCAAGGCGAAACACCCGCTGCCTGGGTCACCACCCCCACGTATGTCGTGGCTGCGGTCCGTTTCGCCCCCCTGTGCGATCGATGGTCTACGGGCCCGGAGGTCCGTATTGGCCGTTGGAGCCAGCGGAGAACTGGACCTTCACAGTTTTGCTGTCACCCGTCGGGGTGAGGGGTGATCTCAATGAGAGCAGGTGTCGGCGTCTCGTTGTCGGTTCAGTGACGGTCCCATTTCACGACCAGGCGGTGCGGGCGATCGACTTCGAGCTGGCGGCCGGTGATCGCAGTCCCTCCAAGGCCAAGGTGGAACGTGCCCCCCGGCCGAGGAGTCGTCATGAAATGAAGCGGTGGATGGCCTCGTTGGCGTGGTCCTGAAAGGACGGGTTGGCCAGATCGGGGAAGATATCAGCTTGGTCGACCAAGGGACCCGTCAACTTGTTGGCCGCGCTGGCGTAGAACACACCACTCGACAGGGTCGGGTCGATGACACCGTCGACGAGTCGTTTGGAGCCCACTTCAAGTTCATGGGAAATACCGAGGTGGGGCATGACGTATTTGGCCGCAATGCGTAGCGGTAGCGCCGCGCCGTCGGCGGCTTGGGTGCCCGTGGTGTTGCCGGGGCTCACAATGATAAAGCGGAGGTCGGGGTATTTGCGCGCCAGGTGGGCCATCCATAAGGCCCCGATGTACTTGACCTGACCGAAGGCGAGGTTCCGATCAAATTTTCTGTCAGCGAAGTAGCTGCCGTCGATGACGGTAGCGAGCTCATCGGTAGAGGTTGAAACAAAGGTTGGCCGTTTGAACCCCAACCTCGGGATCCCCCTGGCTGCTTCACTTGCGGCGAACACCGCTACCTCGCCAAGTCGGTTCTGGGCAAGGAGCCCCTCGAGGAGAACGGCGTGACCGAGGAGGTTCGTTGCGAACAGTTTGGTGACCCCGTCAGCGGTCAATTCCATCAAGGTCTTGCTGCCGATTACACCAGCGTTCATGACGAGCGCGTCGAGGGGCCCGTTGATGGCCGCTAGGCCGGCGCGGACCGAGCCAAGATCGGCAACATCCATGAGAATGATGTCGAAGATGTGCCGGCCGGTCACGGCTTCGAGATCGGCCCTTGCCGTTGTCGCTCGGTCCTTGTTCCGGCACGCCAGATAGACGCGGCCGATCTCTGGACGTAACGCAAGTTGCCGCGCCACATCCTTGCCGATCCCGACGTTGGCGCCCGTGATGAGCACCGTCTTTCTTGAGGGTTCGCTCATTCTGATTCCCTCTCACGTTCTGCGGGCGTAGGGAGTCCGTCGAGCAAGCTGAAGCGAACACCCATCGCGACACCTCGAACTTCGATCAGCTGCTGATATTCAGGCGAGTTGTACCACCTGAGTGCCGTCTCATGATCTGGAAACCGCATGATCGCCCCTGAGGAGAGCCCGGTTTCGCCATCGAGGATCTCCCAGTTGCTGTTGGCGAGAACCTCAGCTCCGTACGCTTTGGCGGTCTTTCCAGCGTTACCGGCGTACTTCTCTCGATAGACATCTGGGTCCTTAACTGTAAATTCGGCTATTACGTATGCGCTCATGTGGCTACTCCTCAGTTGCTAGTTGTGATCTGTTCTTAGGTCTTCGCTCTCAAACGTCACTGCCGACAGGCGTCATGTCGCTACGCGGCCCCCGTCGACCGCAAGAGTGACGCCGTGGACAAAGCTGGCATCATCACTGGCGAGAAAGACGACCGCCGCAGCCAGTTCCTCTGGCTGAGCGACGCGCCCTGCTGGCGCCAGTGCTGCGAGCTGGTTCACCATCTCGGCGGGGACACCTTCCATCATCCGGGTGCGCGTCGGTCCGGGCGCAACGGCGTTGACCCGAACGCCACGAGCGCCGTATTCGGCGGCCCAGGCCTTCGTCAACAGCTCGAGAGCCGCTCGGCTGGCGCCATACAAAGCCATGCCGGCCTGTCCAAAGCTGGCGACCATCGTGGAGACGTTGACGATCGAACCCCATCCGCGCTCGGCCATGGCCGGTGCCAGTGACGCAACTAGGAAGAACGGGACCTTGACGTTCAGTGAAAAGGTCTTATCGAACTCTGCTTCGGTGGCTGCGTTGCTTGGTCCAAGCAAGGCCACGCCGGCGTTATTGATGAGGATGTCCACGTGACCGTCGCCTGCCTCAGTGGCCCACTCGACCAGCTCCTGAGCCGATTGGAGGTCGCTCAACGTGGTGAGCTTGAACGTCGCGCTGCCTCCGCCTCTCTCGATCTCCGCGACCACGTCTTTGGCTCGTTGTTCATTGCGCCCGACTACCAGTACGTGGGCGCCCCGGGCCGCCAAGGCGATCGCCGTGGCGTGGCCGATACCGCTCGTCGAGCCCGTTACCAGCGCTGTGTTGCCTTTTAGGTCAGTCATGTGAGTCGTCCTCTCGCTC
>DATJST010000346.1:0-3324 GCA_035503975.1 Acidimicrobiales bacterium | reverse complement strand
AGCGCGTCTTAGTTCGTCGTCAAGCCTTCCCGGACGATCGAGACAAGCTGCTGTTCTGTGAGCCGTGTCGTCGAGATGAGGAGGTCTCGGACCTCGCCGGGGTGCCCAGTTACAGGCATCTGGAGATCCAGTTGCACTTCGGGGCCGCCGGTCGGGGCGCACGTCCCGCTCGGCCTCAAGAGCCATTCCGAGGCCGGCCAGCTCCCCTGCTCGACTGGTTCGAGACATGGCACTGCGTGCGACCCTGCTGGCTCGATCAACCTTTGCGCGACCACGCCGGTACCCGGCACGAGGCCGTTCCAAACACCCACCCATCCCAGGTGCCGATCAATCACGACCCCCCGGACCGGCGTCACCGCCAAGATCGGGTAAGCGGTCACAGGGTGCGTTGGGCCAACCATCATGGCGATACAGCCCCCGTGCCGGCTGGCGGCAGAAGCTATCGGAGCGGTCCCCGTCGGGTTCCCGACGATGGCGGGCGCCAGCCCTGTCGACGCCGGCGCGAACAATGGAGGCCACTCACCGAACAGCAAGAGCGTACCGTCGCAGCTCGGTGCCGGGTTGGCTATCGTGCCCTGCCTGTAACTGCTTGGGAGGCGCAGGTCGTACGAAGCCAAGCGAAGGGTAGTTGGCCTGGCACCGAGCGCCACCGGGACGATGGCGGCGGCCATCAGTACGGCCGCAACGCCTCCCCCCGCCAGAGCAGTGCGCTGACGGCGCCGCCTGCGGGTCGCCGCCACTTCGCTTACGAGGTGGCGCTGGCGGACGAGCAGTTGGGCATCGCTCAGGTAGGGAATGCGGGGGGCATGGAGGTCGTTCATGGGTGCTCCTGGGAGAAGACGGGTCTGGTCATGACCGAGGCGAACTTCTGGCGTGCGCTGGCGAGCCGGGAGCGCACGGTGCCAACCGGGATGCCGAGCGACAAGGCCGCGTCCGCATAGGTCAGCTCGCCCCACAGCACCAAAACGACGACGTCACGCTCGCCCGGGCTGAGGGGCCGGAGCGCGTGCAGCGCCAGCGTCAGCGCCTCCTGTGCGGCGATGCGACCGATGGCATCATCTTCTGGACCTGCGCTCTCCGGTGCCGGCGGCACCCGGCCAAGCGCAGAGCGGTACCGACGGAGCGAGCGCTCGGCGTTGCGGGTGATGTTGTTCGCCACGCCGAGCAGCCAAGGCAAGGCGCTCGTGCCCGACAGTTGCACCTTGCGGTGCCGGAGCGCCTCCAAGAACACGACGCTTGTGAGGTCCTCGGCCAGGTCGAGGTCCCCGGTCCGCCTGGCACAGTAGGCGTACACGGCACGGGCGTGGCGCCTAAAGAGCTGGCCGACGGCCTCAGGCTCGTTTGCCGCCATCTGTACCAGCTCTTGGTCGCTTAGCCCGTCGTAGGAGCGCACACCCATATAGTGTCCGCAGGCCCCGAAAATGTTCGGCCGGCGGATGGGCGCACCGCAGGTGGCGGCTGCTCCACGGTTGATGGCGTAGGACCAGCGGCCGTACCGCCGGCGTCAGTTGCGTGCCCAACCAGCATGGCAATTCTGGGTTCGCTAGATACTTCGCGTGCCGCACACGATCGATAGCCGCTGGTAGGTGCCGCCCGCGCGATGTTAGTTCGCGACGCTCGCAGACGACTCCACGCCGCCAATCATCGGTGCCTAATCTCCGATATGCGTGACCGGAAAAGGCTGGAGATGCAAGGGCAAACGCGCCCGATAACGACGGTTACCGCGACAAATGACAGTGCTGTACGATCGTCGAGACCAGCCCACAACGAGTGCTCAGAACGCCTGTACAAACAACGACTTTTATGGCGCATATGGCGGAAGTATCGAGGCCTCCGGGCAGCACCATTTCTCATTACGTCCCTAAGTCCATGGTCCTCCGGGAGCTAGATTATCGCCTGGCAAATATGTACGCCTTGCCGGAGAGGGGCGTGTTCCCAGACGCTCCTACGACGAGGTCATTTCCTTCGAGGGCCAACGCGTCGCCGAACCAGTCTCCCGGGTTGGTGCCGGAGCCAACCAGCTCGGCTGATTGCTGCCAACCGTTCGAGAACTTGTTGAACACATACACCGTGCCGGTGCCGCGATCGTGGCCAAAGGCACCCACGACGATGGTGCCGTCCGAGATCGCTACCGACCCGACATAGTCCCCGGTCCTCGCATCGGAACCGGTTAGTTGTGCCGACAGGTGCCACCCGGCCGAGGTCTTAGTGAAAACGTAGGCTTGACCGGCGGCTTGGGCAGGCTCTTGGGTACCGATCACAATGGTGTTGCCGGCAATGCCGACTGAGGAGCCAAAGCCGTCCCCGCCTTTGGTACCCGGCCCCACAAGCTCAGCTGATTGCCGCCAGCCTGTCGCCGTCTTGGTGAACACATAAGCGCGGCCCGCCCTCGAAGTGTAAAGGGCAGGGGCACCGACGACGATCGTGGTGGCCGACATAGCGACGGAGCCGCCAAACCAGTCTCCGGCAACCGTACCCGAACCGGCAAGTTCCGCCGTCGCCTGCCAACCACTTGCCGTCCTGTCGAACACGTAGACGCGGCCCGGCCCGGTCGAGTCCCAGGCCGCGGGGGCTCCCACTGCGATGGTGTTGCTCAAAACGTCGACCGACCCGCCGAACTCGTCGCCCGGCAGGACGCCGGGGCCAGCCAGCTCGGCGGATTGCCGCCAGCCGCCGGGGGTCTTGTCGAACACATAGGCGAGGCCGGAGGCTGATGAATGGAACAGGCTCCCGATCACGGCGGTGTTGCCCGCAACCGCGATCGCCCAACCAAACCCGTCCTTGGCCGTTGTGCCCGAAGCAGATACCTGGCTCACGTCCCGCCACCCTGACGAGCTTTTGGCCAGGACGTAAACATGGGACAGCCCGGGCCTGGCGTCCCCGTTCTGGCCCACCATGACCGTACTGCCGGAGATGGCAACCGTACCCCCCAGGCTGTCCCCGGTAAGCCCCGGGCCCGAGAACTCGGCGACTTGTTCCCAGCGTCCGGACAATGCCTGGCCGTCTGCCATGGCGCTAAGCCCGGCGCCAGGGGGGGCCACGAAACTGGAAAGTGTCGCCGCCGCTATTGTCACCGTGAAAGACCGAAAGGCAAATCGCATAACATTCTCCTGCGGTGCCGCAATCACCGGCACAGACGACGCGTGCAGTTCAACAGAGGCAAATCTACGCTGGAAGGGGTGAGGGCATAGAAAGCCCCTCCGGCTACCCGTGTTTCGCGGCTGGTCTGAGACAGGCGGGCAGCCATCGCCGAGGCCGGCAATGCTGAGGCGCTCCCGCAACAGTCACCTCAGATCAGTGAAGCGGGCCCGAGCGAGGGCCCGT
>DATJST010000345.1:0-2552 GCA_035503975.1 Acidimicrobiales bacterium | reverse complement strand
GACGGCGGGTATCAGGCGGTCGAGTTCCTCACTTTCACTCACCTCGGGGCCCGGTCCGGCTTTGACGGCGCCTACGTCCAGAATGTCGGCGCCGTCCTGGACCATCTGGTCGGCACGCGTCCAGAAGGCGTCCCAATCCCACGTAGCCCCCTTGTCGAAGAACGAGTCCGGGGTCCGGTTGAGGATCCCCATGACCAGGGCGCGACTGGTGATGTCGTAGCGCCGGTCGCCCAACTCGACCACTGGAGCCGCCACCGGGACCATGACCCCAGCGAGGATAGTGCGCCGGGGTGACCTCATTGCCCCATCAAGATGAACTGTTTGTGTGGGAAAGGTACAGATAAGAGCATCCAGCCAACACAAGCCCTGGCAAATGAGCTCGATCCGTGACCGTCTGCCTCAGCGCGCGCACCGGGGGCCAAGCGCCCCCGCAGCACGACGGGCCACGACCTGGTCGTCCTGGGAACAGGCTGGGCCTAAGAACAGCCTGGGCGCCTAGAACAGCCTGGACGTCAGGGCCTTGCGGTATTCGGTCACCTTGGGGTCGTCGCCCATCAGTTCGAGCAGGTCGAGGTACTCCTGGCGGGCGGCGGGGTCATCCTTGACCCGGTCGAGCAGCTCGTCGAGCTTGGCGTCGACGGCAACGTCGCCTTCAGCCGCCTCGTCACCCACGCGGGCCTGCGCCAGGAGATGACGTACTTCCGCCGTCTCGGGGATCCGCTGCAGGATCTGGAGCGCCTCCTGCTTGCCTTCGATGTCGCCGCGGTCGATGAGCAGGGCCGATAGGGAAATAATGGCGTTTTCGTTGGCGGGCTCGAGGGCCACCGCCGTTCGCAACGAGGTCTCGTCGCCGGCCTCGATCAGCTCGTCCACTTCGGTGGGGGCGGGCGCTACTTCGGACAACCAGGCTCGTACGGCAGGCTCCGGCTGAGCGCCGATGAAGCTGCTCACAACCCGCTTGTCCCGGATGGCATAGACCGCCGGTATCGACTGCACCTGGAAACTGGCGGCCACACGTACGTTCGCGTCCACATCCACTTTGGTCAGAACGACCTCGCCGTTCCTCTCGGCCACCACCTTCTCCAAGATGGGCCCGAGCATGCGGCACGGTCCGCACCACGAAGCCCATAGGTCCACGATCACCGGGACCTTTGTGGAGCGTTCCAGGACCTCTTCTTCAAAGGTCGCGTCGGTCACGTCTATAGCTACGGTCATTTCTCCTCCGGCGTCACACGCCTCAACGTCCCACTCTTCAAGATCGGTAGGTATAGCGTCCAAAGGCAGCGTGACATTCCCGGGCCCTCGACCAGATCAAACACTCCTACGGTGGGCCAGAGGGCTGTGCGCCCAGTTCTCCACCGGACCCATGGGGGCAATATGACTTTCGCGTCGATCAAGAGCTGGCCGAGCCTGGACAGACCGGCGTTGGTGCTGGGGCTCGAGGGTTGGGTGGACGCCGGTTATGCAGGCGCGACGGCCGTGAACGCCCTGCTGGAGTCGGCGCGCCATGAACTGGTAGCCACCTTCGACTCGGACGCCTTGCTCGACCAGCGCTCGAGGCGACCGGTCCTGCGGGTCTCACACGGGGTCCACGGTGGGCTCACCTGGCCCGAGCTGCGGCTCCTGGCAACCACCGATACAGGAGGCCGCAGCCTGCTCATATTGGCCGGGCCCGAGCCAGACCTGCGCTGGCACGAATGGAGCCAAGAGGTGGTCGCGCTCGGGCTCCGGCTGGGGGTGGAGCTGGTCGTAGGCCTGGGTGCTTTCCCCGCCCCTGCCCCCCATACAAGGCCTGTCCGCCTGGCGGCCACCGCCAGCAACGAAGAACTCGCCGGTCGTGTTGGCTTCCTGCCCGCCACCATGGAAGTCCCCGCCGGGGCGCAGGCCGTGCTGGAGGTGGCTTTCGGCGAGGCGGGCGTGCCCTCGATCGGTGTGTGGGCGCGCGTGCCTCATTACGCGGCCGGCACGCCCTACCCGGAGGCGTCTGCCGTGCTGCTCGACAAGCTGGCCGACCTGACCGGCATCAGTATCGACACCGATGCACTACGCGAGGCAGGCCGCAAAGCCCGCGACCAGATCCAGGCACTGATCGAGGCGAGCCAGGAGCATTCTGCGATGGTGCGCCAGCTCGAACAGCAACAGGACAACGAACTCGGCCTGACCGCCACAGAGTTCACCCATCTGCCGACAGGCGACGAGATAGCGGCGGAGCTCGAAAGATTTCTACGCGGCGAGTCGCGCTGACCGCAGTCAGATCACTATGTTCACAAGGGTGGGCGGCCGGGCCACCACTCTCCTTGGCGGGCGGCCGTCCAGTTGTGCGGCCACCTTCGGGCACGCCAGCGCGGCGGCCACCACTTCCTCCTCGGTGGCTGCGGGCGACACGCTGATCTTGTCCCGCAACTTGCCGTTTACCTGGATCACCAGGGTGACTGTCTCCTCCGTCAGCATGGCGGGGTCAGCCACCGGCCACGCCTGGGTGTGAACGCGGGCGCCTTCGCCGTGGCGGCGTTCCCACAGTTCGGCGGTGATATGGGGCGCCATAGGGGCGA
>DATJST010000344.1:0-10518 GCA_035503975.1 Acidimicrobiales bacterium | reverse complement strand
GCGCACTGGTTGTGGCCTCCGAACCGATTGGCCCTTTCTTGGCTTTTAGAAGCCTGGCCGATTGTTCGCGACGCCGTGCCAGCGGCGCGTTTGCTGCTCGCTGGGCGGGGCCTTGGACGAGATGAGCTCGGCGCCATTGCTGGTGTCAGCGTCCTCGGGGAGTTCGACAGGACCGAGGACGTGCTCTCGAGGGCCTGCGTAATGGCGTTCCCCTGCCCACCTTCGAGTGGCCCGAAGGTCAAAGTCCTCGAAGCCCTCGCCTATGGGCTACCAGTGGTGACAACTCCTGCTGGTGTTGAGGGCCTCCGTCTTGAACGAGAAGCGGGTGCCTTGGTGGTCAACCAAAACGACTTCGCGAACGGGCTGATCGCGCTCCTGAGGTCGCCCGAACGGCGCAGTGCTATGGCCAGCGCCGGAAGGGCGGCCATTCAGGCAGGGCACTCACCGATGGTCTCAGCACGTGCAAGGTTAGACGCCATGGCCGAGATCTTTGGGCCACTTTGAGCGTTTCGCCCACCGTGCGGTTCGCTGGCGCCGTCAATTCGACCAGGGTGGGGGCCCCCAGTAGCGGCCTCGAGTTGCTGCCCACGTAGCGGCCGCTTGCCGGCCAAGGTCCATGCGCGTGAGAGGTTTCCTGGCCAGGATCTAGGTTCAGGCTCAACGGATAGGACAAACCACGCCATCCCTCCTCGCTGGCACCGCGGTCTGTGAACCTGTACCCACACACGGAGGTCGCCAGCTTCAGTTCCTGCTGCGGGGCGCCTAAGGAGTTAGTGCAGCTCTGGGTAGTTGTTTACCATGTTGCCAGGGCGATCGAGAGATCTCGAAGGGAGCCAGGATGAAACTTTGGACTACGAGGCCGAGGCAAGCACGGCTCGCGGTCGTGAGCGGCTGGGCGCCGGCGCTGACCGGTCTCGCCCTCATATGCATCGGGGCAGTGCAATTAGTGGGCGCGGGCACGGCGAGCGCCATTTCCGTAAGCCCGGCCGCCATGGTCGCAAGCCAAGCGGGGGGCTTTAGCGAGTACAGCAGCGGCAACTCGACCCGGGCCTCAGACGGCACTACCGACGAGGAGGGCGCCGTGGCGGCTGCCGGCAATTTCTCGGGAGGCAACGCGTCCGTCCCCACGGCGTTCTTCATCGGGGAGTTCCTCAACAACACCATGGTGCTCGCGGTTGGCGGCAATGTGAGCGGCGAGCTGTCGATCATGAACAGTGGTGCAGGCAATTTCGGCGTTTATGGTGGCACCGATACCGCTCAACAGTACGGGGGGAGCGGCACACCCGTAGGCCTCTTCCAGGCGTCTACCAATTACCCGTTACCAGATTTCACGACCATCAGCCAAGAACTGACAAGCGACGCTTCCACGTTTTATAGCGACCCGTCCTCTTTGGGCACTGGGAGCGTCTACGCGTCCAGCCCGAACATCACCTCTACCGGCCCCCTCCTGTACCTCACTGGCACCTCTTCAACCCTCGATGTTTTCGACCTCTCGGCCGGCCAGTTCGCCACCGCCACGAACTTGTTCGTAGAGGTGCCATCGAGTGCTGCAGTGCTCGTCAATGTCCCCGACACTGGCACCATCACGAGCGCTTTGCAGGCCGTCCAGTACTGGGACGGCTCTGCTTACGAGTCAGGCGGGCCCGGCCCCGACGGTGGCTGGTACGCATCGTCTCAAGTCGAGACCCTGCGAGCCAACACCTTGCTCAACTTCCCTAACGCCTCTGCGCTCAACATGTCCGGCGCGGCCGTCGACACCAACATCCTGGCGCCGGGTGCGACTTTTACCTTCAACAACGGGCAAATGGACGGCTTTGTGTACGCAGCCTCTGTCGACGGCAACTTCCAAGGTGACTTGCCAGGTGGTGGACCGACCCCGCCGCCAACCACCACGACCACCACCACGACTACGACGCCGCCGCCCCCGCCGCCGCCGCCGCCCCCGCCGCCGACCACGACTACGACAACTCTGGCCACTACCACGACAACATTGGCCACTACGACGACAAGCGTGCCGGCCACCACGACCACCACGACGCCGGCGGGAACGACCACCACGGCACCTGCGGCAACGACCACCACGGCGCCTGCTGCCACCACGACAACAGTCGCTCCCACCACCTCCACCACGGTGAAGAGCAAAGCTGCCAGGGCGACGACGACCACGGTGCCACCCACGACGGTGCCAGCCGCCACGACCACCACGGCACCTGCGGCAACGACCACCACGGTGCCAGCCGCCACGACCACCACCGCGCCTGCTGCCACCACGACAACAGTCGCTCCCACCACCTCCACCACGGTGAAGAGCAAAGCTGCCAAGGCGACGACGACCACGGTGCCAGCCGCCACGACCACCACGGTGCCAGCCGTCACGACCACCACGAGCTCCAAGACGCTGGCCTTTACCGGCTCCGATACCGGCACGACAGCCGGAATAGGCGCTCTGCTGGTCCTCCTCGGCGCCTCGATCCTCGGCCTTAGCTACCGAAGGCGCAGGGTCTCAAAGTACGCCCGCCCGTAGGTAGCTCCGGGCCCCCCGACAGCGAGCCCGCTCGGCTACCAGCCGAGCGGGTCGCAGCACCAGCCCGGCCCGGGCAGGCCCGCCCCATGCTGGGGGTCAACGCCGAGGTCGCCGTACCACTGCATACGCGCGCTGAGGCGCCCCGCCGCCACTAATTTCGTTCTTTGCCTTCGCTCAATGGGGCCAGCTATGTTCGCGCGAATGGCGTCCCCAGGAAAATACAAAGCACAGCATTTGCAAGCTAAGACCGCAGGGTACACGGCGTTGCATATGACGCCCAAAGCGCCAAGTGGTGTAAGGCGGGTCAGCCCGCTGCACATGATGCCAAAAGAGCCAAGTAACACCAAATGGTTGTCGGCTCTTGCGGGCAGTGCCATGGCAGTCTCCCTCGTTGCGGCCATGGCCGAAGACGGCCAAACGTATATTCAGCCTGCGCAGGCCACATTTAGGACCAACGTGGCGACGGAGGCGGGAGCCGCAGCGCAACAATTGAGCAGAGCCGCCACGACAATTGCGGCAAGAAACGCGGCTCTTGACGCGGCTCGGTCCTTGGAGCGCAAGGCGGCCGAGGAGCTTCGCGCAGCCGAGGCAATCTTCCCGACGAGCGCGCTAGGCGCCGGAAGGGAAAGCCTGGCCAAGGAGCGCCCCGGCAAAGTAGCCCCGGCACGGCGCACAGCGAAGGGCCACAAGGCCCGCACCCCAAAGGCTCGCCGGCTCCAGCGCCTTTCCTTCGAGAGCCCCCGTCCCATTGCTGCCAAGCTCCGGGCGAAAGCCCTTGTCGTGCATGGCGCCCAGAGCACCAGGCACAAGCATCATCTCCGGCACCGGCGCCCACTGTTGGTCAGTTTCAGTGCCGGCACGTCCACTACCACGACGACCGCCACCACCACGACGACCGCCACCACCACGACGACCAGCGCCACGCGGGCGCCAGTGGTAACTCCACCGATGGCACCGCCCACTACCGGGCAGCCGGTGCCCTTGGGTCATCCAACGACCACGACGAGCCCGGCTACCACCGCCACCACGGCCCCGCCGACCACGGCCCCGCCGACCACGGCCCCGCCGACCACTACCGCCCCCGCTTCGAGCGGTGCCGCCCCCCAGGGCACAGTTTCATCTTTTTGGCCTTCGAGCATCTTCAACCAGGACGTCGAGAGCTGGCCAGTCGACCCAAATTCCAGCGAGTTCGTGAACGACATCGTCAGCGACTACAAAGCCGACTATGGCGCCGTGGGCGTCAATTCGATGCCTATTTACTCCGTCCCGGCCGATCAGCCCGATGCAACCATCTCCCTGCAGGCTGGCTGCCAGCCCGAGTTCCTGAGCGAAATGGGCACTTCGGTACCCATCCCGCCCTACGCCGTGCTCAGTTCCTCCTCTGACAGCCCGCTCGTCATCTACCAGCCCTCGACTGGGACCGACTGGGAGCTCTGGCAGGTGACGCGCCAGTCGTCCACAAGCTACACGGCCTGCTGGGGGGGCAAACTTCAGTTCTCGACCTCAGACGGTGTCTTCCCCAAGGGCTTCAGCCTTTCGGCGAGCGGCATCAGCTACCTGGCCACGACGATCACCGAGGCTGATGTGCAGTCAGGGTCGATCAACCACGCAATTGCCCTGACGATCCCGCCATGCGACTCTTATGTCTACCCGGCTACTGATGGCGATTGCCCGGGCGTCGCCGGGCAGCCCAACGAGGGGCAGTGGTTCCGGCTTTCCTCGAGCGTCAACTGCGCCGGTTACGACGACACGCCGTTCGAGGAGATGGTTTGCAAGGCGCTCCAGACCTACGGCATGGTCGTGCTCGACCAGGGCGGCGCAGTGATGCTGGAAGCAGAGCAAACGGCGGACTGGGCGGCTTCTGGCAATAGCGGCACCGACCCGATCACGGCCAGCTGGGAGGGCCAGCAGGAGTACCAAGTGGTCGCCAACCTGCCGTGGCAAGACCTCCAGGTGGTTGACCCCCCGCAATAAATCGACCCCCCCCCCGCAATAAGGGCCGAGTCCTCGTGCTCCCGGGCTACCTGCCTTGCCAGCTGATGAGCCCCGAACCAGCCAGCAAGCGCCGGCGATCGATTTTGCCGGCACTTGTCATGGGGAACGAGCCGACCACAAGGACTCGGTCCGGGAGCATGTTGTCGGCGAGGAGCTCTCGCGCGTGGCCCAGCACCTGCGCCGCACTGAGGCCCTCGGCCTCGACGAAGGCGGCGATCTCGAGCCTGTCGTCACCTTGGTCAACCGGCAAGCACACGGCCTCTCGGACACCGGCCACTTCGCGAAGCGCCTTGGCAACTTCTGCAAGCGAAATCCGCACACCGTTGCGCTTGATCACATCGTCGGCTCGGCCAGCCCACATGTACCTCCCCATTTGGTCGCGGTACACGAGGTCTCCGGTCTTGTAGACAAGCTCGCCGGGCACGATATCGCGGCGCAGGACTCCTTCTGATAAGCGGGCATCTCCCCAGTAGCCGCGCATGAGCTGTGCCCCCCCGATGTAGAGCTCACCCACCCGCCCGGGGCCCCTTACCAGGTCTCCCTCGGCGTCCACGATGTAAAAACGCGTGCCCTCCTGCGGCTCTCCGATCGGCACCTTGCCTGAGGCCACGTCGTCGCCGGTTACCCGGTAGTTGGTCACGGCAATGGTCGTCTCCGTCGGCCCGTAACGGTTGAAGACACGGAGCTGGGGGAGAACTTCCCAAAGCCTCGCAACGTCAGCGGGGTTACATTCCTCACCGCCGAGGCCTAACGTGGCCAACTGGCTGCCTGCCAGCTTCTCGAGCTCGCCCGTTGAGACGACCAGCCTCAAGTAAGTGGGCGAAAAGCTCGTGTAGTTGACCCCGTGCTCCAGCACGGCACGAAAGAAAGGCTTGACGAAGACGAGGTCCTCGCGCCGTGGCACCACGAGGAAGCCACCCGCAGCAAGGACCCCAAAAGCAGTCGAGAAGGCGCCGTCAAAATGGAAGGCCGACACAGACAGCCCGCGGGTAGCAGGGCTCAGCCCAAGCAATTGGACCGCATTTGCCAGGGCCTGTCGGAACGCCCTCACCGGCGTGCGGACACCTTTGGGCACACCCGTTGTCCCTGAGGTGTAGATGAGGTACGCATCTCGCTCGTCATCACTGCTCGGGTGAGGCGATGGGAGGTGCGGGTGCACGAGCTCTCGTGCGCTCACCACCTCGGGAGCGGCTCTTGTTAGGAAACCTGGTGCACTGTTTGCATCTTTGGCGACCACTATCTTGGGCCGGCAATCTGAGAGCACCGCCGCGACCCGCGCCTCAGGGTCGGGAAGGCCAAGTGGGACGAAAGGTGCTCCCAACCAAAGGCACCCGAGCGCCACAGAAATGAAAGTTGCCGAATTACCGAGATAAAGCGCCACTCGGTCGCCCGGCAAGACGCCAAGGGCAAGCAGGTTAGCCGCTACCGCCCCGGTCCGCGCGCCGAGCTCGGCGTAAGTGAGGGCACCTTCAGGGTCCCTGAGCGCGAGAGCCTGAGGGCGCTCCTCGGCATGGCGGAGGACGAGCTCGAGCACATCTGGGACGGCAGGCTCATGTGCCCCCGGGCTGAAAGTGCTCAGTCTTGACGCCACCGGCTCAACCATGGCTCCACCAGCTCCTCCCATCCGGACGGGAGCCGGTCATCTCGCTCTATGGTGCGGAGCCTGCGCTCTACCAGGCCGGGTGCCACCAGGACGCCCGTAGCGTACGCAAGTTGCCCCGGTGCGCGGCCCGTCCAGGCTGCTCGCAGGTAACTTCGGGCCGCGGCACCCTTTCTCCCAGCTGCCACATGGCGCCGGCCGGCCTCGCGCGCCCAGCGAGCCACATAACCCTGGGGCAGCTCGCCGCCCCCGGGGAAGTTACGTGCCCTCACGGTTGCCGCGTCCCGGGCGAAGGCCTTCTCATCGCTCGAAGATTGGCCGTCCCATATGCGATAAGCGGCAAGTGGGTGGTCCAGGTACGCGAGCGGAGACCTCCTGGCTAAACGCAGCCAGAGATCCCAGTCGTCGCAGGTCGCGAGGGCGGCGTCGTAGCCACCGGCGTTATCCAGGAGCTCTCGCGACGCGAGGACAGTTGAGTTGCCAGCCGGCAGACGGTTGTCCTCTTTCAGGAGGTCGAGAACCTCCATCGCGCCCAGGATCTTGTCACCAACTGCGCGCCCCGAGGTGAGACGGAGCGCGTTGCGCACGTTCAAGTCGGGGCCTATGTCCACGCAAGCCGTTGTCGACCAAAGCGCCTGCGGGCTCGCCTCTAGCGCCGCCAGCTGGCGTTCGAGCTTGTCGGGGGCCCAAAGGTCGTCACTGTCCAAAAAGGCGACCCAACGGGCTTGCCGGCTTGCAGCAATGCCGACGTTGCGCGCCCCGGCACCACCAAGAGGTCGCCCTTCGCTCAGGATCTTGACGCGGGAGTCGCCGAGCGCTGACAATTCCTCGCGCGTCCCGTCCGTGGACCCGTTGTCCACGACGACACAGCTGAGGTCTTCGTAACTTTGAGCTAGAGCCGATTTGACGGCCTGGACCACGAGATCCCGGCGGTTGTAGGTCGGGATGACCACGGAGACGGTGCCTTGCTGCGCCATTTCAGGACAACATTGTGGCAGGTGCCACCGCGGAGCGCTCCTCACCGCTACCCTCGAAGTAATGACCGCCGCGCCGAGTGAGTTCATTCGCGTCTCTGTGGTAATACCCGCTCATAACGAAGAGCTCGTAATAGGGCGCTGCCTACAAAGCCTGCTGAAGGGAGCGGAAGAGGACGAGATCGACGTGGTCGTCGTGTGCAACGGCTGCACTGACCGCACGGCCGAACTTGCCCGCAACGCTGCCCCAGCAGCAACAGTGCTCGAGATCCCGGTTGCCTCCAAGATCGCCGCGTTGAACGCCGGGGACGAACATGCCAAATGGTTCCCCAGGTTTTACGTGGACGCGGATGTGGAGCTCCCGCTGCCCGCACTACGACAAACCGCTGCCGCTCTTTCCGAACCAGGTGTGCTCTGTGCGGCCCCTCAGCCCGAGTTCGCCCTCGAGGGCCGCCCATGGGCCATCAGGGCCTTCTACGACATCTGGCAGCGCACACCGTACCTACGCCAGGACATGGTGGGCACTGGCGTCTATGCGCTTTCCGAGCACGGCAGGGGCCGCTTTGGCGCCTTCCCGGAGCTGACGGCCGATGACCAGTACGCACAGCAGCTGTTCCTGCGAGGCGAACGCCGTTCAGTGCAAGGGGCGCATTTCGTGGTGCACCCGCCGTTCAAGCTGCGCGGGCTGCTCGCCATGCGGGCGCGGGCGTACCGGGGTAACCGCGAGCTCGCCGATGAGGGCCTTGGGGCCACTGAGAGGCCCCCGTCGGGAGGGGGCACGGCACTGCGCCTGCTGCTCCGCCCAGGGACCTGCCCCGCTGCAGCCGTTTACCTGGGCATCAACATGGTTGCCAAGGGCATGGCCAGGACGGCCAAGCGCCAGCGATGGGAGCGAGACGACAGCGCGCGTGCTGCGCTGAGCCCGCCCGGCGACAGCGCGGAGCGCGGGCAGTCCCGGCACCCGGCACGGGTCTGCTACGTCACCAGCCACTACCCGGCTGTCTCGCACACCTTTGTGATGCGCGAGGTGATGGGTGTGCGCTCGGCGGGTGTCGAGGTCGAAACCGTGTCGGTCCACCGAGCGAGCGCGCAACACCTCCTCTCAGACCTGGACCGCGAGGAGGCGGCGCGGACCTGGAGCATCCTCCCGCTCGACAAGGCGGGTTTCCTCGCGGCTCATGGACGAGCCTTCTTCGGGCACCCGGGCGCCTACCTGCGCGTCCTCGGCGCTGCGCTCGCGGCGGCGCCCCCTGGCGGGCTGAGGGCCCGGCTTTGGCAGCTCTTCTACTTCGCAGAAGGCATCGCCTTGTGGGGCCATGCGAGAAAAGTCAAGGCCCGCCACTTGCACGCCCATCTGGCCAACGTGGCCGCTGACGTCTGCTGGTGGGCTTCAGCCTTCGGCGACGCCGCCGAACCAGGCGCGGGGTGGGCGTGGAGCCTCACCATGCACGGCTCGACCGAGTTCTACTCGACCGAGCGGTTCAACCTTCGGCGAAAGATCCCAGCCGCCGCAGCCGTGATCTGCGTGAGCGAGTTCACACGCTCCCAGCTCATGTACCTGAGCACCCCGGAGCACTGGGGCAAACTGCGGGTCGTCCACAGCGGCGTGGACCTGGAGCGCTACCCATGGCAGCCGCCGCCCGAGCGAGAGCTTATCGGGGCCCTATGCGTCTCCCGGCTAGTACCCGGGAAGGGCCTCGAGCTGCTCGTTGACGCGATCTCCGAGCTCGCGGGGCGAGGCACAACGGTGGAGCTCACCATCGTCGGCGATGGCCCCTTGGAAGCGTCGCTCCGTGACCGGGGCGATCGTTTGGGGATAGCCGGTCAACTACGGCTGGTGGGCGCTGTGGGACAGGACGACATGCCCGGCTACTACCGGGAGAACGACGTGTTCTGCCTCCCGAGTTTCGCCGAAGGCGTCCCCGTGGTCCTCATGGAGGCGATGGCGACAGGCCGGCCGGTGGTCGCGACACGGATAACGGGTGTCCCCGAGCTCGTCGAAGACGGCATATCCGGGCTCTTGGTAGTGCCCGGGAGCGTGGGTGAACTGGTTAGAGCGCTCGAGAGGCTGGCAGCAGACCCGGAACTGCGGGCCGAAATGGGCATGGCCGGGCGAAAGAAAGTCGAGGAGGCTTTTGACGCCCGCCGCTGCGCCGCTGAGGCGGCCGAGGTCTTCGAGCAGCAGGCTGGCACTGGCCGGGGGCACGATGGTTGAACCTGTGCTCGCAGGCAAAACGCTCCCGTCCTCCCAAGCCGACGGGGGGGAGGAACCACAAGTCCTCCCGGTCGTGGTCGTGATAGCCACCTACCAGCGCCAGGCGTTGCTGGCTCGCGCCCTCAGGTCGGTGGCCTGCCAAACGGTCCGGCCCGCCCAAGTCTTGGTCGTCGACGACGGGTCCCGTGACGGTACAGCGGAGCTGGCGAGGTCATTCGGTGTTGAGGTGATCGAGAAGGCGCGCAACGAGGGCCTCTCAGCGGCGCGGGACGACGGGATCCAAGCAGCTAGGCCAGGGACGATCTGGGTCGCCCTCCTCGACGACGACGACGAGTGGCTCCCGCACCACCTGTCCACCTTGTGGTCCTGGAGAGGGGCTCATGTGCTCGTCTCTGGGACAGCGGCCGTGCTCGGGCCCTCGGTGTCCACCCACGGGGCCAGTAGCCTTCGAGGTGAGGTGGTCCGCTCGCCGGCACGCTTGTTGTTCCCCGAAAACTCGGTCACCACGAGCGCCGCGATGGTCCGCAGGGACGTGCTCACCGATGTGGGAGGCTTCGACAAAAGCCTGCGGTACGCCGAGGACCTCGATGCCTGGCTCCGCGTGCTGGAGCGTGGCACTGCCATCCTCGTACCGGAGATCACCTGCCTGTACCACCAGCACGGGGGCCAGCTGAGCTCCAACCGGGACGCGATGAGGGCGGCGAACACGCAGATCATGAACAAGTACGAGAGCCGGTCCTGGATCTCGCCGCGCCTGCGCCAGAGAGTGGCGGTCGTTGACACGTGGGACCACCTGCAAGCCTGCCGGGCGGCGCGCGATTGGGACCACGCCTGGTCCGATGGAGCCTGGCTGGCGCGGCCGAGCCGCCTGGCCGACCTGTCCCGGCTTTGGGCGTTCCGGCGCAAGACGAGGCGTTTCAGCCTTGACCACGGGTGGCCCCCAGGTCATGGCGATGAAGGGCCCCACGAGCGAGCGCAGCCTGCCTCGGTCAACCCGCAGTAGCGGTCGTCCCGGGCTAGTTGGCTAGTTGCGCACGAGGAGCTGCTTGCGGGCCCGCCCGAAGAGCTTCAGCACCCGAGAGGGCCCCAGGACGAGCACGCTGAACACGACGAGCCCCACGATGGCTGGTGGGACGCACTCCAGCAACCCGAGGGTCCCGACATGGACGTGAGGCTTGACCAGCAGTTCCAAGCCTACGGTGACTGCCGC
>DATJST010000343.1:0-2250 GCA_035503975.1 Acidimicrobiales bacterium | reverse complement strand
GTGGACTTTGCCGGACGGGTCCTTGGTTACGACAGCGGCGTCGTAGGTGCCAACGGCACCGAGGGAATGCAGGTCCTTTACCACGTCATAATCGGACCGGGCCGCCGCCTCGCTCGGATAGGTCCCTACGTAGATGAACGTACCGTCAGAATTTGCCATTGCTCCACTCCTGTCCTTAGAACTCTGGTAGAACACGGCATCACGCCGCGCTCATCACCGAATTGGGGAAAGTGCTCCTGTGACCTGGCATTGCCAGGGAAGGTTGGCGGGACGGGCCCGCCTACCCGGCATCGCCACTGTCCTCGTCTTCCGCCACCGCGATGGCGATGCCGAGGGCCTTGGCGATGTTGCCGGCCGCCGAAACGACGCGGGCGGTGCCGACGATGGGGGCGACGGCGATCAAAACGCCCTGGACGTCGGCGGCCGTGACCCCGGCATCTGCGGCGGTGCCCGCGTTTACCAGGTATGACGCGGCGGGTGCGTCGACAGCGACTAGGGCAGCAAGTCGCACCGCCATGTGCTCGCGCGCGTCCAGATGGCTGCGCTTTATCGACGATGCAGTCATGTCGGCGAGCGTATCGAGGACCGGAGTATCTTCAGACATATTAATTTCCTTTTTAGTCGGAGGCTACTTGAGCCCCGCTTATGCCGAATTGCCTGGCGGTTTGGTACCGGCGACACTTATCGTCGCGCCTGTTCAATGGTCAGGCATCACCCCGATTGCAGTAAACAAGCTATTTGCCAAATCCTTGCTCCACTTCTCGCGATTATGCGCGTCGGGACGGCCTCGGCGTGGATCGCGATGGGCCTTGGGAGTGAGGACGGACACGCTGGAAAGGCGAGACCGGGCCGTCAGGTTAGGGCGTGTCGGGTGGCGGCTAGCCGGGCACGAGCTCATGGGCGCGAGCTACTGCCCCGGAGCGCGTTGAGACCCCGAGCTTGCGGTAGATGGACGTGACGTGGCTGTGCACTGTGTGGTGAGACAGGTACAGCTCCTCAGCAATAGCCCGCTCGGAAAGGTCGCTGGACAGCAGCTGGAGCACCCACAACTCTCGTTTGGTCAAGTGCTGGTCCCCCGAGAGGTCGTTCTGCAGCCCAGACCGCCCAATCTCGGTTAGTCGGGCGCTCAACATGCCCGCGTCGGGACACGACCCGATGATGGATCTGGCCTCGTTGATCGCTGCCGACGCGCGCTCGCGTTCGCCCAGGGACCGAAGTACCGATGCCTGGTGAAGCAGTGCCATGGCCACCTCGGTCGGTTGGCCCGGTGAGCGCAGCAACAGGCTCACGCTGCGCTCGATCAGCGTGAGGGCTTCCCGGGGCCTTCCACGCCGCTCAAATGAGACGCCGAGCGCGAGCGGGACGACCCCGCTTGCCTCTTCGACGCCGTGCTCCGCCACGAGCCCCGCGGCCCGTTCGGCTAGCAAGTGTTGTTCTTCGAAGCGTTCCTGTTCCCCGGCGATTAGGGAACGGTAGGCTTTCGACGACGCCCCGGTCACCCATTGCTCCCTTGCTGGGGCCAGCGCCTGGGACTCGGCGAACCAGCGGTCGGCCTCGTCGAGATTTCCCGCGAAGTAAAGGGCCACTCCGACAGCCCAACATGCGATCGGTCGTAGAGGTGAACTCGGGCCCTCCAACTCGGCCGCCCGCCTTGCGCTCGCCAACTGGGCGCCCACGTCCCCCCATGGGCAGCACGCTTTCAGCACCGTCAGGCTTGCCGCTGCGGAACTGAAGCCATCGGGGAGCGGCTGCCCTCCGTCGAGCTCGCCGAGCGTCTCGATGGCGGCCACCACGGCGGCCGCCTCCTCTCGTCTGGCTGACAGCGACAGGGCCCACGCCTTCACTAAGAGCAGGCGCACATCGCCGCTTAGCATTTCGGCAGGGAGCCGCCGGATCCAGGCCAGGACGGTGTCGCAGCGACACAGGTTGGCGTAGTTTACCCAAGACGATTCGATGATTTCCGCGGCTTCGGGATAAGCACCTGCCTCGATCGCGTGACTGATGGCCTCGTCCGTGCTGCCATGGTCCCGGTACCAGGCGCACGCGCGTCGATGGAGCACCGGCGCTAAGCCCGGCTCACGCCGCTCCAGCTCTACTTGCAAGATACGACCAAAAAGCTGGTGGAACCGGTACCAGTTGCCGCCGCCGTTCAGGGGCTCCAGGAATAGGTTGCTACGGGACAGCGCTTCTAGCATCGGTCCGGAGCCCTCCTGCTCCAGCAGCGCATCGCACAACGGCCCGGACAGTTGC
>DATJST010000342.1:0-6818 GCA_035503975.1 Acidimicrobiales bacterium | reverse complement strand
TTTACCCAACGCCCGAACGCAGCCACGAACAGGAACAGTGAACCGGCGTCGAGCAACCAGTTGGCGGACGCGTACAAGATCGTCATGCCCAGCTGGCGGCGGTCGTGCGCCAGGTCGTGCACCCGGTCGACCAGCTGAGCGAACAGCTTGGGAAGGGTGCCAGGGTGCAGGAAAGGGAGCTTCGCTCCG
Organism: Acidimicrobiales bacterium; assembly: GCA_035503975.1. Lineage (GTDB taxonomy): Bacteria > Actinomycetota > Acidimicrobiia > Acidimicrobiales > Palsa-688 > DATJMJ01. Next base: position 6,629 of record DATJST010000342.1, on the reverse strand, counting down.
AGGGTGGTGAGAAAGGTCTCGGCACGTTCGTTTCCCTTGCTGAACAGCACGACGAGCCCGGCGATGCCGGCCATGAGCACCAACCCGAGGATGCCGGCAGACAGGAACAGGAGGTGAGGCCCGTGCCCGTGCAGGCCATAGATCGGGAGCGAAACGAGCAGGGCTAGCCAGAAAAGGACGTTCAGCATCACCGCTGAGCCGAGCCCTTGAGTGGCCAGCGCCACTCCGGCATCGGTGCCGTCCACGCCGGCCTTGGTGAGCAGCCTGTAGCCGAGCGAGGCACCGACGAAGTTGCCGCCGGGCACGCAGTGGCTGACGGCGAGCGTCGCGAGCTCGATGCGGGCCATGGTGGCAAGCCCGGGGTCAGAGCTTTTCGGGACCAGCGAACGCGTCAGCTGGAAGTAGGCCACTAACGCCAGCGCTTCGAGCGCCAGCCCACCGAGCGGGAGGAACGGGTTGACACCGGCGATGACGTGGAGCGCGTGGTGGGTGCCACCGATCTGGGGGAGCACGAAGTACTCAATGATGAAGCCGGTTACGAGGAATTCGGCGAGGTGCCTGACGGTGCGGGGGAACCACCGCCGGTGTTCTACGACTTGTCCTGCTGGGGTGCTCACAGGCGCCGCTCCGCCGCGAGCGTCGTGGTCATGGCCCATCTTCGCGCCTGACGCGCCCAAAACCCACACGCGCCCGCCCGCTAATTGTGCCCGCGGATCCTGTCGTCGCTGGCGGCCTCGGCGCGCAGGCTCGTTGCCAGCTGGCGGAAAGCGCGGCCGCGGTGCGATAGAGCATGCTTGGCCTCGGGCGAGGCCTCAGCTATCTCGCCGAAGGTTCGGCCATCGCCTTCGAGAGGCACGAACACAGGGTCGTAACCGAAGCCGCCGCGGCCGCGCCGCTCCGTCGCAACCCATCCCTCGGTCGTGCCCTGTGCCACCAGCTCACGCCCATCGGGCCAGATGGCCACGGCGACGGTCACGAAGCGCGCCCTCCTCTCGCTCGGGAGCCCTCGGCCGGCGAGCTCGACCAGGACCCGGTCCACGTTGGCTTGGTCGTCGGCTGGCTCCCCGGCGTACCGCGCGGAGCGCACGCCAGGCGCCCCCCCGAGGGCCTCGACCTCGATGCCGCTGTCTTCGGCGATGGCCGGCATGGCGGTGGCCTCGGCGAGGGCCTGGGCCTTGAGGCGGGCGTTACCGAGCAGGCTCGGCTCGGTCTCGGCGATGTCGGGGAACTCTGGCGGGCGGTCGCGGAGCTCGACCGCGATGCCACTCGACGCGAATATCTCGCGGATCTCGCGGGCCTTGTGCGCGTTGGTGGTGGCCAGCACGAACGGGCCGAGAGCAGCGAAGGCTCCAGTCTCACGTCGCCCGCCCTGGTCCTGCTGGACCAGCTCTCCCTGTTCAGCCACGGACGGGCGAGCCTCGGGGATCGCGCCGGGGCGGTGGGCTCGCGACCAGCTCGGCTTGGGCGGCCAGCAATTGGCTGATACCCGCATGAGCCAGGCCGAGCATCTCGTCGAGCTCCTGGCGGGAGAACGGGTTGCCCTCGGCCGTCCCCTGCACCTCGACCAGGCCTCCGGAGGCCGTCATGACCACGTTCATGTCCACCTCGGCGGCGGCATCTTCGACATAGGCCAGGTCCAGCACGGGGGCCCCGGAAACGATGCCCACCGAGACCGCTGCGCAAGCTTCCCTGACCGGGTGCGTGCTCAGGCGGCCGGTAGCAAGCATGCGGGTACAAGCGTCGTGGAGCGCCACCCAGGCGCCCACGATGCTCGCCGTGCGGGTGCCCCCGTCGGCTTGGAGGACGTCACAGTCGAGTGTCACCTGCTGGTCGACCAGGACCGAGAGGTCGGTCACGGCGCGCAGGCTGCGCCCGATCAGCCGCTGGATCTCTTGGGTACGACCGGACTGGCGACCCCTGGCTGCTTCCCGTTCGACTCTTTCGGGGGAAGACCCGGGCAGCATCGAGTACTCGGCTGTGACCCAGCCACGACCGCTGTTCTTTAGCCAGCGCGGCGTTTCCTCCGCGAACGAGGCCGTGCACAGCACGGCGGTACGGCCCATCCGCACGAGCACAGATCCAGGAGCGAACTGGGTGAAGTCCCGTTCCAACTCGACCGGGCGCAACTCGTCGGGCCGCCGCCCGTCCGCTCTGGAGATCAGACCTGCCATACCTGGCCGACGCGGGCGACTTCCACCTCGCCCCCAAAGGAGGCGCTGGCTTCAGCCTTGGCCTTGGTACGGTCGATGGACGGCACGAGATGAGTTATCACCAGCCGCTCCACCCCGGCGTCGGCCGCAGTCAGCCCTGCCTGGCGGGCGCTCAGGTGCTGCACACTGCCCTCGGCCTCCGTCGTCAGCGACGCTTCGACCAGGGCGAGGTCGAGGCCGGGCCCGAGGCTGCTGAGCGACCACCGGGCCCCGGTGTCGGCCGAGTACCCGAGCGCCCTTCCCTGCGCTTCGGCCCGTGCGGCTAGCGTCTCGACCGGATGGTCGGTCTGTGACCAGGTCCAGCGCACCGGACCAAGCTCGGCGGTCGTACCGTCCTTGATCTGGTGCCAGTCAAATGCCTCGTCCGTGTACTCGGCGGCCATAAGGTCGCGCACGCCTTGTGGGGCATAAACGGGCAGTCCCTGGCGACCTATGTAATAGCGCATGGCGACGAAGAGGCCCTCGAGGTCCGACCAGTGGTCAGGGTGGGCATGGCTGATCACGACGGCGTCCAGGTGCTCCAAGGGAATGTGCAGCTGCAGGTTGGCCATGCTGCCGGGCCCGGCATCGAGCCATGTGCAGAACCCACCCGCCCGCACCAAGTAGCCACTGCAGGCCCCGCCAGGGCCGGGGTAGCTACCGTCGGAGCCGAGCACGGTTACCGCCAGCCGGCCGTCGTCGGGGGGTACGCCTGGACCGATGGCGCTCATGCTCGGCCTTGCGGGGCGGGCGCGAACCCCGGTTTTTGGTCGCGATTGGAGGTTCCGGGAGGCTGTTGCACAATGGCCGCCGCGGTCCCGGCACCCCCCGCTCCCGAGGCCCCCGGAGGGGGCCGTTGGGGCCGGGCAAAGGGGCCCAGGGTACTCGCGTTTTGGCAGTTCAAATGAAATAATGGTGTATGGCCAAGGGCTATATCCCGGTCCAGCGGGACCAGCTGTTCCTTGTACCGCCCGACATGAGGGACTGGTTGGGCAAGGACCATTTCGTGTGGTGGTTGCTCGAGGTGGTGGCCCGGCTCAACACCAAGGAGCTGCACAAGCTGCGCCGGCGCGGGGCCCAGGGCCGGGCCGGCTATGACCCCGAGATGTTGCTTGCCTTGTTGCTCTACGCCTACACCCACAAGGTCCGCTCCAGCCGCGAGATCGAGCGCCTGTGCGAGACCGACGTCGCCTTTAGGGCCATATGCGCGGGCAACACGCCCGACCACAGCACCATCGCCCGGTTCCGCCAGGACCATGCCCGGTTGTGCCAGGAGCTGTTCGCCCAGGTGCTCGAGCTGTGCGCGCTGGCCGGCCTGGCCCAGGTGGGGGTGGTGGCGCTCGACGGCACCAAGGTGGCGGCCAACGCGTCCAAGGGCGCCAACCGCAGCCGGGCCCAGCTCGAGGCCGAGCACGCCCGGCTCGAGGCCGAGATAGCCGAGATGTTCGCCCAAGCCCAAGCGCTCGATGACGACGAAGGACAACGCTTTGGGCCAAGGCGCGGTGACGAGCTGCCGGCGGGCCTGGCCGGCGCCGAGGCCCGCAAGGCGGCGCTCGACAGGGCCATGGCTGCCCTGGCCGAGCGCGAGGCGGGGCACCGCTCGGCCCGCCACCCCGAGCGCTGGGCCGCCCGGGCCGAGCACTTCGACAAAAAACTGGCCTCCGCCCGCCAGTCCTGGGCCGCCCGTCAGGCCGCCAAAGACCCCCGGGGCATGAAGCCGCGACTGCCCCAAGGCCGCGAGGTGGCCCGCTTGGAGGCGGTGGTGGCGCGCAACCGGGCCAAGGCGGCGGCGGCCGCCCAGGTCGTCAACAAAGCCCAGCTCAACCTCACCGACCCCGACAGCCGCCTCATGACCACCCCGGCCGGTTGGGCCCAGGCCTACAACGCCCAGGCCGTGGTCAACCACGTCGGCATCATCGTCGCCGCCCAGGTCTGCTCCGAGCCGAACGACATGGCCCAGTTCGTGCCCATGCTCGCCGCTCTGGCCGAGGCCGGGCCCATCGTCGGCCCCATCGGCGTGGTGCTGGCCGACGCCGGCTACTGCTCGGCCACCAACCTGGCCGCCCCCGGGCCTACCCGTCTCATCGCCACCAAGAAGTCCCGCCTGGCCCGGGCCGACCGGGCCCGCGCCGCCGGCCCCGCCCCCGAGGGCCTCAGCCCCAAGGCCGCCATGGAGCACGCCCTGGCCACCCCCGAGGGCCGCCACCTCTACAAACAACGTTCTTGGACCGTGGAACCCTGCTTTGGGAACCTCAAGCACAACTTGGGCTTCGCGCGCTTCTCTCGGCGCGGGCGGCCCGCCGCCCAAGCCGAGTGGCACTTTGTCACCGCGTTGGCCAACCTGCTCAAGCTGTTCCGCTACTACCCGGCAGCCGCCCGTTTGGCCTGACCAGCCGGCCGCGCGGGCCCCACGGCCCCGGCCCTGCCCTCTCCGGCCCCAAACCCCGCCCCATTCCTGGCCCATCCGGCCCAGCACGGCACCCACTGAGCTCATTCCTTGTAGTCCGCCGGCAAAACGCGCTCCCCATTGCCCGACAGCCTCCCGGTCGCGCTTTTGGCCACGTACGCTCCGCTATCGCGACCAGTGCTCTTTTTTACGCCCAGAACCGGTGCCTGCGGTACAGCCCGGCTGATGGTGGCGGACGAGGAGTGGTCGCTCGACCCGTAAGAGTGGTGAAGAGACCAGCGACTGGCCCCACGACCGGTGCGCCCGGTGCGACCGTCGCGACCCGCACGTCCCGAGCCCAAAGCTGCGCTGTCGGCACCCAAAGACGGCGGCTCCCAGTGCTCTGCCCGGTCGAGCTCCTGGCCGAAGAGGTGTTGGCCGATGCTGACAAAGGAGCCGACTTCTCCCGAAGAGAACCAGCGGTGGCACCCGGCGGCGCGGCTCCGGCGCCCGAGGCCGGTCTCGAGCAGTATGGAGCGGACCTCGAAGGCCGTCTCATCCGCCGAGCTCACCAGCACGACCTCGGGCCCCATTACCTCACCTATTGTGCGCGCCAGGTACGGGTAATGGGTGCAGCCCAGCAGGAGCGAGTCGACGCCGGCCGAACGCAGAGGAGCGAGTAGCCGCTCTGCCAGCTGCGTTGCGCGCGAACCGCGAGGCTCTCCTCGTTCCACAAGTTCGACGAACCCCGGGCATGCTGCGCAGGTGAGCTGCACGCGGCGCCCTCCCCGCCAGGCGCGGCGGCTGTCCATGACTGCCCCCTGGTAGGCACCTGACGAGATCGTGCCCTCGGTGCCGACAACGCCGACTCTACCGGTGCGGGTGACAGCCAGCAACGCCCGCACGCCGGCATTGATCACACCGACGATCGGCACGTCGAACTCGTAGCGCAAGTTCCCGAGGGCGGCCGCCGTGGCGTTGTTGCAGGCTACGACCACTAGCTTGACGTTGTCTTGCTCTACGAGCTTGCGCGTGATCTGGCGGGCGAAGGCACGGACCTCGTCGAGCGGGCGAGGCCCGTAGGGGTAGCGGCCAGTGTCGCCGACGTAGACGAGATCCTCACCGGGCAGGAGGTCGATCAGCGCCCGGGCGACGGTGAGGCCGCCGAAGCCGCTGTCGAACACCCCTATGGGACGATCGTCCATAGCGCTCCCGCCGGCCCGTCGCTCATTCCGGCACCGAGCCTAATGGGCCTGGCGACCGGGTGACCGGACGGTCAGGCGAGGTTAGAAGTAGAGCTCGTGGCGTGCCCGTTCGGTGACCTCTTCGAGGTCCCCGGTCCAGGCGTCAGTGGACAGGTACTTCCAGCCGCCGTCGGGCGACACTGTGACGATGGTGCCCTCGTCGATCTCGGACGCGCAGCGAGCGGCCCCGGCCATTGCGGCCCCGCTCGAGATGCCGGCGAATATGCCCACCTCGGCCAAGCGCCGTGCCCATTCGATGCTCTCCCTGGGGCCGACCACTCGGCTGCGGCTCAGCAAGGAATACCCGTCGTTCTCAATGAAGACCGGCGGGATGAAACCGGCGTCCAGGTTTTTGAGACCTTCGACGGTTTCCCCTGCCGGCGGCTGCACCGCCCAGACACTGACCAACGGGTTCCTCTCCTTGAGGAAGCGGCCCACCCCGATGATGGTCCCGGCGGTGCCCAGACCGGCGACAAAGTGGGTCACCTCCGGGCAGTCACGCCAGATCTCGGGGCCGGTGCCTTCATAATGCGCCTTGGGATTGGCGGGGTTGCCGTACTGGAAGGAGAACCACCAGTCTGGGTGCTCCTCGGCGAGAGCCTGAGCCCTCCGCATTGCTCCGTTGGAGCCCTCAACCGCTGGAGACGGGACAATGTCGGCCCCGAAGGCGCGCAGCAATTTGGTGCGCTCCAGCGACACGTTCTCGGGCACCACCACCGTGAACGGGTACCCCTTGACCCGCGCGATCATGGCCAGGCCGGCAGCCGTGTTGCCGCTCGAGGACTCGAGGATGCGCTGGCCCGGGAGCAA
>DATJST010000341.1:0-4723 GCA_035503975.1 Acidimicrobiales bacterium | reverse complement strand
GGTTCTCGGCATGCACCCGGGCGATCTCGCCCTTGAGGTACTCGTCGCGCACCGCCCGGGCCGACGGGGCCCGCTTCTTCGCCATCCAGTAGGTGTTAGGGGCGATCTTGCAGCCGTGCTCGGAGAGCACCCTGCAGATCGGCTCGACCCCAAAGCGCGCCCGGTGAGCGTCGATGAAGACCACTATCTCGGTTGTCGGCGGTCGAGCTCCCGCGCGAAGAAAGCCGAAGCCGCCTTCAAGATCTCATTCGCCCGGCGAAGCTCTTTGACCTCACGCTCGAGCTCTTTCATCTTGGCCCGCTCGTCGGTCGTGAGCCCGGGACGCTTCCCCGCGTCGGTCTGCGCTCGAAGGACCCACACGCGCAATGTCTCATGGTTCACGTCGAGCTTCGCCGAGATCGACTGGACCGCCTTCCACAGGGTCGGGTACTCGCCTTGGTGGTCCAAGACCATGCGCACCGCCCGCTCTTTGAACTCGGCCGGGTAGGGACCGGGCCTCTTCTTGTCTGGCATGCTCCATCTTCCTCTCTAGGAGTGGAGCAGTCACCCATCCCGGGGCGTATCAGGTCGTCTTCGTCGGGACGGGCGACCCTCGCTCGGGGCTTCAACCTCCCAGGAAGAGCCTCGACCTCTGACCAGTACGGATCATGCGGCGCCCAGTTCGTGAACCGCTGCTCGGAGTACAACCCTGATCGAGGCCCGCTCCGTCCCCCGGCTCGTCCAGTCACATAGTCACGCTACCGGCCCCTCTGGCCTGGCACCGGAGCAGTGGGAACAGGCCGCCGAGCACCCCGCCAAGACAGAGCCCCGTTGGAGAGTCGGTCGTACGCGCTCGGAAGCTAACGGCCGACGGGTCCAGCGCGGATGGGACAAACTGGGGCTCGTGCGGGCCGACCTGGAAAAGGAGCGGGAGGAGTGGCACAAACTCGGCTGGGATCTGGCTGTGGTTCGACCCTCCTGACCTGAGGAGGTTGCCGCCGCCATTTGCGCGTACTTCGAGCGACGCGGGCGAATGATCGAGCCAGCCACGCTGGTCGGCGTCAGTGCAAAGACGCTGGGCGCAGTCCCTGTGGTTGATGTCGTATACGAGCACCCCTACCACCCGAGGGGGCCGGTGGGCCTGCGGCTGAGGGTCGATGAGCCTCCGCTGGGAATGCTCGGCATCGCCGCGGGGGACACCGTCCTGGAACTGCTCGTTTCCATCGTCTGCTACTACACCATCGGCGATCCGCCTGGGCGTTCTCAGGACTCTGATGTAAGAGACGACGCCGGTGTCTGGTGGCACGGTTACGGGGTGACGGAGCCCGAGCCGGGAGAGCCCGGCTGGGATGAGCGGGCATTGCGCCCTCGGCACCCGATTAGCTCATCTGCTCGGCCTCCGATCGCGCTGATGGGCAGCCGGACCGCGCTCGTAACGACGGATATGGGCGCCGACCGGCCACCACGGACCGTGGTTGCTCCTCGGTCGGCACCTGGCTCCCGGTGACCGCACCGCACGCCGACTCTGCTTGGGGTCGCCGCTGGCTTCCGTAACCGGCTGCGCTGTTGTTCTGGTGCGATGTCGAGGTGGTGCTGGTCTCGACGAGAGTTCACGCCCTGGCGGCGGGTGCTACTGGGCGGGGGCCCGGCGGGTTCAGCCGACCGGAGAGGACATCACGCCAGAGCCCTTGCAAAGGCCGCCCTTTGCAGGACAACCCCAGGCTTTCTCGATTTCCGCGTGGTACTGGCTCAGGGTTTCCACCTCACGAGGACTGGGCAAGTGCACGACCAGCGGCAGGTCGAACTGCGAGTAGGTCAGTGTTATGGTGATGGTCTGGGCCGGGTTGTTGAAGGCCATCGAAGTTGACAGCTGCACCAGACGGTGGTGGTTGTCAGCCCATATCAGCACCGGATGGTGTGGCCCCAAGGCCTCCACGGCGCCGCGAGAGCTCACCAGGTACTTGCCAAGCGACGGGCCTGGTTGGAGGACCAGCCGGTACTCGTGGATTGGGGACGAGCCCAGACGCCCCACCGTTACCAGGGTGACCGAAACCATCTGGTGCTGCAGGGCGTTCGCAATCTGTTCTGGAGTTGGTCCCAAGGGGTTGCCGAGGAGGATGTTGCCCATGGGCCCCCCGATCACCTCGACATCCTCACTTACCCAAGGCTTGCTTGGCCTGGGTAAAGGTGGGTTAGCCGGAGGTGTGTTCATTTCATGCCAGAGGAGAGCGGCCGGCATGTAGGTGACGTATCCGTGCACATAGCTCACGCCGTGGTACCGGCCCGCTGTCTCAAAGCTCCCAACTCGGGCCTTGAAATCATAGGGGCCCGCCTCGGTAACGCCCGCCTCGTTGATCGTGACCCAGGCCGACCTAACCGTTTTTTGACCACTGAGGATCGTGGTCACCGTGCCCGGGCTGCCGCGGCCCACGTAGGTGACAACCAGCACCAGAGCCAGCACTGCCACGATGATGCCAACCACGCCAATGGCCCTGGCGCGCGTAACACGTATTCGCCACCGCCGGCGCTCGGACAAAGGCCCTGGAGTACCGTCTAGCGGGCTGTCGACATCTGGGCGCTCTTGTGGTGACGAAGGCTCCATGTCGCCTGCTACTTACCCTGAGGATGGGAAACGGCCACGACGTGAGGGTGCCGTTTCGCCGACGGGCCTTGGCGGCGCATCGTGCCGACGAGGGCGGTCAGATGACCGCAGAATGTCACGAGGTTCGGCGGGACTATGACGGGGAGTACGCACGCTCTTCCCAGTCGACGGGAAAGCCGGCCTCGGCAAGGGTGGTCAGTACCGGTGCTCTATCTCGGAGCAGGAAGTAAAAGGGCGGCCCACCACGTGGACGTATGCAGACCGCGGGGTACTTTAAGCGACCCTTGGCTGGGAAGATCGCCTCAACGTCGGCTGGCTCTACCCGTAGATTGCTCATACCGAACAGTCGGCTGAGGAGCTGTGGCCGTAGCCGAAGCCTGAGCACGGGCGCGTTCAGCTCGAGCACGGCCAAGGGTGTGGTTGCGTTCACGCGCCCGAGGCTCCCCGGCACATCCGCCGCACCGACCCATCGGCTAAACGACGCCCCAGAGCTGTAAAGCGTGGTTGTGGGAGAGAGCCGGGTGCCCGTATCGTTGTCTCGACGAGCCGCGGGGTCCCATTGCCGCTCCCGGTGCCGGTTGATCAACCGGATGTTCAAGACAGCGGACACGGGAAGGAGCGCCAGCAGGACGAAGGCAATGGGACTATGTGTCTGAAAGTAGAACAAAAGGAACCAAGCAACGACGAGCGGGGTCCCGATGATCTGCACGATCAACAGCGCTCGGTTCTGCTTCAGCCAACTCACGTCCCAGCGGCTCACCCCTCCATCATCGACCCCTGGGACCTGCCGGTGAAGCTGGGCCTGAACACCTCTGTCTGCGCCTAGTCACTGTGCGCGAGCCACTCGGCCTGGCAGTGGTCTGGGAGACGAGGACTCACAACTGGGTGCCCAGACGCTGGGCGGGGCTTGGGCTACATGAAACCGTACAATGTGCCATGTTCGACAACACTCCAGTTTCGGGTGTAAAAGCATCGACGCCCAGAGCGCCTCATGTGCGTCCTGCGGTGCCAGGACATCGCGATCCATAAGGGCGGGCGACGGCTCCCGCGCCGCCCCGACGCCCGCCACTCAGGGTGACTGTGCAGCGAAAGGCCCCAGCGGTCAGCACGCCGACGCTTAGCTCTGCCATCATCGTCGCCGTGCCGCGGAACGACGAGTTGACGCTGGCCAATGCGCGCCTGCAAGACACCATGAGTCATGTGCGGCTCCCGGCTGCGGACGCGGCAACTCAGGATGCGTGGCTGCACCGCTGCGGTTGGACGCGACAGGAGCCGTATGAGCACACCAAGGACCATGCCCCGTGCGCGCCGATAGCGGAGCTTGTGGACTCGTTCGACGACATGTGGCCGGCATGGCGCGAAACCGTCGCCCCGGCCCTGTTGCCACCGGTGAACTCGCCCTCGACCTGCTGGCAACTCGGCTCCGGAAGCTCGACGCCAATGCCTTTCGTGACGTTTTCGAGACCCTCGATGGGGAACAGTGGGTAGACGTGCGTCGATTGGCCGGCGAGACGCTGACTCAGCTCGTTCCAGAGTGACCGCGCTCGCCCCGCGACACCCGAGCGCTGCTGCAAGCCGGACCACCGAATCCGCGGCATCCTCGGGCCCCGTCCCACAGGCGCACAAGCGAGGCGAGAGATCGGATCGCTAGGCGCCAGGATCGTCGCGGCCGTTCCAGACCCAAAGTGGCTCAACGGCATCAAAGGCGGGAGTGGACATGTCTCTCGTATCGAACTCAGTCAAGACGAGACCACCTTCCGTCAGACGGCCCAGCTTCTCCCCAGCGGATCTGAGTAGCTCCATAGGGTCGTCGTGTCGCGCTGCGATTTCCAGCAGGACGGCCTTGGCGCTCTGTCGATAGGCAGCGATAAGACCGTCCACTGCCCGCATTCGTGCGGCGACAGAGGCCGCACCCTCAAGCGCTTGTCGCCTCAGTTCCCAAACGTCACGGTCGTCGGGCGTGTTGCACATATTTGTTCATCCGGGCGGGGCATTGGCTGAGCGGTCACATGCCCTAAGGCTTACCGGTCAATGAACAGCGTGCGGGTTACGTCTGTCGCCGAGCACATCGTCCGAGAATACGTGCGCCGGCATTGTCGGGAAGAATGAAGCCGTGCCAGCGAGTGTGACGGCGGAACCGGA
>DATJST010000340.1:0-6066 GCA_035503975.1 Acidimicrobiales bacterium | reverse complement strand
GTTCCCGTCAAATGTTGCCTGACTGCAAATAGCATTTGTGCCCGACGCCGAGCTGGATGAGCAAGTCTCGCTTGACACAAGACCCGGTGCCGTTTTGCTCTTTTGGGAACGGCCCGCCCTGGACCGGTCGCCTACCTGTCCAAACCGCAAGCACTCGCTAGGAAGCGCATCTCCGATGGCGCCACGGAGCGCCAGTAACCCACGGTGTGACCCGCTCCTGAGCGGTAGACGGCCTCGTGCGGCCAGGTCATGAGAGCGGAGAGCTCCCGCGTCGTGGCGTAGAAGGGGTCCTCCTCCCCGCAGTCCAAGCGGACCTCGAGCGACCTCAAGAGCTGCACCGAGGTGAAAACGTCATTAGCGTAGAAATCCGACGAGCTGTCAAACGCGCCTGGGGCAGTCTCGGCGGGCTCGGTCCACAGCGCAGGGCTGGCAGCGGCCACTGCCCGAAAGAGGTTCGCGCCGGTACCCGTGGCCGCCCGTTCCGCGGCGAGAAGGGCTCCGTAGCCGCCCATGGAAAAGCCGTACAGGACGAGCGGCATGCTGCCGAGGCGGTCCACGAGCAGCGGGACGAACTCCTCGACCAACATGGCATGGGCGTCTGTCCCGTTCGTGCGCCGGTGCCAGTAACTATCTTGGCCACCGTTGGCCGAGGCGATCGAGAGTGGTACCCCTACGTAGGCGGCAGCATCTGGTAGGTGCAACCAATCGAACACGGCCGTCTGGTCACCGCCTTTGCCGTAGAGGCTGAGGACGATCGCCCGAGGGTCGCCTTTGGGGGGCAACGAGTAGGCATAACCCACTTCTGCTTTCATGAACCGGCTTTTGAACGCCCCCGTTACGACCCGTGCCCCTGAGGCTGGCAAAACGAGGTCGGGACCAGGGTGTAGCCCGAGGTGCTCCTCCACCTTGTACCGCAAGCCAGGGTCTTCATCGAGCACTCCAGCAACCGCGAGCCCCGCTGCCACAGCGCCACCAGCGCTAAGCCGAAGGAGCGAGCGCCTGCTCAATGGCCCTAAGCCGCCAGGGACTGGCGCCCGCCGACTTGGGCCCAAGCTCATGGCTTGATAACGCCGGGCTCTGGCGCCAGAGTTCCAATCAAGGCGAACGCCCGGTCCCAGTTGCAAGCAATGGCTGGGGTTCGGGCGACGCTCAAGAGGCACGGCTCAAGGTCGCGACGATGAAAATGCCTTCTCCTTCGTGAGTTTCGGCTGCCACCAGGCAAGTGAAGGTCCCCGTGCATGCGGCTGCGCTCAGCAATGACGAGCCTGGCGGAAGGGTGGTGGTCGCCCAGGACCTCCCGCCGTCACGGGATACAAGCGCCAGACCTGGGGTCCCGTACCAGGTGTCCCCTCCGACCGCTAGGCACAAACCCTCGGTCGAGCAGATGGGGGCCCCGAGCTGCCAGGTCGATTCGGCGTACTGGGCTGGCGCCGAGACGAGCCGGGCCTCTGACCAGGACCGTCCATCGTCAACGGTCCGGTAGAGCTGGGGCGCTGAAGCCTGGTCCGTACTATCTGCCACACAGGTACTTGGTCCCATGCAGCTGAGCCCTGTTGTCGGGAAGTAGCCGAAGAAGTTCTTCACGTCGGCCCAAGTCCTGCCCCCGTCTGTTGACGACAGGAACCGGCCGTACGACGGCCCAGTCGCACAAAAACCGCTCGGCAGGCAAGAGACGGAGAAAAAGTAAGGGACATAGCCTTCGCGCGTCGCCGTGCGGGTCTGGTTGACCCAGGTCGTGCCGCCATCGTCTGACGTGATGAGCGCGCCGCTCCCCGACTCGATGTCGCCGACCCCCTGGTGACCGCCGGGCGGGACGCTGTAGTGCACGGCAATGCTGCCGACGCCAACACAGAGCTGAGCGTTGGTGCACGACACCGACGCTAAAGACGCCAAGCCCTTTGGGAGCTGGGAAAGGGCCCAGCTGGCGCCGCCGTCACCACTGCTAAGGGCAACGGCCGAACCAGTAGTTGTGCTCCCGACCGCCACGCAGGCGGACGGGGACGGGCAACTCAGCGAGTTGAGGACTTGGACAGTCCCGGGCACAGTTGCCTCCACCCAGTTGCGCCCGAAGTTATCGCTGGCCCACGCCCCGCCGGTGCCGGCGTTCGTCGTGCCAACGGCCACGCAACGCCTCCGGGCCGGGCAGGCCATCGCGTTGACCAACCAGCCCTCCGGTGGCCGGCGCGGGGCCCAACTGCGGCCGCCGTCGCTGCTCGTGGCCACTGTCGGGTAGACGAAGGGGAACGAGAAAGCACCGTTCGATGGCCCCTCTGACCCGCCGACGGCGACGCAGCTGCTGGCGGTCCGGCAAGCAACCGAGGTCACGTCGGTGCTGAACCCCAGCGAACGCCTTACCATCGTCCATTTCTCGCCGTAATCCGTGCTCAGGACGGGGGCGTTCGCACCGGTCAGCAAGCACCACCCGCTTGGCAGACAAGTAACCGCCCCGACACCTGCCCCGGGCGGAAGTGCGCGTTGCGACCACCGCGCGCCGCCGTCTGCGCTTGTAAAGACAGATGCCACCGTCCTGATCGGCTGCGCGGTGGTCGGCAGTTGAGGCATCCCCGTGGCGACACAGCGGGCGTCGGTCGGGCAACTGATGGTGTAGAGGGCAATGTCGTGGCTTGGCACGGGAGCGTTGTGCCAGCGCGCGCCGCCATCTGTCGTCACCATGGCGACTGGACTACCGGAGCCATCGGGTGCGGTCACCGACCCGACGGCGACGCAGTGCTGGGCGCTTGGGCACGAGACGCCGGAGAGGTCCAAGGCGCTACCAGCGATGGCCGCGCTCGCCCATGACCGGCCTGCGTTGGCCGTCGTCAGGGCGAAGCTCCCCGTGATGCTGCCGTGCAGGCCTGCGCTGCCGATAGCCACGCAACTGGAGGCGTTCTCGCAGCTCACACCCACGAGTGGGCCGACCATCGTGGTTGCTTGCCTGGTCCACGATCTCCCCCCGTCGTCGGTGACTACGACGACTCCTGGCCTGGTGTCGGTGGGCGCGGGCTCCAGGTACTCACCGACTGCTGTGCAATGCGACCTGGAGGCGCACGACACGGACTGCAACGTCGTGACACCGGCGGGCACCGGGGAACTTGACCAAGACATCCCGTTGTCCTGGCTTACGGCCAAGGCCATGCCCATGATGCCTACGGCCACGCAAGTTGAGGAGGCACAGCTAACGTCGCCGAAGCCGCTGATGGTCTGTGGGAACGTCGAAACGGCAGCCCAGTGGACCGCCGTCCTGGCGGAAGAACGCGGTGCGTTTTCTCCGTTGAGGTTGCCTGCCGGGTTTCTCGCGTGCAAGTTGGCCCCGAAAAGTCCGGCTGCTACGACAATGACGCTCAAGGCCGCCAAACACGGCCGTTGTGGTCCCATGGTCCCAAGACCTCTCCGAGTTGTCAGAAGTTCCCGTAAGGTCCGCTTTCGTCGGTTGAACTCCGTTGCGCCGCCTTTCGTCGGCAGGCACTCGTGTTCGAAAAGTTTCGGAGAACATCGTCGTCGAAGCTCCCTAAGCGTCTTCCGTGACGACGCCCCGAGCTATTGCCCTACCCTGTAGTGGTCACTAAACCGTGACCGAGGGGTCCCCGATGCGCCTGCTCATCGACACGAACGTCCTGATCCCCATTGAGCCGACGCGACCCCAGGACCTAGAGGTGGGCTCCGCACTCGCCGCAGACTTGGTACGCCTAGCCCACCAAGCCGGGGGCGCCGTCCTCATACATCCCAGCTCGCTCGTCGACTTGGCGCAGGACACCGACTCGGAACGCCGCACCACGCGCGAGGTGCTGGTGCGGAAGTACGTCAGGCTCGAGTCTGCACCTAGCCCTACGGTCGTAGAAAGCGTTCTCGGTGTCGTAGGGGCTCGCACTAACCACTGGGTCGACCACTGTCTGCTCGCGGCGGTCGTGGGAGAGGCCGTTGACCTCCTCGTCACCGAGGATGGCGGGATCCACCGTAAAGCCGTCCGGCTGGGTATCGAGGACCGAGTCGTCACGGTCGAGGACGCCCTCGGCCTGCTCCGCACGCTTACCGACTCTGCTCCCGTCGCCCCACCGGCCGTCGAGTACGTCGTGGCGCACGCCATGAACGCGTCTGACCCGATCTTCGACTCGCTGCGCGAAGACTATGTGGGTTTCGATAATTGGTTGAAGAAGGTCAAGCGACAAGGCAGAGATGGGTGGGTTGTCACCGGGCCCGACGGTAGGTACGCCGGTATCTGCATCATCAAGCAGAAGGACGATAGCTTCAAACTCGGCGGCAAGGTGCTGAAGATCTGCACCTTCAAGGTGTCCACAGAACATCAAGGCAACCGGTACGGAGAGCTGCTCCTCAAGACGTTGTTCGCTTATGCGCACGACAACGCTTACGACCATTTGTACGTGACCGTTTTCGACCGTCATGAGGTCCTCATTGCCTTGTTGGAAGAGTTCGGCTTTTACTGCCTGCTCGGTCGGAACACCGAGGTCGGCGAGCTTGTGTTTGCCAAGGACCTCACATATGAGCCATCCGACGCCTGCTCGTACGAGCCCCTGCAGTTCCACATCCGGTTTGGTCCGCCGGCCTTGAGGCTTGTGGCCGGCAGAGTCTTCGCCGTGCCTATCGAGCCGCGGTACCATGCGATCCTCTTCCCCGAGGGTGAAGCGCAAGGACAGCTTGCGGTGGTCCCGCGGCCGTACGGGAACGCCCTGCGAAAGGCTTATCTGTGCAACTCCCCCATCCGGAGGCTAAGGCCCGGTGACACGTTGCTCTTCTACCGTTCGCGCGACCGGTGCTCTGTGACCGCTGTAGGCGTCGTCGAAGAGGTCCTGGTGTCCCGCAACCCCAACGAAATCGTGGCGATGGTTGGGCAGCGCACGGTGTACTCGTACGAGCAGATCCACCAATTGACCCGGGCCGACGTGCTAGCAATCTTGTTCAGGCAAGACCGGTTGCTTGAGCATCCGATCTCGATCCAGGAGCTGAAGTCTCATGCAGTCGTCCGAGCGGCCCCGCAAAGCATCGTCGGCGTGGCAGAAAAGAGCATCGAGTGGATAGCTCATCGACTGGGAGAACCGTACTTATATCCGTCCGTCCGCGGTTCGCGTACGCGATCCTCGGCGGGCTGAAGCAGGTCGAGCTGCGCAGGGTTGCGCCGTCGCAGGACCTGAGCGCCGTAGTCCTTTATGCGACGGCGCCTGAGCGGTCGATCCTCGGCTGGTTCGACGTTGAGGGTGTAGAGGTGGCCGCGCCGTCGACACTTTGGCGTCGGTACGGCGGGCACACATCACTGTCCCGCAGGGAATACGACCACTACTTCGCCGGCTGCCCGAAGGGCGTCGCGATCAAGGTCGGCACAATTCACCAACTACCACGGCCTATTTCGCTCCAAGAACTGGGCGACTTATCGCCTCCGCAGGGTTTCTCCTACCTCACGGAGGAGGCTGTGCAGGTATTGCGCGAGCAGTATACGGTGACTGGCAGTCGGTTCCGATCCTGGGTGACGGTCGCTGCCGCCCGATGAAAGCAAGATGTTCAAGTTAGTTGGGATAGCGAGCACGTGCAGCTCGAGAGCAGGTGGGCTTTCTGGGGACGCCGGGTAGTCCCGACTTCGAGGAAAACGCAGTGGCGCCTGAAGAACCTTGAAGTACCGTGCGTGCGACACTTCGGCTAAGGCGCGCCGAACATTTGCACGCGATCCCGCCACCACAAACTACATTGACGGCAACCCGAAGTCCTCCTTGACAGACCGATGTAACCTCTCGCCGTGGGGACCAGCCAGGTGATGTCGCTCCGGTTCCCAGGCAAGTGCACGCGATATCACCAAACAGGGCTCACGCCTTGTGCGTTGGGCCGCCGTCGAAGCTGGCGTCCGTCAGTACGGCGCGACGCCCGTCGGGGCCCATCGCCGCCGGGTCGCTGAGCGGCGGGGCAGGCAAATCGGCCACGTAGCCGCCGCCCGAAAGCTCCTCATCCTCGTCTACTACGGCCTGAGGGACGGAGAGGCCCGTTGCCTTGCCAGGCAAGGGTGAGCATTTGACCGGCGCAGCTTGGCGCGAGCTCGTTGTAACACATGGCCTCCGCTCCGCG
>DATJST010000339.1:0-4047 GCA_035503975.1 Acidimicrobiales bacterium | reverse complement strand
GCACCCCGAAACCGCCCAGCGGCAGGTTGCCAATGTCCCGGGACGTCGGTGGTGCGCCTCGCCTTTGCGGGCCCGAAGCCTAAGCACCTCTCCGGGTGACTACGACGAGGTAGCGGCAGGGCTGGTCACCGGGGTTGACGTACTCGCAATCGGTCGGTCCCCCGAGCTGGAGGCAGTCGCCGGCGCGAAGTGTGTGCTCGGTGGCGCCTTCTAGGAAGCAGAGCGTGCCCTCCATAGCCCAGATCTGGTGCTCGACGAAGCTGTAGCTGTCCGCCGGGTAAAGGACGCGTGCCCTCGGGGGGAGCTCGACCTCGACAAGCTGCGTAGCACCGCCAACAGGTGGCGACACCGCCCGACGACGATAGCCGCTGCCCGGGTCGACCCACACGGGTTGCTCCTCACGTCGCACGAGGCGACGGTCGTCACCTTCGGCGCGAGCGATCAGGTCGGTGAGGGTCATCCCGAGCGCGCCTGAGAGCCGACCGAGCAGGACGGCCGTGGGCTGGGCCTCCTCCCTTTCCACCTTGGAGACCATGGAGCGGGAGACCCCAGCGCGCTCGGCAAGGTCCTGGACAGACCAGCCCCGCTCCCGGCGGGCGTGGTGGAGCACTGACGCCAATGAAGCGCTCAACGTGCCCTGCATTCTCTCCACTATAGAGGACGGATTAGCTACTATTTGAGCATGATGCCCGCTGAGCAGGTGCGAGACGCCACCATCGACGACGCATCGCCCTGCGTGTCGATCTACGCCCCCTACGTGACCGGCACGGCTGTCACCTTCGAGACCGACCCGCCGGGCCTCGAGGAGATGGCTAAGAGGATCGCCGCTGCCCTCGCCAGCCACGCCTGGGTCGTGCTCGCCGACGGCAGCCGGCTGGTCGGCTACGCCTATGCAGCCCCTTACAAGTCGCGTGCCGCCTACCACTGGTCCTGCGAGGTGAGTGTTTACGTCGAGATGGGCCGCAGGCGCACGGGCGCCGGGCGAGCCCTTTACGAAGCCCTCTTCGAGCGACTTGAGCGGCGCGGCTACCGGATGGCGGTGGCCGGCATGACGTTGCCCAACGAGGCGAGCGTGGGGCTACACCGAGCTATGGGGTTCGAACCGGTGGGCACTTACCGGCGGATCGGCTGGAAGCACGGGGCCTGGCACGATGTGGCCTGGGCGCAGCGGCCCATCGGCCCGGGGACCGGCCCGCCCACTGCGAGCGCCGAGGCCTCCCATGCCTCCTCGGACGGGATGGGCGCGGCCAACGCGCTTGCCGGCACCATTTCCGTGGATGACCCCCGCTCTGACGATGTTCGCGAGCTCCTTGGCGAGCACCTGTCCTTCTGCCGTGAAGAGACCCCTCCCGAAGACGTCCACGCGCTCGACATAGGCGAGCTGATGGGCCCGGCGGTCACGTTCTTCGGCTACCGGGTCGAAGGAAAGCTCGTCGCGGTGGGGGCATTGAAGGCGATCGACGCCGAGCACGCGGAGGTGAAGTCGATGCACACGCAGCGCGCGGCCAGGCGTACGGGCGCCGGGAGCGCCGTCCTGGGGCACATCATCTCGGTCGCCCGCCACCGTGGGTTCCGGCGCTTGAGCCTGGAGACTGGGAGCACAGAGGCGTTCGCGCCCGCCAGGGCTCTCTACGCGAAGGCGGGTTTCGTGCCATGCGGCCCGTTCGCCGGCTACCCCGATAGCCCAAACAGCACCTACATGACGATGGTGCTGGCGCCAAAGCATACGGGCTGAGGCAAGCGCTCGCAGCGTTGCCAAGAGGCTCCGTTAGGAACCCCTAAGTAATTCCGGACGGCAGTCTCAAAAGACTTTGCCTGCAAATCAAGGGTTGAGTGAGGGTTGAGTACAGAAAGTGGCGGCTAACCACTCTGGGTTGTTTTTCGAGGAGAGAAATGCAATAGGCCTAAGGATTTTCTCGCACGTGCCGAGCCCCTATAACCGAGTTCTTATTTGAGGGCGATACGCAAAGGAGACAGGTCAAAACAAATGCAAAAGATTTGCGACCATCGTCTTGGAGCCAAGGGCGGGGGGCCCATGCGGATCTTCCTTCGCGGGACGGCCTTGCTCGGGCTCGTCGCGGGAGGGACCATGGGCATCGTTGCCACAAGCTCACCCGTTGCATCCGCCGCCTCCTGCTCTGGTTCCTCGGGAGCGCCGGCCTGCGCGGTGAGCGCCTCGGTGACCGTCTCCGCGGGCACCCTTTCCGTGGAGAGCTCGCCCAACCTGTACTGGGACTTTGTCATCACCGGCTATGACCAATGGGCGAGCGGGTCGGCCACGGCCTTGACCTCGTGCGCCGCTTCGGGAGCGGTCACACACTGCAGCAGCGGCGCCGCCCCGACCCTGGAGGTCCTCGACGGGACGGGGAGCACGAGCGGCTGGGCCGTCAGTGAGTACCTCTCGTCGAACACTCTTCCTTCGGGGTCTGTGCTCCATTTCAACGGGGCCGGCAGCGCCGCCTACGGCTACTCCCAGGTCTCACCCATCACCACGGACCCCTTCGCAGGCACAACGCCGGGCAACGTCTGTGACTACGGCAGCAGCTGCACCGCCGCAACCCCGGCCACCACCTGCTCTCACACACCCCTCGGTTTCACTACCTGCCCGACCTACCCGGTTACGATTGGCGGCAGCAGTGCGACGACCCAAGTGGACCTTTATTCTGCGGCCAGTGGCTCGGGGGCAGGTGCCATTTGCTTTGCCACTGGCACCGCGACCGCCACCGGTTGCACGGGCGCAACGCCCTCCGCCTTTTACAACCTCGGCGTCAAAGGGAACACCGCGATCGGTAGCTACGCGGTCACCATCAACTTGGCGGTCAATTCTGGGCCGTGAGGTAGTGCGCCCTCCGCGGGCCTTCGCCTGGTTGCGGGCAAGGCGGGCCGCCTTTCGTCAACAAGATGGGAGCAGCGCTGCCGCAGCGGGCGAAGGGTGCCTGTTGTGGCAGTAACGGCGCGCCCTACCAGCAGGCGGCGCCGAGGGGTGAGGGGCCTTTTTGTTGCTCTGCTTGGGGCGGCGTTGGTCAGCGGCGCCCTCGTCGGGCCTGGTGCCGCTCCCCCCGCGGGAGCACAGGCCAACCGTGCGGGCTGTCTGACGGTGCATGTTGGCCCACAGCTGAGGCCGGGCGAGACCTCCAGTTACTTCCAGCTCACCATCGCCCCGGGCAGGTACGCTTCGGAGGCCCTCGTGCTGGCCAACCCCAACAACTACGCCTGCCAGGTCGGGCTCAGCGCCTCGTACGGCCAAACCGCTGTCAACTCGGGCGACACCTACCCAGCGCTCGCGCCCGGTGTGTGCAAACGCACTAGTTGTTGGCTTTCCGGGCTCCCGGGCGTCGTGACCATACCCGCACGTGCTCGCACCCTCGTCGGGTTCAAGGTCAGGGTGCCGGCCGGTGCCCGCCCAGGCCAGTACCTGGCTGGAGTGCTCGCGCGCCCCCATGTGCGTGCGGCCGAGGCACCTCACATCGCGGGCACGCGCGTGGGAGCTCTCGTCAACACGAGCGTCGGCATCGGGGTGGCAGTGGTCGTCCCCGGTCCTCTTAGCCCCCTCATCTCGATCCCCTCCGTGATGTTCGACACCGCCAACGGCATCCCGCTGCTCCACATAACCGAGCGCAACGCAGGCAACACCTGGGAGCACCCCGCAGGGGGAGCAATGATCACCGCAGGGCCGGCGCACGTGCTCCGCTTTGGCGTCTCTTCGAGCACCGTGCTGCCGGGGGGCTCGGCGACCCTAACGCTGCCAGTGCTGGGCACCCCCTACGGGCGGCACGTCACGACAGTCATCTTGTGGTACGCGCACGACACCAAGAAGGCTCTCTGGACGGGCGTAATCAACTACCCAGAGTCAAGGGCTGCGGTGCCCTCGCCTCACGGCACGCAAGTCGTAGTCACCACGGTTGAGGCACCACGGTGGGTCATAGCTCTCGCGATAACGCTCGGGGCAGTGGTAGTCGTGCTGGTGCTCGTTTTGCTCCTGCTCGTGTTCAGGCGCCGGAGGGACCGTCACGCCGATGAGGTTCCCGATGAGCGGGCGTCCCGCGG
>DATJST010000338.1:0-10652 GCA_035503975.1 Acidimicrobiales bacterium | reverse complement strand
CGTCGGGCCGGATCACCTACATGAACAAAACGGGCGCCGCCATGCTCGGGCTCAGCACTACCGGAGGGCTCGACGAGGACCCGCTCGCCAACGCAGAACCGGGTGTCCCCGCTCCTGACTTCCTGCTGGCCGCCGCCATGAGGGCGTTGACGGCGGGGAGCACAAGCACCAGCTATGACGCCCGCTTCCGGCGCGCCGACGGCAGCAATATCGACGTTGCCTGTACGGTGGCGCCGAATATCGAAGACGGGGTGCCGAGCGGCGCTGTCTTGGTGTTCCGCGACGTCAGCGAGCACAAGCGCCTCGCCGACTTGGCCCACCAGGCCTTCCACGACCCCCTAACGGGCCTCGCCAACCGGCGCCAGTTCCTGAACGCCCTCTACGACGCCATCGAAGCCGCGAAGCAAAGCCGGGACCAGCACGCCGTCCTGTTCGTCGACGTCGACCGGTTTAAGGTCGTGAACGACAGCCTGGGCCACAACGCCGGCGACATGCTGCTGATCGCGATCACGGAGCGCATCAAGAAGATGGTGCGAGCCAACGACACGCTCGCCCGCCTCGGCGGTGACGAGTTCACCGTGCTGCTCGAGAAGGTAAGGGACGTGAGCGAAGCGACCGAGATCGCGCAACGGATCCTCGACAGCATGCGCGAACCCGTCCCGCTCCCTGACGGCCACCAGGTCCTGGCCCGACTGAGCATCGGCGTCGCCCTGACATCGCCCGGCAAGGACCACGACGACGTGCTCCACGACGCCGACGTGGCTATGTACCAAGCCAAAGCGAGAGGCGGAGGCGGTAGCTATTGCGTGTTTGACTCCGAGCTCATGGGGGCGCGCTCGAGTGCACGAGTCGAGCTCGAGATGGAGCTGCGAAAAGCCATAAACCAGGACGAACTGGAGGTTTATTACCAGCCACTGTTCTCCGTGCGCGACCGCCGGGTGGTGTCCGTGGAGGCCTTGGTGCGTTGGCACCACCCCGTCCGGGGCCTACTGGTCCCGGCCGCCTTCATCGATGTGGCCGAGGAGACCGGCCTCATCCTCGGACTGGGCCGGGCGGTGCTTGAAAAAGCCTGCCACCAAGCGCAGGAATGGCGCGACCGGCTGGGCGTAGTGGTGAAGGTGGCGATCAACTTGTCCCCGCGCCAGTTCGAGCACCCTGGTTTGTTAGCCGAGGTTGAGGAGCTCCTCCGGGCAAGCGGGGCTGACCCCGCACAATTCTGTTTCGAGGTGACCGAAAGCCTTGCTGTGGGCGACGTTTACCGCACCAACGAGATCCTTTGGAGCCTGAAAAACCTCGGGGCCAGTGTGGCTATCGACGACTTCGGCACAGGTCACTCGGCCCTCGACCACCTCGCCGAGTTCCCGGTCGACGTGGTCAAGATCGATCGCGCCTTTATCCAAAACGTCGAGAACGACCCGGTAAAATCGGCTATAGTTTCGGCCGTGCTGGCCATGGCCAAAGCCATAGGCTCCACCACCGTGGTTGAAGGCGTCGAGACGGAGCACCAGCTGGACCACTTGCTCGGCCTCGGTTGCTCGGTAGCCCAAGGCTTCCTCTTCTCACGGCCGATGCCGGCCAACCAGCTCGAGGACCTCCTGACTATCGGGAACCGGCCCGAGGGCGGCGCGGCAGGAGACCTCTGGCGGCCCTTGAACTGGCCGCACCGCAGCGCCTCGGCCGGGCACCGGTTGCTCCACGACGGTGTGGGAGCCGCTGCTCCGGCAGGAGCCCACTGAGCTAACCACTGCCAACCGAGCAGACAGCCGTCGGTCTTTCCCACCTTACGGCCGGCTCACAGCGGGCTCCCAGACCGGGTTGGCAACCTCTCGCCTATGGGTTGTAGCGCAGCTCTGTTCGGTCCTCTCAGCACCGCTGGTCCCACCCGCACGCGGCGGGTGACGGCAGCAGCCGTGCTCGTCGTCGTGGCACTCGCCGTGCGGACCATATTTGTCAAGTACGAGACCGGTGATTATGCGACCTTTTACGGCTGGTACGAGTTCATAAAGCAGCACGGTGGCCTTCACGCACTCAAGTACAACTTTGCCAACTACAACGAACCGTACCTGTACCTGCTCTCACTGGTGAGCTACACGTCGTTGGCCCCGCTGTGGGGGATAAAACTCATATCGGTGTCCTTCGACATCGTTCTCGGGTACTTCACTTACCGCCTCGTGCGCCTACGCTACCCCGAAGGGTGGGCTCCCCTGGCGGCCGCGGCAATCGTGCTTTTCCTTCCGACCGTCGTACTGAACAGCGCCTTGTGGGCTCAGATAGATGCAAGCTACAGCTCGTTGTGCCTGGGTGGCCTGTACTTCTCGTTGAGGCGGCGTCCCTGGTGGGCGTGCGTCTTTTTCGGTCTGGCGCTCGCGTTCAAATTGCAGGCCATCTTTGTTTTTCCGCTGCTAGCCCTCCTGGTACTGCGTCGCTGGGTACCATGGCGGGCGCTCTTGGCCATCCCCGCGGTCTTCATAGTGGCTGATGTCCCTGCATTTGCCCTAGGCGCTTCGTTCTCGACGCTCTGGAAAACGTACACGGGCGAGGTGGGCCTATACAACGAACTTACCCTCAACGCGCCGAACATTTACCAGTACCTGGATATAACCGTCTCCCCCACGCTGCGGTCCGCCGGCATTGCCGCCACAGCTGTGATCGTACTGGCCCTGCTCGCCTGGGCCACTGCCCGCCGGGTGGAGCTCGACGCGACCAGGATCGTGCTGGCGGCGGCCGTTTCGGCCGTCCTGCTCCCGTTCTTGTTGCCCGCGATGCATGAGCGGTACTTCTACCTGGCCGATTCGCTCACGGTGATATCGGCGTTCTATGTCCCGCGCAGACTGTGGCCTTTACCGATAATCGAACAATTCGCTTCGGTTATGTCCTACATGCCCTTCATCCTCGCCACAACCAGGACGGCAGGTAGCTCGGCGGGTAGTACGGCAGGCAGTACAGGCGGCCCGGCGACGGGGACGGGTGCGCCACCGGGGAACGTCGCGGGCGGTCCTGGCAACCCTGGCGGGAGTGCGAGCGTCGGGAGCCTGGCGCGCAGTGGCGGGGCCCGGCCGGGCCCGCCTGGTCTCAAGCACAACCTGCTCCCTCAAGACAACGGCATCGCTGGGATCACGAGCCACGCCGTCATTAGCTTCCCGGTCCTCACCACGGCCATGTTGTTGGCCCTGGTGCTCGTGTTGTGGGCCACCTCCCGGCAGTTCCGCAGCCGTGGGCCGACACCCAGCGCACCGGCGGAGGCCTTGGCGCGACCTCCCGCGAGCTGTCAGCAAGTACTACATGAACTGCGAGCTGACGGGCAGCCGAGCGCATAAGCCGGCGGAGCCTCAAGAGCCGGCGGACAACTGGTTTGCACAGCGCAGCACCTCAGGCCCAAGCAGAGCCCGGGGGGCCGCAAGCGCGGCCGAACGCACGTGGACACGGCGCGACTCGCCGGGCAACAGCGTGAAGAGCATGTCATCGCACACCGCTGCCGGGTCCAGCCGGTCGGCCAGCACTGCGACGTCGCGTAGCAGGGCGTTGGCTCGCAGGGTGATGTCGAACCCGTCACCAGAAGGTTGGACCTCGGCGTCGTAGTCCGGTGCGGGCAATTCGATGTCCTTGTCCTCGGCATAAAACCAAAGCGATCGATGCCCTGGCGAGCTGGCGGCCAGCAGCTCACGGGCCGGATCGGAAGGACGCCACACTTCAGGGCTAATATCCGTGCTCAGTGCTTGGCCGGGCTGGGCCGTCAGCTCCCGGGATTCGCTGGCAAGGACCTCACCCGAGAAGTTGAGGCGGCGGACGTCGATTTCCACGTCCCAGGGGAGCAGGCTGTCGTTGACCGCGGTGGCACGGAGGCCGGCCATCGCCTGCTGGGGCGCACCCTGTCGCCCCTCTTGGGAAGGCTGGACCGTGAGGAGCCGGTCGGCGTAGGCATCCCTGAGCGCGTACCACATCGGCTTGAGTCGACCGTCCCCGTCGATGGCCGACCATGAGATCACCGGCCAGCAATCGTTGAGTTGCCACACGATCGTGCCTCGGCAGCGCGGCGTAAGGGAGCGCCAGTACTGCACCGCCAGGGAAATCGCTCGCGCCTGGTTGAGCGACATAGCCCAATGCCAGTCCGCGAAAGTCCGCGGTTCGGGGAAATGCGCTGCCAGGCCACGAGAAAGTTTGGCCATGCCGTCAGCGGCCTTCTCATGGGCGGCCATCAATGGCGCGCCGGCTGTGAGGGGTCTCGTGGAGATCGCCCGAACAAGCGTTGACCAAGCGGGCGGCCCTTGAAAACCGAACTCAGCCACGAACTGCGGCCGTACGTCCCTATAGGCGGCATAGTCCTTACGGTTCCACACGTCCCACACATGTGTGCTGCCGTACCGCGGGTCATTTGCGAAGATGGCACCGTCGAACGACCATGGGCTGCCGGGCATGTACGGGCGCGTGGGGTCCAGCTCGTCCATAATTCTCGGGAAAAGATCGAAATAATACCAGGGGCCCCAGGTGCGGCCCGCAAGCTGGCCCTCCCAAGCCCACTCATCATGAAGCCAGAGGCACTCGTTGCCGCCGCTCCACACGGCTACGCTCGGGTGGGCAGACAGCCGAGAAACGGCTGCCCGCGCTTCAGCTTCCAAACTAGAACGCAGCGGCTCCTCTTCGGCGTACGCGGCACAGGCGAGCATGAAGTCCTGCCACACCAGGATGCCGAGCTCGTCCGCCACGTCGTAAAAGTCCTCGCTCTCGTAGATCCCGCCGCCCCACACCCGCACGAGGTTGCAGTGAGCACCCAGGGCCAGCTCGAGCTGGCGCCTGTAACGGGCGCGAGTCACGCGGCTCGGGAAACAATCGTCGGGGATCCAGTTCGCTCCCCTCGCTAAGACGGTCCTACCGTTGACGACGATACCGAGTCGTCTACCACCCCCTTCCTCGAGCGTGGTGTCGAGCGAAACGGAGCGGAAGCCGACCCTGCCCTCCCACCGGTCGAGCTCGGCCGCGCCGGCAGCGGTGCTGCCCCCCTTGTCGCCAGTGCCGCCCGCACCACCGGCATAATCGCCTTCGCTCAAGCTCACGCCGACCGATGCCTCATAGAGTGGTTGGTCCCCGTAGCCACTCGGCCACCAAAGCTTGGCCCCTTGTACCGGAACTCGGAGGGTGAAGGAATGTCGCCCAGGCCCCACCCCCGCTCGGGCTGTGAGCCCGGCTATCTTGGCCTCCACGGCCAAGGGCGGGCCGCCTGGATCTGCCCTATCCAGCTCGATATGGAAGTCGACGTGAGCATCAGCCTGACGCGGCGACGACGCGTCTGCCCAGGGTGCCGAGGCTCCCGGGCCATCAATACCGATCAGGCTCACGAGGGGACGCACCGCCGCGATGCGTGCCACTTTCCAGCGGTGCAACCAAATGGGCCTCCAGATGCCGGCAGTAGGGAGGTCCGGTCCCCAATCCCAGCCGAAATTACAGGCCATCTTGCGGATCGCATTGAAAGGGTGAGCACTGTTGTTCGGCCTGGGCCCGAGGACCTCGCTCATGCGCTCGGCTGCGTCGACCGGGGCGTCGAACACGATCTCGAGTTGATTTTGTCCGGCCACAAGCGCCGTTCGCGTATCAAAGCGCACGGCGTGGTGCATATTTGCGCTCTCGCCGATGGCCAGGCCGTTGAGGCGCACCTCGGCGACGGTGTCCAAACCCTCGCACACAAGATCCACCCTCTCCCCCGGTGCCGGAGCATCAGCTCCGAAAGTGGTCCGGAACGACCAGCGGGTACGCCCGATCCAGGCGACCTCCCGCTCATTGTCGTCCAAGTAGGGGTCAGGCACGAGGCCGGCCATGAGCAGGTCGGTGGTGACGCACCCCGGCACCAGCGCTGGGATGCGCAGGTCCCGCACGTGGTCAGGGACTGGCCCGTCGAGCGGAGCAACCGTCCATCCGTCGTGCAGGCTCTGCTTCACAATGCTCCGCCGTTCAAGGCAACTTTTGCGCAGCTCGGCAAGTCTCTCACCCCGCCGAGGCTAAGCCAGGGCCCGGTCATGAGACAACTTCCCAACCGTGACAGACCGGGTACCGGGCCCGGCACCGCCAAAGAACCCCGTGCATTTGCCGCTCCTTGGCACCGGCGCCGGCCCGGCATTGACGCGCCGGTCACCAAGGACGATGATGAGGGACATGACGCTGGGCCGGACCGTGAGGCAACTGGCGATGCTGGCGTCATGTGCCGGCTTGGTGGTCACAGGCCTGCTGAGCGGTCCTTCAGCGGCGCAGGCGAACATCGCTGCGTCGCGCCCCGGGCGCCTCCCCTCGGCCCCGGGTCACCTCTCGACCTTCGACGTTCCAGCGCCCGGGACGGTGCTTTACCAGCTGATGCACGAGGTCGGGCCTGATGGTGCCGTGCCTTTGGCCACGGCGTTGCAGGCGTTCAGCCTCGAGATCGCGCCCCTGCCAGGAGTGAGGCTGCCGGCCGGGCGACCCGGGGCGATAGCCGATGGGACCTTCGCCATGGACTGGGCGCTCCGGCACTGGAACCAGCTGGCACCAGCGCAAAAAGCAACCGTTCGCCGCTTCCTGGTTGGTCCTACGACCATGACGGGAGACGCTGGCCGGACGATCACGGGCCCCCTGCCATTGTTGGCTGCTGCGCGCACCCTCCCTGCCAGTGGCCCGTACTTCGCCGAGCTGAAAGCCGACGAAACGATCATCGCCGGCCATATCGGGCACTCGATGGACCTCGCGGTGAGCGCGGTGGTCAGCCCAGTGCAGGTACCTGGCAAAGGCCCCGGCACGGCCTTGGCCTTCACGACCCCCTACGACAGCAGGGGCGGTTTCACTGGGCGCCCCACCAAGTGCGTGGTGACGCTCGAACCGGCATTATGGAGAGAGCACCCAACGGCTTCGGTTACCGCCGACACGCTCATGCACGAGATGTTCCATTGTTTCCAAGCCACCGACTACAGCACGCCGGACGCCTTCTTCGCCGCCCCCGACTGGCTGATCGAGGGCTCAGCCGAATGGGTGGGGCAAACTCTATCCCCGGATACTGAGAATTGCTGCACCGCCTGGGTCCGTTACCTGACCAATATCGCGACGCCCCTGTTCAGCCGCAGCTACGACGCCATCGGTTTTTACGCGCACATGGAGGAAACCGGCACCGACCCCTGGGGCAAGTTCGACGCGATGTTCAAAGCGCCGACGAGCGCGACTGCCTACGCGGTAGCCACCGACGCCGAGTTCAAGTTGACCTGGGCGTCATCACTGCTGCGGCGCCCCGCATTTGGTGACGGCTGGGACACAACAGGGCCGAGCATCCCCCAAGACGCCCATTACGTCCCGACCGTCCATGTCCTGGCCGTGGGGGAGTCGCTTTCCGGCAAAGTAGCGCCATATACCAATGCCATACTCGGCGTGGCAAGTACCGCTAATGCGCTTCAGTTCACCGCAACCACGCGGTACAGCCGCCTTCACGACTCGGGCGACCACGACATTGACGGCGTCCAAGGACCGGGCGACACCTTCTGCTTGAACAACTGCGACGAGGACACCGTCCTGGAAGCCCTGCCGCGGCTCCACCCGGGCGAGGTCTGGCTGGCCGTCACCGGGGACACCGCTGGGGCGAGGTACGCGGTCGAGGCGCTTAGCGAAACGCCCTGCCTGCTCGGCGACTGGGTGACGACGCGTTGGATCTGGGACACGGCTCAGGGGAAAGAAGAGGGCCTGGCCGGCGTCCATATCACGGTGACCCCGGACTTGGGCACGATCGACTACGACGGGTCGCAGCCGATCGACGAGATCAGGTTCATGGGGACAGAGTCCATCGCCCTTCATTATTCCCAATCGCTGACAGCTACTTCGGGCATCTTGGCGGCCACGAGGACCAGCAGCCACATAACTGTTAGCCTGGACGGCGGCAAGCCGGTCTCGGCCGACCAGAACCCGTTCTCGCACGTCACCGGTACCTGGGCCTGCAGCGGCAGCGCGATGAGCTGGCGGCTGAGGGTACAGGGAGGTTCCGAACTGGTCGACTTCGCGCGGCTCTCCTACAGCGACTGACATACTTCATCGGACGCCCCTCTTGCCCGGAGAGCCATGACGTTGGTCTCCGGGCAAACGATCCTGGGCTCATGCCAGAATTAGACGCATCCCAGTGTCTTGGAGTAGAGTGCCGAGCGTGCCTGACGAGCCTATGGATGGTCATCGGCTGCTCCGCCAGCACGGGCTACAGGTCACCGCTCAGCGGCTAGCCGTACTGCGTGCTGTCTCGGCAGCCTCGCACGCCACGGCCCCGGACATCGAACAGGCCGTGAGGTCCCAGATTGGCGCCGTCTCGCGGCAGGCGGTGTACGACGCGCTGGGTGCGCTCGTGGGCACGGGCGTGCTGCGCCGCATCCAGCCGAGCGGTTCACCCGGCCGCTACGAGGCCCGCACTGGCGACAACCATCACCACCTGATCTGCCGGGCCTGCGACCGGACGGTCGATGTTGACTGCGCCGTTGGCTACCGGCCGTGCCTCACGCCCTCGGACACCGCCGGCTACGAGGTAGACGAGGCCGAGGTCATATTCTGGGGGCGCTGCCCCCAGTGCGCCACTGCTGACGTCGCCCCAGCCGATGAGCCGAACAGACGTCCGGAGGCGGGCAGTAGAGCGGTGAGCAAAAAGGCGTCCAGGGCCGCAAGCGCCGATCGTCCGACCAAACGTGAATAGCGAACGAAAAGAGGGAGCAAAAATGCCTGAACACGGCAGCGAAAGCGAAAACCCGGCTATCCCTTCCCCCACGCCTAAGAGCCATCGGCCGAGGACGGTCAGGGACTGGTGGCCGGACCAACTCGACCTCCAACCCCTGCGCCAACATTCGCGGCGCTCTGGTCCCGCCGACGACGGCTTCGACTACGCGTCCGAAGTGAAGACGCTCGACTTCGAAGGCGTAAAGCGCGACATCTTCGCAGTCATGACCAACTCGCAGGACTGGTGGCCCGCCGACTACGGCCATTACGGGCCGCTGTTCATCCGTATGTCATGGCATGCGGCCGGTACCTATCGCACAGCCGACGGCCGCGGCGGCGGCGGTAGCGGCGCTCAGCGCTTCGCCCCTCTCAACAGTTGGCCTGACAATGCCAGCCTGGACAAGGCCCGGCGGTTGCTCTGGCCAGTGAAGCAAAAATATGGCCGCAAGCTGTCTTGGGCCGACCTTATCGTGTTTGCAGGCAACTGCGCTCTGGAGTCCATGGGCTTCGAGACCTTCGGGTTCGGCTTCGGACGACCAGATATCTATGAGGCTGAAGAGGTTTTTTGGGGGCCAGAAGACACCTGGCTCGGAGACGAGCGCTACAGCGGTGACCGCGAGCTGGCTAAGCCTTTCGGTGCCGTCCAGATGGGGCTGATCTATGTCAACCCCGAAGGTCCGAATGGCAACCCCGATCCCGTCAAGGCGGCTACCGACATCCGTGAGACGTTCGCGCGGATGGCGATGAACGACGAGGAGACGGTCGCGCTGATCGTGGGCGGCCACACCTTCGGCAAGACTCACGGTGCCGCCCCTGCCGACCAGTACGTCGGCCCCGAGCCGGAAGGTTGCCCAGTCGAACAGCAGGGTCTCGGCTGGAAGAACACGTTCGGCACCGGCAAGGGCGCCGACACCATCACCAGCGGGCTGGAGGGAGCTTGGACACCTGAGCCTACCAAGTGGGACAACGGCTTCCTCGAGGGCCTTTACCGCTGGGACTGGGAGCTGACGACCAGCCCGGCGGGGGCCAAGCAGTGGAAGCCCACCAATCCCGAGGCGCAGGGCACGGTTCCCGACGCGCATGACCCGGCCAAGCGCCACGCCCCGACGATGCTGACGACGGACTTGGCCATCAAGGCCGACCCGGTTTATGCGGAGATCTCAAAAAGGTTCTACGAGCACCCAGATCAGCTCGCCGAAACCTTTGCCAAGGCCTGGTACAAGCTGCTGCACCGGGACATGGGCCCGATCTCGCGCTACCGCGGCCCGTGGGTCGCTGAGCCGCAGCCGTGGCAGGACCCTGTCCCCCCAGCCGGCCACGACCTGGTGGGCGAAGAGGACATCGCCGCTCTCAAGCAAAGATTGCTGGCATCCGGCCTGTCGCCCCAGCAGCTCATTTCCACCGCCTGGGTTGCGGCCGCCTCGTTCCGCAGCACAGACAAGCGCGGCGGCGCCAACGGGGGCCGGCTCCGACTTTCCCCGCAAAAGGACTGGGCAGCCAACGAACCCGCCCAGCTAGCCCAAGTGCTGCCCGTGCTGGAAAAGCTCCAGCAGGACTTCAATGGTCCTCGTGAGGGTGGCAAGCAGGTTTCGCTGGCCGACCTCATCGTCCTGGGCGGCTGTGCGGCCATCGAGCAGGCCGCTAAAGCGGCGGGCCACAATCTCGAGGTCCCCTTCAGCCCCGGGCGCACAGACGCGTCGCAGGAACAGACGGACGTGGAGTCATTCAGCGTGCTCGAGCCCAGCGCCGATGGCTTCCGCAACTACGCCCGAGCGGGCGACAAGTTGCCGGCAGAAACGCATCTGATCGACAAAGCGTTCATGCTCAACCTCACCGCGGCCGAAATGGCGGTCCTCGTGGCGGGCATGCGCGCCCTCGGCGTCAACCACGGCCGGTCACGGCACGGGGTCTTTACCAACGAGCCGGGCAAATTGACCAACGACTTCTTCGTCAACCTG
>DATJST010000337.1:0-11762 GCA_035503975.1 Acidimicrobiales bacterium | reverse complement strand
TCCGGGAAGCCGTTGTCCAGCTTCTGGCAGGCCGTCTGGGCTCTCTGGAACTGCGGCGAGTTCGGGTCCATGATCCCGGTCGGGTTGGTGACCTGGATCAGTCCTTGCCCGTTCGGGTCCGGGAAGTCGGGCTCGCCGTGGGAGCGCATGCATTCGGTGTACATGAGTGCGGCGGCCTCCATCTGGGCGGGTGTCCTCGCAAGGCCGCGCGGGACGTCCTTCTGGCAGGCCTGCTTAGCGGACTGGAACTGCGGTGAGCTCGGGTTGAGGTCGCTCCCAGGCCCGCCCTGAAGACTGAAGCCGATGCCGCCGTTCGGCATGACGCTAGGGTCCGGGAAGTCGCTAAGGCCGTGCGAGCGCATGCACTTTGCGTACTTCAGCGCCTGCACCTGCGAAGGCCCTGACGAGCCGGACGGGCTCGAAGCGGGGGGAGCGCTCGACTGGGCGGTGGTCGTCGTCTTGCCGAGGCTGGCGACGCCGTGGTGCACCGGGGTGCCCCCGCAGGCGGCCGCCAGGACGACCAAGGTCGTCAGAACGGCCCCGAGCGCCACAGGTCGGGTAGTCAGCGTGGTCACGTTTCCTATCGTCGTACGCGCCTGTTAACAGGCGCGTAACAGGCGACTGACCAGCACGGCGGAGGTCTTCACGATCTCTCTGGAGCAGCCGTGGGCCGTCATCCGAAGGACGGCACGTACCCGATAGCACACAGAGGATAGGGCCCGTGGCGCCCAGTGGCCCGCCCTTCGGCCATGTGGGCTAGGCCCGTTCACTCGGATCTCTGTTTGCTGGGTGGTGGCGGCGATGGTGACCCGTGGTCGCCCTGGCCTCCCGGCAGCCGGCGTGAGCCTCGACGCGCATTATGTGACCAATCCGGAGGAGAGTTCTTGGCAGTTGCGCTCTCCCGACCCGTCGCTCGGGCGCTACTCGTTTCAAGGTCCAAGTTGTTTTCCCAGCCGCAGTGATGCTTCTTATGTGCGGCCGAGCGGCAAGGCACCCTTGCATATGGCGATCGCGCTGCCTGGCTGAGGGTGCCCTGCGGTCGCGGTCTCCGGACGGGCTGGCGGGCTCCCCACCTGGGAGGCCCTCGGGCACGCGGACGTTATCGGCCCGCGCCCCGGCCACGAGCTGGAGCGGGCCCGGGCCTGGATAGCCACCTCTGGCTCGTTGATCGTGACGCCGTCAGCCCCCTGGGCGAAGACCGAGGCGACGAAGTCCTCAGACTGCTCGTCTTGGGGAGGGACGAGGACCTGGACCGCGATGCCCTGGTTATGTATACGCCCTACGTCGAGCTTTGCCAGCTGGGCGGCGGGGACGTACACGAGCTCAAAGCCGCCCGACAGGGCGCTGTGGGTGAGCAGCTGCTCGTAGAGGTGGTCGGTCATCCATGGCTGGAAGGGCTGGGGGAAGAGCCCGAGCTTCGCCCCGGGCAGGAGCGCCCCGAGGCCCGCCAGCGCCACCAGGTGAGGCCCGGTCAGCAGGGCCCTGTCGGCGGCTCCTGCGGCTCGCACCGCCTTGGCAATGCCGTCCAGGAGACCTGGTGCCGGCAGGCCCTTCACCTCCAGCTCGAAGCCGAGGCCGTCCAGGCCGAGCACCTCGCTCAGCAACGGGACGCGTTCTTCTTCGAACTCGGGGCCGAACCAGGCCCCTGCCGACAGGGACCGGACGTACGCAAGGTCGCGTTCGTGGACGAGCCCCGTGCCTGAGGTGGTCCGGGCGAGGTCGTAGTCGTGCAGGACCACGACATGGCCGTCGGCGGTGGCATGCACGTCGAGCTCGACCGCGTCGGCGCCCAGCCGGCGCGCTTCGAGGAAGGCCGCCATCGTGTTCTCGGGGCAGCGTGACGAAGCCCCCCGGTGGGCGTGGACCCGGGGCCCCTGGGCGCGCAGCGGAGCAGCCACGGACCGAGCCTTGCACATCGTCACCGACCCACGACAAGGCGGGGACGGGCTCGGTCGTTGTGGCTTGGCGTTATTGCGCCGCGGGCTGCGCATCGCCGGACGCCCTACCAGTCGCTAAGCGCGGGTGTGAGCGGCGGCCGAAGCTGAACAGGCCAGGCCAGAACAACTGTTCCGCTCTGGCGCAAATTCCAACCCCCACTCGCGGCTCACCTCCGTCGGAGGGCTGAACGCCAACTGGTAACCCTTGCCCGTGGACCTCCGACCGGCATCGCGGCGCTCTTGTCGACTCCGAGCTGCACTTATCCACGTCACTTGTCGGGCAAAGAGCGGTTGTGCTGCGCCTAGCGCTCGGGCCGCCGACAAGGTAACTTGACGGCGACCAGGTTCGACAAGGTAACCTGACGGTGTGGAGATCGCGGACAGCGCCCGCAAGCATGGGATCTCCGACAGAGACATGTTGCATGCCGTCCGGGTGCCGTTCCGTCACGTGGGGCAAGGCACAGACCGGCTTCTAGTGATCGGCGCCGACCCTAGCGGCCGCCTGCTCGAGGTAGTGGTCCTTGGCCCTGAGGGCGACGAGCCGGTGATAATCCGCGCCGACGTGCTGAGAGAGAAGTTCTACGACTACCTGAAATGAGCGCCATTCTGCCAACCGCACCGGCTGAGCAAGCAAGCGGCCGTTCCTGGCTGACCTGAGGTGATGAATATGCCCCGAACCCGTGAACAACTTGCCAGAGCCGCCGCGGAAGCTGAAGCCTGGTTAGGCTCTCTCGACCCGGCGACGAGCAAAGCTGAGGACACGACGGATCTGCGCAGGGTGGGCCTTGCCGTCCAAGCCGTGGCCAAGGCCGAGGAGGACCTTGCCGAAGCAGTCGCAACGGCCAAAGCGAACGGCAGGAGCTGGGGCCAACTGGCAATGGTCCTGGGCGTGTCGAAGCAGGCCGCAGCCGAGCGTTTCAGGAGCGTCAGGGCGGCGACGAAGGAGCCCCCCGTGGCGTCCGGGCCGAGTCGTCGGAGGCCGCGAACGCCTCCCACTGCCGCGCCACGAGGCGAGTCACAAGCAGAGATCCGTGAGTGGGCACGCGCTCAGGGCTACTCGGTTGGCGACCGTGGACGTATACCCGGTGAAGTGCGGACAGCCCACGAGGCCGCGCTCTCCAAAGGGCGAAGGACCGGCTGAAGCGGGCGTCGCAGAACCGGGGCACCGGGGACCGCACGGAGTAAATGAAGCTCGCTCGCGATCTCGTCGTGCCTCCCGCAAGCCGATCGGCTTTTGAGGCTGCGGGACTGGGGCAGGAGGCAATATAGGCGATCGTTCGTCGTCTTCAGGGCGAGCGCAACACCGTCTGATGGCGTTTTCTCCTTGTGCTGCAACCTGTTTCGCACACGCGCAGATCTGGCTGTTCTGGCGAGCCAGCAGGCGGGCATGGCTGCCGGGGCGAGGTGGACGCGTACCTGACCGATCTGGGGGCCACCAGCAGTCGGGAAAATGTCCTCATGCGCGAAGCCCGAACGGGTGTCCTGGTCGGGGCAAGACGGACCTTGTCGAGGACATGACTAGTGCCGTCCGGCCCAGCAGGGACTCGCCGGGTGCTCAGCACAGGCTGTGACCGGGGGTCCTACCTTGGGGTCCCTCATCAAGCCGGGCCACCGGCGCCCCTAGTGCCAGGGCCCCGGCCCGAACTGGAGGTGCAACATGTCAATCACCACCCCTTCCACCGAGGTCGTGCTCGCCGAGCCCGCCGGCAACGAGCGAGAACGCCTGGCCCTCGCCGGTTTCTACCGCTACGCCGTGGAGGAGGACCTCCTGGACCACTCGCCCGCCCTGCACGTGCGCCGGCCCCACGTCGACTATGAGTCCCACGCGACCGCTCTTGACAGCAACGAGGTGGGAGCCGTGCTCGTGGCCGCCGGCCTTCGCCAGGCAGCCGAGCACGCCCTCGTCTCGCTGCTGGCGCTGAACGGGCTCAGGGTGTCGGAGGCGACGGGGGCCAACATCGAGGCGCTCGGCCTAGAGCGGGGCCACCGGGCCCTCACGGTCCTGCGAAAGGGCGGCAAGGTCGTCACCGTCCCGTTGGCGCCGCGCACAGCCCGGGCCATCGACCTCGCGGTCGGCGAGAGGAGCGAGGGGCCGTTGTTCCTCGGCGCCGACGGCGAACGCCTTGACCGCCACGGGGCAGCCCGGGTCGTCCGCCGGGTGGCACGCCGGGCCGGGATAACCAAGTCAGTAGGCCCCCATACTTTGCGCCACGCCTTCATCACAGCCGCGCTCGACGCCGGGGTGCCTCTCCGCGACGTCCAGGAGGCCGCGTCGCACGCTGACCCGCGCACCACGATGCGCTACGACCGAGCCAGGGTGTCGCTCGACCGCCACGCCACCTACGTGGTGGCCGCCTTCATCGCCGGGGCCGCCAGGTGAAGATTCACCAGATGGTCTCCACCAACCCAGAAGCGCGGACAGCGGAGTCCCTCGTCACAAGTGGCGCTTGAAGGGCGATCGCGGTCGCCATGATGAGCCGGTCCCAGGGGTCGGGCACGGCGGCCCTGGGGATGGTGGTCGTGGCGTCCGCGATCACGGCGGGTCACGGGCTCGAGGACGACAGCCTCCGACGAGCCGAGGCGCCCACGAAGCGTCCCGAGCTGCTCGGCAGTGACCGACTGCGTTGTCTGGCTCACGTACCAGAGGTCGATCAACCTGGCCATCGAAACTACTAAGGACCTTTCGGCTTCTGCTTCGGCCAGCACCTCGCTGGCGCGCTCGGGAAGCCGCTTGGAGCCTTGGGCGTACCAGACGATGGCGTGGGAGTCTGCGACTACCCTCACGAGGCTTCGGCGTCCCGGCAGGCGAGCTCACTGCCACGTTCGAAGTCCTCCCAGGCCAGGTCGGCGAACTCGGGGAGCGAGCCAGCCAAGCGCTCGCCACTGGGTGCCACGGCAGCCTCGACCACTCGCAAGTGAGCGCCAGGCAACAGCCCGGGCACCCGCAGCTGGTCGGCCGGGATGCTCCCGTCCCCGGCGACGACCAGCTCACGCACGTTGTCGTCACCAAGCGCGCTCAACGTCACCAGCATACGACGGCGCTGTGACGCCTGCGGTCCTGGATAGCGACCGGGTCGGGCATGGGGGCACATTCTGTCGGCCGGCGTGCCCACCGTCCGCGAGCGGCGCACCATCGATCTGCGTGGATCTTGGTTGTAAATCCAGCGCTTTTAGGCACACATAACAGGACGTTCGGACAAGGCTCACGGCACCAGTGTCAGCCGTCCCTACAAGCTCGGTCCGCCGCATCTCCCTGTTCGTTCGTTCCGGTCACCCCGCTGCTTCACCGGGGCGAGGTGGCTGGCGCTCGCCGAAGTTGCCTGCAGGACATCGAACGGGACGGCCACCCCGGCAAGCACTGCAGAAAAGCTTCTGACAGCGTTCCCTCTGGTGCTCGTCGATCGGAAAAGGGGGGCACGTTATCCCGCCCCGCTATTTCGATGGAATGACCGAGAACGTGCCCCCGCCAGGCCACTTCAAGCCGTCACCGTTACCCGCAGTAGCGGTTGTCTGGGGGAGCGACACCGGCGGCGGGAAGACGAACTTCTCGCGTGAGTAGAGATAGAGCGGTTTGCCTTCATATGTGACTTGTTCCTCACCGTCCAGCCGCCGCAGCGTCCCGAGATCCTTGGTCACGACGCCCAGAATGCCCCGTGGTGCACCACTGGTAAGGACGGGGATCCACTCGACGGCGCATGCCCCGCTACAGGCGCTATGCCCCGCATGGTCGAGGCTGTAGGAGTACACCGTGACGGCGCCCCCGAAACCGGTAGGGAACTCCGCAGCGGCCAGCACTTTCTTGCCATCGGGCAGCGTCTCGGTCTCTATCGATGCCGGGCCAGGGTCAGGGAGCCCGTCCGACGCCGACACGAGGTCCCACAGGACGTGCCAAGGGGGCATGGGGAGGACCGTCTCAAAGAAGCCCTCTCCGAGGGGAGGGTAGCCATCGGCGGGCGGTTGGTCTGAATGGAACAGATAGAGAGGGTGCCCCGCATAAGTCACCTGTCGGCCGATCCCCTGGCGATAGACCGTCCGGATCAGTTGAGGGTTCACGCCATGTCCCGCGACCGGTGGCCCCATGGTGGTCAATGCGGGCCAGTCGTCGGTCCCGACGGCGTCGACCATGTCGCTCTCAGGGCCGGTGCAAGACAGGGGACCTCTGCCCCCCGCCACGAGGTCGACGGCCGAGGCACGGCTCGTGCCGCACATGAAGCCGCCAACAGTGTCGGCACTGTTCTCGTAGAGCGCGTAGCCGCCCAGCTGGCCCGGGCCCGACACGCCACCCACTTCCAGGACGGAGCCATATGTGCTGACCTGCGAGGCGACCACTATCGTGCCGGCCGGTCCTGCGCGCACGATCGCTTCTGTTCCTGACGGGGTCGTTGATCCCAACAACGTCGCTACTGCCACCAGTATTGCGCCTGCCGTGCTCGGCACTCGGCTCATGTCTGTCACCTCCCTCCCCATTGGAGCCACGAGCCAGCCCAACTGCATCAGGGAGCGACCCTTGTCTTTGCACCGTGAGCAGGACGGGGACCCTAATGTTTTGTCGATGGCTGAGCTGACGGCACGCTTGGAGCTGACACTGTTCGAGCGAGAGGCTCCTCTCGCCGCGGTCGAGGCCACCGTCGAGGCAGCACGGCGAGGTGAGTACTCCGTCGTGTTCCTCATCGGTGAGGCAGGCCTGGGCAAAACGAGCCTCATCGGTCGCGCGAAGTCTGCGGCCCGAGAGCTCGCTGTCGGATGGGCCGAAGGCGCCGCCTCCGAGGCCGCCCTCCCGTTCGGCCTCTTGAGCCAGGCTCTGGCACCGCTCAGCGACTTAGGGGCCGTCCCTGGCCTCGGCTCGGCTGACCTCCGCGCCAGTTTGTACCAGCGCTGCGCCCGCGCCCTCAGAGGGACCTGCCAGGCCCACCCCTTCGTGCTGCTTATCGACGACCTGCACTGGGCCGACCCGGACTCGCTGTCACTGCTGGCCTTCCTCCTCCGCCGCCTTGGCGGCAACGCCCTAGGAGTGGTCGCAGCGCTGCGGCCATGGCCCCGCGACGCCGCCGACCTGGCCGAAGAATTAGCTGCCTCGGGACAGGCGGGCATCCAACGCTTGGCCCCGCTCGGCGGTCGCACAGCGGCTCAGGTATTGGAGCGTGCGGCGCAAAGACAACTGGCGCCAGACGAGCTCGAAGCGCTGTTGTCGTCGTGTGCAGGCAACCCTTTCCTCCTAACCCAAGCAGGTGCTGCTGTTCACGCGGGGACCAGTTCTGGCCCAGCCAGCTCGGCGAGCACCCCAAGCAACCGCCTAGTGTCTCGTTTCTCGGGATTGGCCCCCGACGTGCTCCAGGTAGCCAGAACCGCCAGCGTCGCGGGTATACGGTTCTGGCCTCGCCTCGTGTCGGCCATGACAGGCGTCGGTGACGCAAAAGTGAGCTCCGCGTTGGGGGTTCTTATCAGCGCCGGCTTGGCACGTGCTCAAGCCGACGGCCAAGTCGAGTTCGCTCACCCTTTGTTCGCCCAGGCGTTGTACGAATCGGTTGAGCAACCTGAGAGGTCTCGCCTTCACGCGGCGGCGTTGCGTGGCCTCCTCGTCATGGGGGAAGACCCGGCTAAAGCGGCAGCGCACGCCCTGTCAGGCCATTTAATGGGTGACAAAACCGCGATCGAGGTCCTGGGCGTGGCCGGCCGCAACGCCCTGGCAGCCGGCGCGTTGGACAGTGCGGTCAAGTACTTGGCCGCGGCCGTCGAGCTGGCGGGCAACCGGGCCGCCCCGAGGCTCCTGCTGGAGCTGGCCGAAGCCGACCTCGCGACTGGGCGTCCCGAACGGGCGAAGGAGGCCTGCCTCCGCGCCCTCGAGCAGGCCGCGAACCGCGATGAACGGATAGACGCCATGGTGATGTTAGCCAGGATCGCCTACAGCGTCGACGACCTTGAGGTGGTCCGTGTGCGCTATACAGAAGCGGTCGAAGCGGCCGAGGGGGGCGAAAGGCTGGCCGAGGTGCTCGCACCTGCGGTGATGGTGCTCAGCAAGGTCATCGGCCCGCGTGCAGTGAGCCCTTGGGTGGAGCGGCTTCGGGGGCTCAGGGTCCAGGTCCCGATGCCGCTACGCACCGAGGTGGAACTGGCGTGGGGGACGGCCGTCGCGTTGGCCGGCGAGCCCGAAGGGACCGATGCGATCCGGGCCGCTTTGGGCCCGGCCAACCTGGCGTCGGTGATGAGGTCGGCCTCCCCGACGGCGTTCCTGATGATGCTGGCCGCGGCTTTTGACTCGAGGCTCTTTGTGGAGCGTTTCGACGAAGCCGACGAGCTCTTTGCCACCGCCTGGGAGATGGCTGGGCGGTATGGGGCTCTCATGACACTGGCCATGCTCGCCCTCATCCATGCCGCTGGCGACTGGTGGCGCGGTCGTCTCGTCCGCTCCCACAAAACCCTCGACAAAATGGCGGGGATAGGGGCGGCGGCCGGGTACCCAGAGGCCAAGGAACAGTGGGGGATCATCCTGGCCATGCTGGCGGTGGAAGAAGGTGACGTGGCGACCGCCCTCTCTGAAACGGGCAAAGCTGAGCTCCTCGCCTCCGCGCAGTTCCCCTGGTTCCGGACCCAGCTTTGGCGTATCCAAGCCGAGCTGGCGCTGGACGCGGGGCACACCTCCGAAGCAGTGAGGCTGGCGCGGGAAATGCGCGACTTGGACGAACGGCTTGGCGTCCTGGAGCCATGCTGGGCCCCATGGGCTGACACCGCGATGGTCGCGTTCCTGCGCGCCGGCTTGCTCGGTGAAGCGCTAGCACTGGTCGAGCACCTCGACAAAGTCACGCAAAGGCTGCCATGCCGCTGGCCACGGTCGGTGGCTGCCCTCGGAAGAGCCGGCCTGGCGGAGGCCAGAGGCGCCCTGGAAGAAGCCGAACATCACCACCGGCAAGCCGTCGACATCCTGGAGGGTATTGACCTGCCGATCCGGCGAGCCCGGGCCCGGCTGATCTATGGGCGTTTTCTGCGGCGCAACCGCCAGCCAGCGCTCGCACGGGCGCCGCTCGCTCAGGCGATCGAAGAGAGCGAGGCCTGCGGCGGGGCCCGCTTGGCAGCACAAGCGTGGACCGAGCTAAAGGCAAGTGGCGGGCGGCGTCCCCGGCAAAGTTCGAAGCAGTTGAGCACCCAGGAGCGAAGTGTGACGGCTCTGGCCATCGAGGGCGCAACGAACGAGGAAATCGCGAACCGGTTATTCATATCCATCAAGACCGTTGAGCACCATTTGACCTCGGCCTACTCGAAGCTGGGCATCCGCTCTCGGAGGGAGCTGCCTAGGCATCTGAAGGCAACCTAGATCAACGACCATCCGGGCGCGTTTGGGCCGGTGGGAGCGCGTAATTGGGATTATTGCTCGCCAAGCCGCCGACCCCAACGTAGCCGGAGGACAATACCGATTCGGCGATCTCGGCAGCCATGTCCAAGAATGGCCGACTTTCGGGCTCCAGGACAGATTATCGAGCCTTGCCCCGATAATGTGAGCGTTCGTTCTGGAGCGCACCCGCACCGAAAATTCCCCTGTTCACACTGGCAATATCCGTCGATCTGCTCGGATTTGCCTTGAACAATAGGAGGTTCTTGGGCAACGCATAATCGATAATCGGGAGCCCGGCGCTACGAGCTGGTCCTCCAGCTCGGTTCGTGGCGACCCATGGTGTTGCCTCGGCCAAGGCGATGAGGCACGTCGCCTCGGCATCGTCGAGCAGGGGACGAAGTTCATATCGTGGGGTGCCGGACTTGGTCGGCGGCGGCTTCAAGGGCTTCCACCTCACCAGGGTCAAGGGTGATGTCACCGGCGGCGACGTTGGCTTCGAGCTGCTCGATCGTGGTGGCGCCCGGGATGACGACTACTGGGCCGTGGCCGGTGGCCCAGGCAAGGGCGATGGCTGCAGGAGTGGCCTCATGCTTGGCCGCCACCGCCCGCAACGCGCCTAGGAGGGGCAACGAGTTTTGGGCGCGTTCATGGCGCAGGACGCCGAGGGGATGCACGAGGGCCGACCCGTTTAGTTCGCCGCGGGCACGGGTGCTGCCCGGGCGTGTCACCGGCATAACCGGATGCTATGCAGGTAACCGGGTAAGCATCCGGGGTCCGGCCAACCGCGTGGAACGGG
The DNA here is from genome assembly GCA_035503975.1 of Acidimicrobiales bacterium. Lineage (GTDB taxonomy): Bacteria > Actinomycetota > Acidimicrobiia > Acidimicrobiales > Palsa-688 > DATJMJ01. The sequence continues at coordinate 1,702 of DATJST010000337.1, read as the reverse complement.
GCCACCGAGCAGGTGGACTGGGTTGTCCGGAACGGGCGGGGCCACGGGGGTTGCCCTGGGCCTCGGCAGCGGGACGTGCGACTCTGCGCCGCCGCACGATCAACCGACGACGCACACGGTCGGGCGAGCCACCCACGAGGAAGTCGACTCGATCGTGTTCATGCCGAGCCGCGGTGGCCCGAGCGGGCTGGGCGCGAGCGGGCGGGCGGGGCCTTGCGTACCAGAGCGTCCACCCCGTCCAAGATGCATCCCAGGCCGAAGTTGAACTGGGCGTCTGGGTCCTTGTTACCTTCGAAGCCCCCAGAGGCGATCATCTTGTGGAGGGCCGGGAAACGCAGGGGGTCAGTGAGCTGGGCCAGCATGGCCCCGTAGCCAGCTGTGGAGGGCTCCTCGCCCGCCGACCCCGCCGTTTCTGCCACCACATCCAGGCTCAACGTGAGCTCGCTGCGCACGAAGAAGCTGATCAGGGTCACCAATCTCAGCTTTTGCAGGTCCGCCAGCGGGGTGCTGGCGAGCGCCCGGAGGGCGGCCTCGAGCCAGGCGATGTTGTTCGGCCCCAATGGAGGCCCCATCACGGGGACGCGGAGCGCCCAGGGGTGGCGCAGGTAGGCCGCCCGGACTCCCTCCGCCCAAGCCGTCATCCCCGCTCGCCAACCTGTCTGGTCCAGGACGGACCCAGGAGGGGGGCCCAGTGCGGTGTCGACCATGAGGGTGAGCAGTTCGTCCTTGGCCGCTACGTACCTGTACAGGGACATGGTGGCCGCGCCGAGCTCGGCAGCGACGCGGGCCATCGAGAGGGCACCGATCCCCTCGGTGAGTGCGACCTTGATGCCGGCGGCTACCACCCGCTCGAGGCTGAGGCCCCTGCGAGTGCCCCGGCCGGTCCGTTCGCGCAAGCCCCAGGCGAGCTCGATGACCGGTGGCAACACAGGCTTCCCGTCAACTTCGCCGTTCCCCTGGATCACTCTCACCACCCCCGCCGAAAGCGGCCCGCTTGACATGCACAAGATCAGCGTATACCGTAAGACGTTAAGCGTGCGTTATACGCACATGAGCGTATCTACTACGCAGGAAGCGAGACAACCTTGCCGAACGAGCCAGCCATATGGTCCACGGCACTCGCCAAGTCGTACGGAGCGAAGACTGCCCTCGCCGGCCTTGAGCTCAGCGTCCCGGCCGGGAGCGTGTTCGCCCTGCTGGGGCCCAACGGCGCCGGCAAGACCACTGCCGTACGGGTCCTTTCCACCCTGGCTCGTCCCGACGGAGGCCGCGCGAGCGTTGCCGGCTACGACATCGTGGCCCAGAGGCACGAGGTCCGCCGGAGGATAAGCCTCACAGGCCAGGAGATCACTCTCGACGCACTGCAAACCGGACGCGAGACGCTCGAGATGATGGGCAGGCTCGCCCACCTGAGCGCGCCGGCAGCCCGGGCGCGGGCCAGCGAGCTGCTGGAGCGGTTCGACCTCGGCGACGCGGCCGACCGACGCGTGGGGACCTACTCGGGGGGCATGCGGCGAAAGCTGGACCTCGCCGCTGGGCTCCTTAGCCAGCCCGAGGTGCTCTTCCTCGATGAGCCCACCACGGGCCTTGACCCGCGCGCCCGGGCCGCCATGTGGGACATCATCTTGGCGCAGGCAGCAGCCGGGGCTACGGTGCTGTTGACCACCCAGTACCTCGACGAAGCCGACCAGCTTGCTGGTTG
>DATJST010000336.1:0-3057 GCA_035503975.1 Acidimicrobiales bacterium | reverse complement strand
CGACCGAGTTCAACAACGTCCGCGGCACCCGCACCCCCGATGAAGGCGCGGTCGTCGCGGTCCGGCTGGCCACGCTCGACGCCGATGGCCCCACCGGCGCCGTGTACGAGGACCAGACGAAGCTGGCGTGGTGAACGGACGCTTGAGGGTGGTCCTAGTGACCGGGGCCACCCGGGGGATCGGCCGGGCCGTAGTCGAGGGGCTCGCCGAACAAGGCCACTCTGTGCTCCTCGGTGCACGCAACCTGGAGCGGGGACGTCAGGTCGCCGAGCAAATCACCGGTGACGTCGAGCCGGTCCAGATCGACGTCACCGAGCACCGCTCGGTCGCTGCTGCCGCCAGCCGGGTCAACGGAACCTACGGCTACCTCGACACCCTCGTCAACAACGCAGGGATCAACGTTGGGTACCAGAACCCGCCCTCGCAGACCACCCAGGACGACCTGCACGCGATCTACGCCACTGATGTGTTCGGTCTCGTAGACACAACCCTGATGCTCCTGCCCCTCCCTGACCGCTCCGTTGCCCCACGAATCGTGAACGTGTCGAGCCTTCGAGGTTCGCTCGGGTCCCAAGACAAGTGGGTCGGGCCGTGGTCAATGGCATACGGCTCGGCCAAAACGGCAGTCAACTCGATCACCGTTCACTTGGCCCGTGAGCTTGGTGGACGCGGCTACGCCGTGAGTGCGGTGTCGCCTGGGCACGTCGCCACCGATCTGACGGGGCGAAATGAGCCATACCGGCACGGCCGGACTTCCAGGCCCGAGTCTTGCTTACCCAGGCCTGTTGACGATGGTAAGGGGGACGCGCCGCTCACTCCCAAGCAAGGCGCTGCGACCGTCATCGCCCTGGCTTCAGCAATGACGACCGAGGCAAACGGCAAATTCCTTGACGAGAACGGCCAAACCGTCCCGTGGTGATGACAGGTAAGGACCTTCTTTCGCGACACGTAGCAGAGGAACTTCCCGTCTGGCTCGTGCCAAAGGACAGAAGTCGACCACCAGTCCCCTGGGGGACCAGATGTCTAGCGACACACTCTGGGCCGATTAGAGCCCGATGATGTGTGCAGTTCTATGCGCAGTTTGCCTCGGACCTATCGGTCCCACGGGCAGTGAAAGTCCGGGTCGAGGCATCTGGGACGACACCGATGAACTCGGGCGGACTCGGTGCGGACATCTTTTAAGCAGCGGGTAGCCACAGCTCCCCGCCGCCAACTCGCCGTGGAGTTTTGTATCGAGTCCCCCCTCCGACACGCGCAGTTACTCCACGGGGCGACTTTGCTTTCCAGGGGAGACAGCGAGGGGCGGACAAGGTCTTTGATTTGCCCGTTTACTGCGCGACGTTCGTAGGTGAGGATAATCCCAAGTCCGGCATATAGCTTCCGGCGTTCATCCGGCGACGCAACTTTCCGCAGTATGCCTGGGAGCCCTTCGTGGCGCATCAGGACTGACCGGATAGTGGAAGGGGTGAGGAAACTCATCGTTGCCCGCGCGGTGTGGGCGGCCAAGATCCCGTTGGCGCGGGCCAGGTCGGCTTGCGCCTCGCGTGTCTGCGCAACGAGTAGCGTCGGGTCGAACCCAGCGTCAACGGCGGCGACGTGCCGAGCGAGCCGGGCCTGAGCGTCGGTCGCCAGCTGGCGCGCTTCGACCACAGCGCGGGAGTCGGTCTCGACCGGCCGGTCTGCCTGTACCAGTGCCTCGACTGTCTCGTTTATGTGGTCGAGGTCAAAAAGGCGCTCCAACCACATGTCCAAGACCGGGATGATGCGGGCTTCGGCGACGGCTAGTGACCGCGGGTGTGACGTGTCACCGGGGTAGTTGGCCCTATACACGCACCTGTAGTGCACGGCCGTCCGGCCCGCGGCGCGGCTCATCGTGTTCCCCTGCATGGGGTGGCCACACAGGCGGCACACGATGAGCCCTCGTAGCGCGTACCGCGACGGCTGGTCCGGCCGGCGCCCGCCCAGGGGGGAAGGGCTCCGGTCTGGCTGGGCAGCGGCCCAATCTTCGGCGCTGACCAACGCTGGTAGCGACCCTGAGACGACCACCCATGTTTTCTCGTCCGCTGGTACGAGCTTTGAGACGAAGCCGGCTGAGGGGTCGCTGCGGTCGTAGAGCCGCTCGACTTTCCGGTACCGGCCGTAGGTGTCGTCGCCTTTGTAGCGAGGGTTGCGGACGATGGCACCCACTGCGCTCCGACCCCAGGCCCGCCCGGCCCGGTGAGCGTTGCGCGCCCGGTCGTGGGCGCTTGGGCACGGTACGCCGAGGTCGTCGAGCCGAGCGGCGATTGCACCGTAACCGGTCCCTTGTACCCGCCAAGCGAATATCCGCTGCACCCACGGGGCAGTGCCCGGGTCGACGTCGAGCCGTTGTAGTTCAACGCCCCATCGAGCCTTCTCCGGGTTTGGGTGCGGTTTACCGGTGGGCACCAGCCGATACCCATAAGGCGGTCGTCCGCCCTGAAAACGACCGCCGCGTGCTTGTTCCTCCTTCGCCGCCCGCACCCGTGTCTGCAACCGGCGGCGCTCCGCCTTTGACAGGCCGCCGAACAGGTTGAGCACGATGTCGTGCGCTTCGCTGTCGGGGTCCACTGGGCCACCAACTTCAGGGCACCACAGCGATACTCCGGCGTCAGCCAGTTGGGGAAGGATGAGCTGCACCTGCATGGCGGAGCCGAAGGCTCGCTGGGGTTCGCCTACTACTATCCCGTCCCAAGCCCGCTCCGGCGAGTACAACTCCGCAAGGATCGCGGCCGCCTTTGTTCGTCTGGCCCATGGGACGCTCCGAGACGTGTCGGTCTCGTGTACGACTTGTATAATTTCGGCCCGCCCGGCGACGAGCGCCCTCGCCAGCGATACCTGCCACGCCAAGGAGTCCTCGGGGGACTGCTGGTCGTCAGTAGACGTGCGCGCGTACACGAGCAGTCGAGGCAACATGCTCATGCAGCAGTGTTACCTTCCGCTTTATCCCCTGCGTCGGCGCGGCGGATCAGTTCGACGAGCAAACGGGCGGCAGTTTCGGTAAGTGGGGGCACTTCGGCTTGTGCGACGAACCAAACA
>DATJST010000335.1:0-2201 GCA_035503975.1 Acidimicrobiales bacterium | reverse complement strand
GAACCCGAGCACCGCGGTGCTGACCAGGCGCTCGACCTGGGCGACCCGGTCATCGGGGACACCGGCGTCGCGAAGCGCCCGGTAGACGGCTTCTCGAGCCTGGCGGGCTTCCGCGGTCATCGCCGGGCGCTGGAGCAGCAGGGGGAAGACGCTCGGGTGCCGGCGGGCCGAGGCCCGGATGTTCCCGGCGAGCATGCTCAGGCGCTCGGGCCACGAGGGCCCCGCGGGCGGAGGGGGGAACTCAGTGAGCAGCACCTCCACTACCCCGTCGAGCAAGTCGGCCTTGTTGGCCACATGACGGTAGAGCGCCATGGGCGTGACCCCGAGGCGCTCGGCTAGTGCCGCCATGGTGAGCGCTTCGAGCCCCGCTTCGTCGGCCAGGGCAAGCGCCTCGGCCAGGACTTGTGCCCGGACTATGCGCGCCGGCCTCCCCACGGCACGTTAGTATAGCATATATACTTATGAAGGTCCTACTCAGCGACGGCTCGGGGCTGACGGCCCGCCAGTGCGCCACACGTCTCGCCTCCTCCGGGCATGTCGTCGAGGTGCTCACCCCTGACCCGCTGTGCCTGTGCCGCTTCACCCGTCACGTCGCCCGCCTGCACCGGGCCCCGCCCTACGGGCCAGATCCTCTTCGGTGGCTGGATGCCGCAGTCGAGGTCTACCGCTCCGGCCGGTTCGACGTGCTGTTCCCCACCCAGGAGCAGGTGGCGGTGCTCTCGCGGGGGACGAGCCGGCTCGACGCCGCCGGCGTCGCCACCGTCGTCCCACCCTTCGCCGCACTGTCTGCCGTGCAGGACAAGATCGCAGCCTGGAGGACCTTACGCCGCCTCGGCATCCCCCAGCCGGAATCGGCTACCGATGCCGAGGGATGGGACCGGTTCCCAGCGTTCGTAAAGGGCCCGATCAGTACCGCGTCAGGCGGCGTGCGCCAGGTGGTGAACCGGACCGAACTGGAGCGTGCGGCAACCTGGAGGACCGTGCTCGTCCAAGCTGCAGTCGCCGGGCGGCTGGCCATGTGCCAGTCGGTGTTCGATGCCGGGTCGCTCGTCGCTTTCCACGCCAACGAGCGCACCGAAGAAGGTGCGGGCGGAGGCGCCAGCCACAAGCGGAGCATTTCCCTGCCCGAGGTGCGCCGTTACTTCGAGATCCTCGGACAGGACCTCCGCTGGCACGGTGCCCTCTCCGCCGATGTGGTCTTGGGCCATGACGGCCCATTCTTCATCGACGTCAACCCCCGCCTTGTCGAACCGCAAAACGCCTACCTCTCCGGGGTCGACCTAGTCGGCTCGATGATCGAGCTGGCTACCGGCGGGCATCCCGCCGTCCAAGCGGAGGGCAGGACGGGAGTGGCGACCCACCAGTTGCTGCTGGCCGTGCTCGGCGCGGCCCAACATGGGCGAAGCCGCCGGGGTGTCGTAGCCGAGGTCGTGCGTGCGGCATCGAGCAGCCGCGACTACCTCGGTTCCTTAGAGGAGCTGACCCCCCTGGACCATGACATGCGCAGCGTCATCCCCGTGGCTATCGCGGCCGCTGCCACCTTCTTGGCGCCAACAAGCGTCAGTCGGTTGGCTGCTGGCAGCGTCGCCAACTATGCGCTCAGCGAGCAAGGCTGGCAAGACATCCTGTACACAGACCTCTCCGAGCAGCACTTCGACCGGCCGCCCCAACCGACCGGACTGGGCGATGGCGCCAGCCAGTCAAGGCACGGCCGGGCGAGCCGTACCGCCGCGCTCATGGCCGTCCAGCGCGGGCTCGAATCGACGAGGCCCGCAGGCAAACGCCTCTTCGCCGACCCGCTCGCCCGGTCGTTCCTCCCCCCGTCCTGGCGCGTCGCCTTGACCGCTTCGCGCCTCGGCGCCGTCCGGGCCGCCATTGAAGCCACCTACGACCTGGTCGGCGGTCCCGGGCCCCGGGCGTCGGCCATCGCGCGCACCAAGCTGATCGATGACCTGGTCGAAGAGATAGCCCCCACCGTCGAACAGGTCGTCCTCCTTGGTGCCGGCTACGACACCCGGCCCTACCGTCTCGGTTGCCTCACCGGTCCCAGGGTGTTCGAAGTCGACCACCCTGCCACGCAGGCGGCCAAGCGCGCCACCCTCACCGGCGCCGGCGTCGACACCTCCGGCGTGGTCTTCGTGCCGGTCGACTTCGAGACCGACGACCTGGCCGGTGCTTTGGCTAATGCACGCTTCGCCGCA
>DATJST010000334.1:0-16331 GCA_035503975.1 Acidimicrobiales bacterium | reverse complement strand
GTCTGACAGTTCGACCCCGGTCGAAGTCTCGCTGCCCGCGGGGGTGACGCCGACCGCCATCGCCGTCAGCGATAACTCGGCGTATGTTATCGGCTCCGACGGCAACGTCTACGCGTGGGGCTACGGTCCCGACGGCGAGCTCGGCGACGGCTCGACACCGCCCACTTCAACCCCGGTCAAAGTCTCGCTTCCCGCGAGGGTGACGCCGACCGCCATCGCCGCCGGCGGGCGCTCTGCGTACGTTATCGCCTCCGACGGCAACGTCTACGCGTGGGGCTACGGTCCCGACGGCGAGCTCGGTAACGGCTCGATGTCAGACGGTTCGACCCCGGTCAAGGTCACACTGCCCGCGGGGGTGACGGCGACCGCCATCGCCGCCGGCGACGTCTCTGCGTTTGCCATCGGCTCCGACGGGAACCTCTATGCCTGGGGTTCCGGTACCGATGGTGAGCTCGGTAACGGCTCGACGTCTGACAGTTCGACCCCGGTCGAAGTCTCGCTTCCCGCGGGTGTGACCCCGTCCGCCCTCGGCCCAGAACCGGGTTCCTCAAGCGGCTACGTGGTCACGGTGGCTCAGACCATCGTGCTAGGTGTGTCGGGGTACCAGACCTACGGGTCTTCTGGCCCCAGCTTCAACCTGACCAGTTACCCCCCCGCCGGGACGACTTTATCTGGCACCCTCGTATGCACCACGGTGGACGGCGGCACTGCCATCTCCGCTACCCTGCCAGCAGGCAGCCATGCCCTCGACGGCGACAGCTGCTCGGGCCTGTCCCTTTCGGGCGGCTACGCTGTCGCCTACTACGGCGGCCCGGGTAGTTTCCTAGTCAGCCAAGCCGCTCAGACCATCAGCTTCACCTCGACGCCGCCGTCCCCGGCCTTCGTGGGAGATACCTACGATGTGTCGGCAAGCGCAACCTCGGGCCTGGCGGTGAGCTTTAGCATCGCCCCCGTAGACGCGTTGACGTGCTCGATCAGCGGCACGACCGTGACTTTCAACGCCCTGGGCACTTGCGTTATAGATGCCGCCCAGGCCGGTGACACGGACTATTCGTCGGCACCCGAGGCCCAACAGGTCGTTACCGTGAGCGCGCCGCCGGCCAATGGGACAGCCAATACCAACATCTACCCCGTCCCTACGGTCTGGGGCCTCCCGTGGGGCATTACAACCGGCCCCGACGGCAACCTGTGGTTCACCGAGGAAGGAGGCGACAACATCGGCGAGATCGACCCGTCGACGGGGGCTGTCACAGAGTACCCCGTGCCCACCCCGGCGGCCGAGCCGGAAGGGATCACCGTCGGGCCCGACGGCAATATCTGGTTCACCGAGGAAGAAGGTGACAATATCGGCGAGCTCGACCCGGCTACGGCAACACCGAGTAACCCGGGCATCACAGAGTACCCCCTCCCCAATACGCAAGGCCCCAGCGACATCACGACCGGGCCCGACGGCAACCTCTGGTTCACCACAGGTCTTTCCATCGGCGAGCTCAACCTGTCGGACAATGACGCCATCTCCGAGTGGGCGGTCCCCAACGCAGGTGAGGGCGGTGTGCTTGGCATCACCGCCGGCCCCGACGGCAACGTCTGGTTCGCTGACGAAGCGGGCGACCTGGTCGGCAATATCAACCCGAGCACGGACCTGATCACCGAGTACACGGTCCCAACCGCCAACGCCCAGCCGTTCGGGATCACAGTCGGCCCTGATGGCAACATCTGGTTCACCGAGTACAACGCCAACCAGATCGGCGAGCTCGACCTGTCGGACAATGACCTCATCACCGAGTACCCGGTGCGCACCCCGGACAGCGGCCCGTCAAACATCACGACCGGCCCCGACGGCAACATCTGGTTCACCGAGGCAACCGGCAACAACGTCGGAGAGATCGACCCGGCCACTGCGACACCAAGTGACCCAGGGATAATCGAGTACGCGGACCCCAACCCGGCCTACGACGACCCGAACGGCATCACTGCCGGCCCGGACGGGAACATCTGGTTCACCGACACCGCTGGGGACGACATCGGCCAGCTGGTTATCAACACCGCCCCAAGCGCGGTGCCGATAACGGTCGACGTATCGGGGTCGCAGACTTATCTATCGGGCCCGACGTTCAACTACACGAGCGACGCGCCTTCCGGAGTGAACATTTCTGGAGAATTGACATGCTCGACGGTAAATGGTGGGATCTCGATCACGCCATTGGTGGATGTGGGTACCTATACGGTAGACGGCAGTAGCTGCAGTGGCCTGACTGTTACAGGCAGCAGTGGCTATGTCATCAATTATGTGGGTGAACCGGGCGGCTTCGTGGTCAGCCCCTTCAATGTAGTAGAGAGCGTCTCGGGTTCGGAGGTCTATGGAGACCCGGGCACCCTTACCCTCCAAGGTACGGAAACTGCGGGGATCGTTATATATGGCAATCTCATATGCACCGCCGTGTACGAGGCAGACGGGAGTACCTTGCCGATCGGGTCGTCGCCTCCGCTGCCGGCAGGGACCTACACCGTCGACGCCGCCAGTTGCGGTGGCGGGACCGTACCGGGCAATTACACACTGTCTTATCTAGGGGTGCCCGACGGCTTCGTTGTCTCCCAGGCCCCCCAGACGATCAGCTTCAGCTCGGTCAACCCGAGCCCGGTGGGCGTCGGAGCGAGCTACACCCCCGCGGCCTCGGCCACCTCGGGCCTCACCGTCGGCTTCAGCATCGACACTTCGTCAACTGCCGGGGCTTGCTCGCTGAACGCCGGCGTTGTCAGCTTCACCGGAGCGGGCTCTTGCCTCATAGACGCCAGCCAGGCCGGGAACGCCAACTACTCGGCCGCTCCCCCGGTGCAGCAGACCGTCCAAGTGGTCCCGCTGCCGGCCTTTAGCAGCGCTGCTACGCTGACTGTCCCGGTCGGGACCGCCTTTAGCGTCCCGGTGACCGCCACTGGCCCACCTGCCCCGACGTTGTCCGAGTCCGGGACGCTGCCCGCCGGCGTGACCTTTACGGCCGGCGCCGCCGGGACCGCCACTCTGGCCGGCACCTCGTCGGTGGCCCCGGGCGTCTACAACTTCAACTTTATTGCCACAAACGCCATCGGTGACACCGCTCAGAACTTCACCCTCACCATCGGCCAGGCCCCGGCTATCACCAGCGCCGGCTCTGACTCGGCGGCGCCCTTCGCTGTGGGCAGCGCGGGGAGCTTCACCGTTACTACGACCGGGTCACCGCTCCCGGCGCTAACAGAATCCGGGCAATTGCCCACGGGCGTCAATTTCAATGACAACGGGGACGGTACAGCTACCATCTCCGGCACCCCGGCGACGGGAACAGCAGGCGCCTACCCGATCACGATCACCGCCAGCAATGGGGTGAGCCCCGACGCCTACCAGAATTTCACCTTGACCATCGACCAGCCACAGGCGATCACGTTCACCGGCCCCAGCCTGGGCTTGGTGGGCACCCCGGCGACGCTGTCGGCCACGGGCGGCGCCTCGGGCAGCCCGGTGGCTTTCACGGTCGACTTCACGAGCGGAGCGGGCGTCTGCAACGTCTCGGGCACCAATGGCACAACGTTGAACTACACCGCCGCGGGGATGTGTGTCATCGACGCCAACCAGGCGGGGAGCGGCTACTACCTCCCCGCACCCCAGGTCCAATGGGCGGTCACCGTGGACCAGCCCCCTGCCTTTACCAGCGCCGCCACCTATACAACCCCGGCCGGGACTGCCTTCAGCTTCCCAGTGGGGGCCACGGGTTCGCCGGTGCCGACGTTGTCGGAGTCAGGGACCTTGCCCGCGGGGGCGACCTTTACGGCCGGCACCGCCGGGACCGCGACGCTGGCCGGTACCGCGTCGGTGCCCGCCGGCGTTTACACCTTCACGTTGTCGGCCGTCAGCAACGCCGGCAGCACTACCCAGGCGTTCATGCTGACAGTGACTGCACCACCATCCTTCACCTCGGCGTCGTCGACCACCTGCACGGTGGGCCAGCCGGCGTCGTTCATGGTGATGGCTCTAGGCACGCCCACGCCGACCTTGTCGGAGTCCGGCACCCTGCCAGTGGGGGTGACCTTCACGCCCGGCCCGAACGGCACCGCCACTTTGGCCGGCAACCTGAGCTCGGCCAGTGAGGGGACCTTCCCGCTGACCATCAGCGCAGCCAACAGCGTGGCCACGGTCAACCAGGCCTTCACGCTGACAGTGGTCAGCGGGACGTTGCTGATCACCTCTGCGGCATCGACCACGTTCACGGCGGGCGCGGCGGGGACGTTCACAGTCACGGCCACCGGCACGCCCACCCCGACCTTGTCGGAGTCGGGGGCGCTGCCGTCGGGGGTCAGCTTCAAGGCGGGGAGTGCCGGGACCGCAACCCTAGCGGGGACGCCAGTGGCCACGGCCAAAGGCATCTACCCGGTCACCTTCACCGCCTCCAGCACGGCGGGGAAGACCAGCCAGGCGTTCACCCTCACAGTGGACCAGGTGCCGAGCTTGACTAGCGCGGCGACGGTCACCGAGACAGCGGGGGCGCCGTTCAGCTTCGCGGTCACGGCCACGGGTTACCCGGCACCGACGCTCACCGGCGCTAGCCTGCCGGGCGGAGTGAGCTTCTCGGGCAACGGGAACGGGACCGGGACGCTTTCGGGCACTACCGCGGTAGCTGCTGGGACATACCAGGTGACAGTCGCCGCGACCAACGCGGCTGGCATGGCTACCCAAGCGATCACGCTGACAGTCAAGGCGGCCGGCCCCACCGAGACGGTACCGACCTTCACCAGCGCGGCCACCGCCACGGCCACGGCCGGGACGGCGTTCACGTTCACTGTCACCACAGCAGGTAGCCCGACGACCTACGCCACGAACCTGGCACATAGAGGGGCGCTCCCGCCTGGGGTCAGCTTCTCCAATAAGGGCAATGGGACTGCCAGCTTGAGCGGCACGCCGACGGCGGCCAGCGGCGGCCAGTACGCGATCACGTTCAAGGCGACGAACGCTGCCGGCACCACGACCCAGTCGTTCGTCATGACCGTCGACGCCAAACCGGCCATCACCTCGGCAGCCAATTCCACCGCCACCGTCGGTGCCACGTACTCTTTCACCGTCAAGGCAACCGGCTACCCACCGCCCGCGCTCTCCGAGACCGGCACCCTGCCGACCGGGTTCAGCTTCGTTGACAACGGCAACAGTACGGCCACAATCTCCGGGACCCCCGGTACCGGTGCCGGAGGCGTCTATACGTTCACCATCTGGGCCACGAGCTCCGCTGGGACAGGCACCCAGACCTTCACCCTGACCGTCCGCCAACCCCCGTTGATCACCAGCGCTCCGTCAGCAACTGCCACCCACGGCACCTCGTTCACTTTTACGTTCACCGCCAGCGGTTACCCGTTGCCGACCTTCACCCACTCCGGCGCCGTCGCCGGTCTGACCTGGAGCGCTGGCAGCGGCGAGCTCACCCTGAGCGGGACCCCGAAAACAGCCGGGATATACACACTGACCGTCACCGCCTCCAACAGCAGCGGTAAAGATACGCAGACCTTCACCCTTACTGTGAACTAATCGCCACCGATCGCCCGCCTCCTGGGTGCCTACGCCGAGCCAGGTAGGCGGGCTGTGCTGGCGCGTGCCGCGGAACTTCTACTCACCGGAGCGGGTGAGGTTTACCCGCCTCCAGGCGAGCATGACGCTACGAGGAACACGGGGGTACCCAGCCCTGCGCTAATGGGCCCAGATCCCGGTGAGGCGCGAGAAGCTCACAGGAAGGGTGCCGACTAGAGGGCTTGTCTACCGGTGAGCCAGCGAGCGTTGCCAGATCAACTGGCTCTCAAGGCGGTCACCGGTCTCCAGCCGAAGTCTTTGTCGGCGCCGACGCTCGAGGCGAGTCAAAAATGACATCAAAGACGCCACCGAGCTGGCCAAACGCCTGTGGCGAGAGGACCTGCCCGAAGCCTGAGCACGGTGACGTCACTGCTGTGCCCGTCAAGCTCATAGGCAGCCAAGGACCCCCTGGCGGGGCACGGCGGCCAAGGATGGCTGGCGGCAAACCAACCCCGGGACCGTCAAGGCTGCCCCTTCGGGCGGGCCTGCCGGCCCGGCCTTGACCGTCCCTCCCTCGGGCTAGGCCTCAGGCTGAGGCCTACTTACGCGCGCCCCGATCTCCGCGATGAAGACACAAGACCAGGAAGAAAAAAAAAGACAAAAAACCCGCACAAGCCCTCTTGACATCCACGACTCCTTCAGGAACGTCGTACTGTATTAGTCGGAGTGCTGAGGGCCACCTTGGCAAAGCCGGCCGAAAAGGGCGGTTATGCGAGCTCAGAGGTGGTGAGTGAGTTAGGACGGAGCGGACCGTCCCGGGAAGCTCGCCACTCATTGCGCTCCCGGTACGCAGACGACAGACCGTCCCGGTGCCGAACGACATCGAGCGGTCGGCTCGGTGTGAGAGCATGAGCCGTGCCCAACGCACTGAGCTCGAGCGAGGCTGCTCACCACCTACGGCTCCCGGCCGAGACAATCCGCTATTGGGAGCGCGCCGGGCTGCTCGCCCCGGTCGGGCGCGACTACGGCGGCCGCCGGCGCTACTCCGACGCAGACCTCGAGTTCCTTGACGTCATCCGGTGCCTGCGGCTGACGGGCATGCCCATCCGGCAGGTGCGACAGTTCAGCGACCTGGTGCGGCAAGGGCCGTCGACGGCGCGCGAACGCCTGGCGCTGCTCCGGTCGCACCGAGCCGAAGTGCTGGCCTCGATCCGCGCTCAGCAAGATGCTCTTGGCGTGATCGAGGACAAGATCACCCGCTACCAGGAGATGGTCCAAACATCCTGACGGGGTTGGCATAAGCCGCGATAAGCCCTTGACCTGGAGCGCGCTCCGGGTGCGACCATTGCCAGTGAGCGGTGGAGCAAGAGAAAGGATCGCAGGAATGGGCATGGTACGAGCCTTGTTGGTGACCAGTCGGGGCAACCTCGCCCCCGGGCATCCCTATCGGGGCTGGGTGCACGGGTTTTACCCAGAGGTCGTGAAGGACGCGCTCGCGGGAGCGGCAGACCTTGCGGTGACCGGTTCCACGGAGGCTTTGTCCGCGGACGTCTTGTCGCACTTCGACGTGGTGGTGAACAACTCTCTTTTCTTGGAGCCCACCACGGAGCAGTTCGACGCCCTGTTCAGCTTCGTAGAGGCGGGGGGCGGCTTCATGGCGCTCCACACCGGGCTCGTGAGCTTCCTCAATGACGCTCGCTACGAGCAGATGCTGGGGGCACGCTTCATCGGGCACGCCCCGATCAAGGCCTTTCAGGTGGACCCGAACGACGTCTGGTACGGCTGGGGCGTTGACGGCTCGCCCAAGCACCCGATATCTGATGGGATGGCGACCTTTGGGACCCTCGACGAGCTCTACGTCGAACAGGTGAACACCGCCGAGCTCTCCGTAGTTGCCAGGGCCGAGCTCCTCCCCGTCATGTGGGTACGCTCGTTCGGCTCGGGCCGGGTCGCCTGCCTCACCTTGGGGCACGACGCAGCTGCCATGGCCGTTCCGGGTTTCCGTCACTTGTTGACTAATGGCGTCCTGTGGGCGGCCAGCCGCCAACCAGTGGCGCCACGAAGCTGGCCGACCGGGGGCGAGCTAACACAGGAGCAGGTTGGCTCGGTTGAAGTAGCCCACTCGGACCGTGATCTGGTCAACCTGCTGACGGCGGCGCGGAGGGGGCAAGGCCCCGCGACCAAGCGTAAATGAGCAGCCAGCTGGGCCAGCGTGATGGGAGGATGCCATAGTGCGGTCCTTCGATGAACTTGTTACAGAGGCCACTTCAGCTGACGTCACGGGTTGGGGCTTCGACTGGCTGCAGGGGCGGGCGACCGAAGAGCGGCCGCCTTAGGGCTATGTCAAGCTTCTCGCCGCTCGGCTCGGCCAGGTCGGGTCCGCCCTTGACATCGCCACTGGCGGCGGTGAGGTCCCCGCGGAGGCACCGGTGCTCCCGGCGAGGATGGCTGCCACTGAGGCGTGGCCAGCCAATGCTGAGCGTGCTCGCAAGCTGCTGGGCCCACGCGGCGTGCAGGTGATCGGGAGCCTTGCGGACGCACCAGATCAGTCCTTCGAGCTGGTGACCGCCCGGACCCCCGGTGCCCTGACTGGGAAGGGGTGCACCGGGCCTCCGTCCCAGGCGGCTGCTACTTCGCGCAACACGTGGGACCCCAGTCGGCTTTCGATCTTGATCGAGCACTTCCGTGGCCCGCTTCCCGAGCCGGTAAGCAGCAACCGAGACCCGGGCCGAGAACGCGCTGGCGCCGAAGCCGCCGGCTTGGTGGTCACTGACCTGCGCACCGCCCGGTGCCACATGGAGTGCTACGACGTGGCAGCGCAAGCTGACCAAGGAGGGCTCGGTCAAGACAGCACGGGGACTATCCGCGAAACACCGTTCGGCTGGCGCGAGCGCCGCGATGGGTTGCCCATGGCGACGAACAGTCCGGCCCCAGCGTTTACCAGGCCCGTTACAAAGAGGCGCGATCGTAGGCTGGCCGACCACACCACCGCTCCGCTGGGAGCATCCACCTTCGTCACTGCGCGCAGTTCGGTTATGTGCGCACTGCTGTTGAACCCCGAATTGTCGTTGGCAACGAAGAGGTCTGGGTTGATAAGCAGCTATGGCGTCGGGGCCGGCGAACCGGGCGACGTCGGTCACTTTTACCACCGCCCCGGTCGAGGCTTCCACCTCGGTGACCGTGCCACCAGACGATGTGGGGTTGCCAACTCGTCCATCCCGTAGGTGCCGTGATCGACGACGAAAAGGTCGGGGCGGTCGACGGCCATGCCCACGGGGTCGTCGAACTGGTACTAGTAGCTGGAGACTTGTGCTATTGACACCACTTTAAGTGCCGTCTGGCATCCGCCGACAGGACCTTCGGCTCTGAGCCCGAGCCGCGGGCGGTCGGCGAGACTTCTCGCACCCGGTTGTGGTGTGCTCGTTCGACAAGGAAGCGGCCATGCGGAGGAAGAGGAAAGTGATCGGTGGGCGGCTGCCAGCTGGCGGCGTGGCCCGCCCCGGTGACCTGCAGGCCATCCTCGAGGTGATGCCCGACGCGGTGGTGGTCGTCGGCCAGGACGGCAAGATCGTTATGGTCAACAGCAACGCCGAGCGGCTCTTCTCGCACCCCCGCCAGGAGATGGTGGGGCAACCTGTAGAGATGTTGGTCCCCGACGATCTCGGGGCCGCCCATGAACGCCACCGGGAGCGCTACTGGGCGTGGCCCGATATCCGGCCCATGGGGGTCGCCCGAGAACTGCTCGCCAAACGAGGCGACGGCACGACGCTCCCGGTCGAGATCAGCCTGAGCACCTTCGCGACCGGCTCGGGCAGGTTGGTCCTCGCTGACGCCCGAGACGTGAGCCGGGCCCAGCGGGCCTGGGCGGAACTTGTTGAAGCGCACGCCACTGTGTCGGGCCAGCTCGCTGAGCTGGAGAACCGCCACCAGGGGCTCCTCAGGGTGAACAAGCTCTCCGAGCTGCTCCAGGCCGTAGAGTCCGAGGACGAGATCCACCGGGTCGTGACCGAGAACGGGTCGAGGCTTTTCCCGCGACTGGCGGGGAGGCTGTTCCTCTGGGACGTGTCGCGCACCGAGGTCGTCCTGGTCGCTACCTGGGGCGACAGCGCCACGCTGGGACCGTTCACCGCCCCCGGCGAGTGCTGGGCTATGCGACTGGGCCGGCCCTGCGGTTCGCGCTACCCCGATGATGCGCCTCGCTGCCCCCATGTCAGCGGTCCTGGCGACTACCTGTGCATCCCGCTCGTCTCGCTCGACCAAACCCTGGGCGTGCTCCACCTCGGGGTCACGGGTGATGGCGACGGGCGGCCCATTGACGAAGCCGACGAGGCGCTCGCGACGACGATGATGGGCAGCGTCGCATCTTCTCTCTCGAGCTTCCGGCTGCGCCAGGCGCTGGAGTCAGAGGCGACCCGAGATTCCCTGAGCGGCCTGTTCAACCGCCGCTACATGGAATGGGCCGTCAACCGCGAGCTCAAGCGCGCCGCCCGCTATGGCCGCCCCTTGGGTTTCATGCTCTTGGACATCGACGATTTCAAGGGGTTCAACGACACCTACGGCCACGACGCCGCCGACTCGCTCCTGCGCGACCTGGCCCGGCTCCTGGAGCGCAACGTAAGAGCCCAAGACGTCGTCTGCCGCTACGGAGGCGACGAGGTCGTCCTCGTGCTCCCCGACACGCCGCCGGAGGGCTGTGCGGCCAAAGCCGACGCCTTGCGGGGAGCTGTGGCTCAGATGAAGCCGCGCCACCTCGGCGGCACGCTCCCATCGGTCACCGTCCAGGTCGGCACATCTGTCTACCCCGATGACGGGGACGACCTCATCTCGTTGTTCCGGGCGGCCGACTCGGCCCTGCTGCGGGCCAAGGGCGATCGTCGCGCCAGCCTCAGCCGAGTGACCCCCACGACCGGAAGCAGCGACGTCTAACCGATTTTGGGTTTGACGTTTTCACGTGGGCCCGGTGCTCGCCTGAGAAGTATTAGAAAGTAAGTAGATCGTCGAGGTCGGGCTCACGAGACGGTGACGACCGGCGTCAGCATCACGTGCCTCTTATAGCTTTGGTAGTTGTAATCCTGCGCACATCTCCCGGACATGTGTGGCGGCAGAACTGTAGGTTTTGTAAGGAGAATCAGGCCAGATCGACGGCGATGCGCTCACCGACGGCCGGAACGGGGGACGACAGAATGTTCGCCTGTGCCAGGCCGCGGGCCATGGGGCCGCGAGTCCAGCGGCCGTGGGCGCCTGACGGTGGCACCTTGCCATCGCTGGCCGTCCCAGTGTGGCCGTAGGCTGGCGGTGTGAGCGCGCTTGGTGATGACACCTCACGTGAACTGGTCGTTGCCGGGGACGGGAGCATCCCAGCCGACCAGCTGCGCAAGCTCGGGCTTCTGCCCGGCGCCCACTTGCGGGTGGTGGAAGCCGCCTTAGCGCCCAGTGGCGGGCGCCTGGCTGGCTCCTTGCCTGAGCTCGCCGACTTGGCCTGGGAGGACTTCGAACGTGGCAGCGACTTGGGAGGGACGGTTTGAGTCCACGGGAGTCGTTCACGAGCCACCTCGCCTTCCGTGAGACGCCCGGCTTTCCAGAATTTCCATGAGCGCCCTATTTCGCGTTGTGCGTCCTCAGGATTTCAGTCTGCAACAACCCGACGTCGCGCCAGAGCAACGTAGCTACGGGTGCACCAACTCCGGCCGATTTCCCTCGTGGGGCGATACAGAATCACCCTCGGTGGCTACGCGATCGTATCGCTCCACCTCCGGAACCCTACCGACAGCAAGAGCCGCGTCGTGTCCCGGGCTACAAGAGCTGCTCGGTCCCCTTGGTCGCCACAACCAGCTCGAGGTGGTGCCCGGGAAGGCCGAACCAGGTGCGCCAGTCGAGCTTGCAGGCTGTGACGTCGACACAGCCGGCCTCGCGCAATGGCGCCGCGTAGGCGGCCGCCTTGTCGTCCACGATGCGCAGCCGTCCGCCGGGCCGCAGCACCCGCGCCGCTTCGCGCAGCGCCCGGGCGCGCTCATCGGCGCCTCGGATGTTGTTGAGGGCGAGGCTGCTGACGACGACGTCGAAGGACTCGGGCGGGAACGAGAGCTCTCGGGCGTCCCCGTCGACGAGCTCGACGCGCCCCGCGACGCCTTCTACGACCGCGTTTTGCTCCGTGGCGCTGCGGCTGTTCCCGCTCTGGTCACGTCGGCGCCAGATGTCGACGCCGACTGCCCGGCCTTTCGGGGCCCGACGGGCGGCGGCGATCAGCACGGCGCCCCGCCCACAACCTATGTCCAGAATTTGCTCGTCGCCCTTGAGGTCCAGCGCGTCGAGCAGCTCCGACCAGACCGAGCGCTTGCCGGGGCCTGTCGAGTAGAGGAAGCTCGCCTCGGAGAGTGCGACCGCGACGACCCCAGCAGCTGCGAGACGGCCGACGCCCGGGTGCCCCCTTCGCCTCGCCGACAGCCTCGCCCCGACGAGAAATCCGGCGAGCGCCGCATAAAACGACGGGGCGATGAAGCCGCCGTCGATGCCATAGCGTGCGCTACCCGGGCTGCCGAACATGCGGCTCGACCATAGCTCCGGCCGCTCTGGCCCTCCATGCGCTGACAACCACGGCGGGGGCACGGCCCCAGCCCAGCGTGACGGGCCCGGCACCGAAGGGCCTTGCGGCCCCATCTCACTGCGGCCAACGAACCGCACCATAACCGCGTGGGCCACGACCAGGGAGTGCCCACTATGGTCAGCGGTGTGGCGAAAGGTGCGCTCCCCGACCCCAGCACCCCCTTCGGAGAACGAGTTCGACGCCGGTTGCACGACGAACAGGTCATCTGGGTCACAACGGTCGGCAAGGACGGCACCCCTCAGCCAAACCCGGTCGGGTTCCTGTTCCAGGACGACCGCTCCATCCTGATCTACAACGACGTCAAGGCGAACCGGGTAAACCATGTCGTCGAGCGGCCCCATGTCGCCCTGCACTTTGACGGCGACGGGACCGGCGGGGACATCGTGGTCTTCACCGGGACTGCACGCCGCGCCGACGACGTCCCGCCACCACATGAGAACCAGGCCTATGTTGCCAAGTACGGCGACGGCATGGCCCGGCTGAGCGGCAGCATAGAGAAGTTCGGCAAGCGGTTCTCGGTGCCGCTACGTATCGAGATCACCCGGGTACGAGGCCGCTGAAAAGCCAGCTCAGGTCAAACGATACGGGCCGGGTGTTTCACCTCAATCCGGTGACATCAAGCCGCGGCGATCCGCTTGTCTAGGAGGTGGCGGTGCGGCTCAACGGGCCCCGGGAGCGGCCGGACCCGGACCACGCGGCCATCGATCTCGGCCACCTGCGCCACGGCGCGCGCCGTCCCCTCGCCCACAACGATCCAGGACCCGTCGACGATGAGGCCGGGATCCGCAGGGCGGTCGCCTCCCGGCTACCTGGGGGGCGTTGGGGGACCCCCGACGACGCCGCGCGCCTCGTCGCCTGGCTGGTCAGCGACGAAGCGGGATGGGTCACAGGCCAGGTGATCGCGTCCGACGGTGGTTGGTCCAGCGTCTGACCAGCTCCCGAATTCCTCATGTGAGGTCCGGACGAGCCGCATATTGTTCTGTATGCGCTGCCCAAGAAACCTTTGTGTTTCAAGAGGAATTCGAGCATTTCGACGCTCGGCACTGGGTACCCGTGGAACGCGGCCGCGCCATAATATCCCACTGGCACAGCGCTTCAGGCGCACCGCTGGCCCGGGCTCAACGCTGATCACGCGAGCAAACCCGAAGGTCCTTCCGAAGTGAGGGGGGCTCCCGTCTAGGACGTTCCGACCAGCGCCAACGACGCCCGGAGCCTCCAGGCACACGGACCACCGCCCAGCTGACGGCTACCCGTTAGAGTTACTGCAGGTCGGCCAGCTTGGAGCGAAGGAACCTAGCCATCTGGGCCAGCTGGCGCCGTTTGTCCTCGACCTCGGCAAGTTTGGCTTCGAGCAACGCCCGCTGCTGGTGCTCGTCCAGCCGGCCCGCCACGTAAGCGGCAGCGATGGGGCCAAGCTCGGAGAGGGAAAAGCCGATCGACTGTGCCACTTTGATGTTCTGGATGAGCTCGACTGCGTCGTCGCCGTAGTCGGCATAAGCGCGCGAGCCGGCTGGGCGCTCAGCGCAGGCCACCAGCCCAAGACGCGTGTAAAGCCGGACCGTGTCCCGGCTGACGCCTGCACGCCGGGCCACCTCACCGATGAGCACGCCAAGGGCCCCCTTGACTGTGGAGCATGGACCATAGTTTACGCTTACGGTATGAGCGTGCCAGTCAGAGGTGGACGGGTGGTGGTGGTCACAGGGGCGAGCGACGGCATTGGTGCCGCTGCGGCCCGGGCGCTAAGGAAACGAGGCGACCAGGTGGTCATCGTGGGGAGGTCGCCGGCCAAGGTGAACGCGGTGGGTGCAGAGCTCGGCGCCGAGCGCTATGTCGTCGACTTCGCCCACCTGGACGAGGTGCGCGCCCTCGCGGCCCAGCTCGGGCGGCGGCACTCCCACATAGATGTCTTGGTGAACAACGCCGGGTTGATCGCCGGTCCCAACAGGACCTTGACCGTCGACGGCCACGAGCTGACGTTCCAGGTCAACCACTTGGCCCCGTTCCTTCTCACGTTGCTGCTCCGGGCCCCGCTCAGCGCGGCCGGGGCGGTCGTGGTCACGACTTCGTCCCGGGCCGGCACGGCCCGGGACGCCAGGGTCGTCCTGGACGACCTGGACATGGCCCAGGGCTACAACGCCCTGCGGGCCTACAAGTCGGCCAAGTTGGCGAACGTGCTCTTCACCCGGGAGCTCGCCCGGCGCTGGGGCGCCATGGGCGTGAGCGCGGCGGCCGTGCACCCGGGCATGGTCCGCTCGCAGTGGGGCCGCTCAGGGCCGCTCGCGGTCCGCCTGGTCGTGAGCTCGCCGTTCCGGCTGGCCATGCGCTCGGCCGAGCATGGTGCCGACACGATCGTGTGGCTCGCTACGAGCCCCCCTGGGAAGGACTGGGAGCCCGGCGGCTACTTCGCCGACCGCAGGCCCGCCAGACCGAGCCCGTTGGCCGATGACCCGCAGCTGTGCAAAGAACTATGGGACAAGTCCGCCATGTTGTGCGGCCTTTAGTTCCGCGCTGGCCGACTTTCGTTGGATCGCGCTACAGAAGATCGGCGCATTGGCTTCCAGGCCGGTGCCGTTTGTGGATGGCCGGGCCCGCCCGGAGAACCGCGGTGGGTGGGATAACGGTCGGGGTCACTTCGCCGCTACGGCCGTGCTGAGGATGAGGGCGTACAGCCTGTGCCAGCTGACGATGTGAAAGCCGCATGCTTTCAGCAGGTCGCCGGCGAGGTGCTTGGTCCGGGCGTGGCCCCGGTGACCGACGAGCAGAGTGGGAACGAGCCAGAGCGAGAACAAGTCGGTGAGGACCAAGTGGCCGCCCGGGCTCAGGACTCGCGCACACTCGCTGAGGCCACCGCGCTGGTCCTCCCAGTGGTCGAACGACGTCGTGCTGACAACCAGGTCAAAGTACGCCTCTGGAAAGGGCAGGTCCTCGGCAACCCCAGCCAAGAACCGGAGGCGGCGGTCGTTCCTCATCGACGTTGCGACGTCGACCATACCCGGCGCAGCGTCGACCCCGACCAGTTCGTCCGAGCCAGGGAGACGTTGGGCCAGGAGCCGCAGCAATAAGCCGGTCCCGCAGCCCACGTCGAGCACGCGGTGGGGCGCTCGATCGAGAGAGATGGCGAGCTCAGCAGTACGAAGGGCGATGTCGTGGTGCATCTTGCCCCGCCACCCGCTCTCGTAGCTGGGAGCACGGTCGTGGAAGGCTTGGACGTCTCGATGGCGAGGCACAGACCGATTCTGCCAGTCGACCCGGGACGACCCCTCTTCCGGGATGGCGCAAAGTTGTCATCGATCAGGGAAAGCTCGGGCCTCCCCAGTCCGGCAGCCTCGTAAATGTCCACAACCCCCCGAGGATCTGGCGTGTCACAAGGGCGGGCCCGACCGCACCGCAGTCCTCGTCGGGATGGCCCGGTGTGGTCGGCTCGTGTCCGGCCGGCTGTCGTCAGGGCACACCAAGGCGATCGTGCGACGTCCTGCCGCGGTTTTCAGCCCTCCGTTATGGCGTCTCTTTGGATCTCACGTGCTGCGCGACCGCCCCAAGGAGCCAGTTCAGCCAGTAACGCAAAAAGGGGTCGGCGACCTTCCAAACCTCGCCTTCCTGGCTAATTACCTCGGCAGCCCTAAGGGCATCGACGGCTTTGCGGACTGACGCCGCATTGGCGAGTTGTACATCACGGGCGAAACGAGCCGAGAAGACCTCTCCCTGAGGGTGCGCCGCCAAGGTCCTCAGGACCCGGCGCTGGCCCGGCGAGAACCTCAAATAGGCGTCGGCGTAGGTCGCATCACCGTGGAAGGTGACCTCCTCCATGCCCTCGTAAACGTCCCCGGCGTCGATGGGACCTTCGGCTGCTTCGTAGGCCGAGTAGGCGAGGCGCTGGATGTCGTTCGGGATCGGGCCGGCCACATCTATGACGAGCCCTGCCACCTCGACATTCATAGGTTTGCCGGCGTTCTCGGCCTGCCGGCGCAGGTAGGCCACCATGTCGGCCGTCCCCACCGGGCCGAGGGCCAAGGGCTCAGCCATCCCGTAAAGGGGCGCCCCTGTTGAGCCGGTCAGGCGTTCCATTAGGTGCCGTTGGGACCCAGCCAACACAAGCGAAACCCGACTGTAGCTGTCCGAAAGGGCCTTGAGCACCCCAGGGAGGTGGTCGTCCAAGTCGGTGATCGCCTGGAACTCGTCTAGCACGAGCACGCCCGGGCGCCG
>DATJST010000333.1:0-3210 GCA_035503975.1 Acidimicrobiales bacterium | reverse complement strand
GCTTGGCCCTCCCCTGTGTCCGTGAGCGTGCCGTGCCCCAAGGAAACCAGAGAGGTGGGGCCTGCAGGGACATAGTTCGGTGTGCTCGCTTGGGCCAGGACTGCACCGTCAGGGCTAGTAGCCGTGGCGTTCCCGTTGGAGGCACGGACCAAGTGGTTGTGTGCTGGCATTTGCTGCTTCGTTAGTGCTATTTCTGGGCTCCCACCCGGCTGGCCTATCGAATATGACGTCGATTCAACGCCGACTCCCTGGTGCAAGGGCACCCGGCCCTGTAGGTTAGGCAAGGCGAACGTAGTCTTGCCATCGCCTCCGTAGTAGGTCCCCAGAAGAGAGTACAGCGCGGTGTTCTGGGCGATCGGGAGCAATTGGCCGTTGCAGAGCGCCCATCCTATGGGGGCAAAATTGAACGCAAAAAGCCTAATCTCGCCAATGAACGCGTCAGACATTTTCTCTTTCCTGTTCTGTCACGGGCTCGGCACTATAATACGCGGCGGTCGATGACGGCCGCGAAAGTGTTCGCGCCCCCTCTGCGTCGCACCGCGGTCACGAATAGGTTGAGGCTGCCGATTCGTTGGTGGCCGAAAGAGTAGATGCCATCGTTCCTGGGTACCCGCTCGGCCGGGTCAAAGTATAGGGCGAAGCAGACCTGGTCGTCTGGCCACCGGACCGGCGCAATGTCATCGACCGTAGTCAAGACCGCATCCACCTTCAGCCCACCGCCGATCATCCGAAAAGTGGCGCCGACCAAGGGGACAAAGGTCGAGCGAACCAACACAGGAGTACTCAGAGGAGCCCGGAGACTCTGGGGGACCGTGAGGAACAAGGCCAAGACAGCGCCATCTGCCACGAACCGTCGTCTCGTGATCGACGTAGTCCCCTTTGCCGGTGAGTTCTCTCCCATGACTGTCTGCAGACTCTAGCTTCGATGGGCTTCCCGGAGCGTGGTTCCTTACTGTGATTTCTTCACCCGAACCAGGCTTTCGCGCTCCATGTCGGCGACGCGAGCACGGGCTGACCGTGCAGCGGCCGGGCTGGTCACAGAGGTAAGCCCGAATTCTTGGTAAACCGCCCGGCGTTCAGCGGGATATGCGACGTTGAGCAAGCAGGTGACGCCGCCCTCCCGGCTGGGCAGAGCGCGGGCTTCTCCTCAGCCAGGGTCAATTCCCAGACGCGCCGTACGCTCCGATCACGACGCCGGTTGTGGACGTAGGATCGGTGCAACCTCACGCTAGAAGGGAACCGCAATGCCAAAGGTCGATGTCGACGGCCTCAGCATCAACTACGACGTCCAGGGGGAAGGCGAGACGGTCCTACTGATCCCTTACACCTCGGCCGACCACGCCTGTTACGCCTTCCAGCTGCCGGCCTACGCCGAGCACTTCAGCTGCGTCGCCATCGACTTGCCCGGCTCAGGCGAGAGTTCCACGCCGCCTGGGCCGTACTCGACGGAGGGCTACGCGGACCAGGTCGCCTTGTTCATCGAAGCCATCGGGGTTGAGAGGGCCCATGTCGTGGGCATGTCGCTCGGTGCGGCGATCGCTTTGCACCTGGGGGCACGCCATCCAGGCCTGGTGCGCTCGCTTTCGTTGCATAGCGGGTGGGACAAGAGCGACGCTTACCTGAAGACCGTCGTCGAGCAATGGCGCGCACTGGCTTCAGCGCTACCCAATATTGCTGACGTCGTCGTCACGGGCATCTTCCCGTGGTGCTTTACGCCCGAGACCTATGACGAAAGGCCGGAGTTCATCGACTCGCTGGTGGAGTTCGTAAGAGGGCGCCCGGCGCAGAAGGCGGCCGGGTTCGTGGCTCAGCTCGACGCTGTCGTCGCGCACGACGCCAGCCAAGCACTGGCCGAGATCCGCGCTCCGACGCTGATCACTTTTGGAGCAAGAGACCTCGTTTGCTCGACGCGCTTCGCCGCGCGGCTCCATGATGGCATCGCTGACGGCGAACTGGTCGTGTTCGAGCAGCTGTCGCATGCCGGCCTGCACGAGGACCCCGAGGCCTTCAACCGGGCGACGCTCGACTTCCTGCTGCGTCAGCGTTCTTGACCCTAGACTGAAGACGGACCGGGGCCGAGGCGGTTTGTCCCAGGGTTTGGGCAGGCTTGGGCGGTTGCGGCCGCCGACGGTGATAAGCACCGATCGTGGAACCAGATCCTCATAGCCTGACGGTACTCCCGCCGGGGAGAACACGATGTCGAAGTCTCCGGCGGGGTATGTCAGATTGAGCATGTCCCTGCGGGCCAACGAGTTGGCGTTATGCGATAACGGCAGACCCTCTTCCACGTAGTCGACCCGGATGCCGGCATGGCGGTCGCGCAAGGCCAGGGATGGCCGCTCGAGGTTCTCAGGATCGCGTTGGGGTGTCACGTTGATGTCGTAGGTAGCTTCGATGGGCGCTCCCTGAGCGACAGCAGCGAATGCCCCGATCACCACGTACCGGACCCTCGGTTATTGAGGGCGGCCAGGATGTGCTCCGCGCTCAGCTGGGGACGGCGGGGGCTCACCGCCGTTTCGCGTTCGCGGCGAACTGCGCCACGTTGTGGGCGTGTCGGGCTGCCGCTGTCCGTTTCTGCTGACCGGAACGCCGAGCCTCTCGCGAAGCCAAGACCTGATCGTGTTCATCGATCGGTGCCAGCCGGAACCGGAGTTCGAGGCCGGCGCCGGCCAAAATCCGCTGCAAAGTTGGGATGCTGGGCTCCCGGTTGCCGCTTTCGATCCTCGCGATCTCCGACTGGGCCACCCCGGCGCGTTCGGCCAACTCGCGTTGAGAGAGGCCAGCCTCCTCACGGGCCATGAGCAGCAGCCCGGCGGCCACAGTCCTCACGGCGCCATCCATTCTCCCATGATAACCGATTAGCTATCGACGGGGTGCGCCACCCCTGACCTCGGTCACAGAAGAGGACCCCAGGATGGATGGACTGCTGTTCGCATTAGGGGGCGGGCGGCCGCCCATACCTGGCGAGTGGGCTGATGGTGCTGGTCACTCCGCTGGCAACCGTAGCTCGGGGCCGCCGATGAAATCCCAGGGGAGGGGAGTAACCTACGGAGCGCCTCGGTCTTGCTTGGGTGCAGAGGGACATAACGTTCCCGGCCGAACTTCGCGTCGCCAACAGTCAGCAGCCCCGAGGTGAGGTCGACGTCACTCCCGGTCAGGCAGAGGGGCCTCGCCGACCCTCAGGCCAGAGGAGGCCAGCAGCCCAAAGAG
>DATJST010000332.1:0-28152 GCA_035503975.1 Acidimicrobiales bacterium | reverse complement strand
TTCATCCCTCACGCGGCGTTGCTGCGTCAGGCTTTCGCCCATTGCGCAAGATTCCCCACTGCTGCCTCCCGTAGGAGTCTGGGCCGTGTCTCAGTCCCAGTGTGGCTGATCGTCCTCTCAGACCAGCTACCCGTCGTAGCCTTGGTAGGCCGTTACCCCACCAACTAGCTGATAGGCCGCGAGACCCTCCCGAAGCGGTAGGCCCATTTCCTCAGCCGGCCATGCGGCCAGCTGGGGTCATCCGGTATTAGCAGTGGTTTCCCGCTGTTATCCCAGTCTTCGGGGCAGGTTTCTCACGTGTTACTCACCCGTTCGCCACTAGGCCTTCTCCGAGTTACCCCGGATGAGCCCCGTTCGACTTGCATGTGTGAAGCACGCCGCCAGCGTTCGTCCTGAGCCAGGATCAAACTCTCCATCGAGATTGTGGGCACCCCTAGCGGAGTGCCGCGAACCTGATCAAGAGCGCCAGCCACGGTGTCCCGCGGCTGGTTGGCACAAGACGGAAGTTGTTGTCCGTCTAATGCTTGACAAGATGGCGCACCGGTTTGAACCGGCGCACCCGCACTAGCTTTTAACTTCCTCTGTTCCGTTTTCAAGGTCCACTGGTCGCGGGGCACACGTCTGCACGAAGCAGGCGGCGGTGCCATCCGCTGGTCGCCTCAATCAGGGGGCCCCGTAGGACCTCCTTCCAGGCGTCGCCCAGTGGCAAACGAACCACCGAGCGGCTTACTAGCTTAACCCGCCCAGCGAGGCTTGTCAATGGCCTCCGGAACCCTTCCGGAAGTCATTGGCCAGTCCCACTGGGGCTCGCCCGGGTGGCGAGTACAACCATCGTAGCGTGCTGCGGCCGCGCCGCGACAGTCAGCCGCCGAAAAACGCGTTCTGGCTGTTCACGAGGCCTCGCCCGGGAAACCCCGCCTCGCAGCCGGCTGCTCGGGCCGGTGAGCCACCGGGGACGGAGCCGGCGAGGGCCCGGCGAGACGCCGGGCAGGCCGGTGAGCCACCGGGTCGGGGCCAACGGGGGCCCTCAGACCCGCGGGTTAGCCGACGAGGTCCAAGACCGCTGACAACGCCGGGCTTGCCACCCTGTCCCGCGCCGGCAGGAGGTAGGTTGCGATCCCAACGGCCGCGGCCCCGCCGTCCGTGAGAGGGCTGTCGCCGACGAAGAGCGTCCGCGCGGCAGGCACACCCAAGTGCTCGGAAGCGGCGCTGAAGATCGCCCGGTCGGGTTTGCAGACGCCGTGCTCGAACGACAGGTCGAAGCACTTGACAAGGTCCTCGAGCCCGTACACCTTGAACGGCTCCCTGATATCCCAGCCGCAGTCGCTGACAACCCCGACGGGCACCTCGCGACGACGCAGTTCTCCCAGCACTTCCGCGCTGTCGGGGTAGGGCTCCCATCCCCTGTGGGACGACTCGAGCTCATAGGTGAACTCGCACAGCCCGGGGGCAAGGACGTCCATCGGGGCGAGCAGGGCCAGCCAGCAGGCGCGGTGGAGGGCAGCGTTGGTGTCGCGCCCCTTGGCCAGTTCGTCGGGCTGGCGGGAGCGCTCCCGGATGCCGGCCCAGCAGGCCGCAAAGGTGTCCTCGTCAACTTCGATGCCTGAACTGGCGTAAAACGCCTCGGTGCAGGCTCGCGCGGGCCGGTTGGTGAAAAGGGTGTGGCCGAAATCGAACAGGACGCCATCGAATGCTCGCACCCGGCGCATCCTAGGGACCGCGCTCCTGGCGTAGCCGCCTTTGTGCGCCGGGGACGGCGGGCCGGGGACGGCGGGCCGGGGACTGCGGGCCGGGGCCGGGGCCGGGCGCTGGTCTAGACCAGTTGACGTGATGGTCTAGACCACAGTAATGTCTGCTCCGGTGAACATGGTCTAGACCACAATGCCCGAGCGGACCGCGCACCCGGGCCGCCTGGGCAGGGGCACCGCAGGATCATCCAACAGGCGAACCGCACAGAGCGCTGGTGCTGGCGCGCGGCCAATAAAAGGGAGGAACAGTGCAATCACGTCCACCGAGCCGGTTCGCCATAGGGGCGATGGCTGGGCTCCTGGCAGTGGTGCTGAGCGCGGCGCCGGCATCGGCGTCAACCCGCTCGCATGGCCCAGCAGCCCTCGGTCAGGGCCCCGGGGGGAGCAAGGTCGAGATGGCCTTCTTCGAACAGTGGGGCATCTACGGCCGGGGATTTGACCTGGCCAACGCCGACAACGAGGGCGAGATCGGCGACCTGACCGACCTCGACTACGCCTTCGGCGGCGTCGAGCCACTTTCGGGAGCCTCGGACAACCCCTCCGGCGTCCTCGCCGTACCCAAGACGCCCATCCAGGAGGACCCGACCAAACCCAACTACAACCCGGTGGTTTGCAGCAGCCTCGACATCTGGGCCGACTACCAGACCCCGTACCTCACGCCGATCAGCGGGCCAAATGGCCAACCTGAGGCCAACAGCAATGCCACCACCGGCCTGGCCGGCAACTTCGAGCAACTCTCCGAGCTCAAAGCCAAGTACCCGAACCTCAAAGTGATCATGTCGCTCGGTGGTTACAACGGGTCGGCGTTCTTCTCCGCGGCGGCCTCCACTCCGGCAGCCCGGCAGGCTTTTGTCCAGTCCTGCATCGACATGTACATCCTGGGCGACCCGGGAGCGGCGGTGGGCGACCAGGGCTTGCCGGTGACCGGGGACGAGCCGCCTTTCCTCCCAAATGGCACCACTGCAGGTCTCTTTAGCGGGTTCGACATCGACTGGGAGTACCCGGGCAACAACAACGGTGCCCCGGGCAACATGTACAGCCCGGCTGACACCGAGGACCTCGTGCTCCTCATGCAGGATTTCCGCTCTCAGCTCGCCGCCTTGAGCCGCACGACCGGCCAGCAGTACACGCTCACCGTCGAACTGCCCGCCGGCACGCAGAACGCGGTGGACGAAGACCCGGCCGGCTTGTCGCGCTGGGTCAACGACGAAGTCGTCATGGACTACGACTTCCAGGGCCCCTGGGACAGCACCGGGCCGACCAACTTCGAGTCCAACCTCTACGAGTCGCCCAACGCCCCCAACACCACGGCCGAACCACTCATCAGCGTCTCGAGCACCGTCGCCTACTACGAACACCGGGGCGTCCCGCCCTGGCAGCTGGTGCTGGGCCTGCCCTACTACGGCCACGGCTGGACAGGTGTCGCGCCGGGCAACGACTACGGCCTGTACGAGCCGGCAACCGGGCCCGCCACGTCACCGGACATGACTGACCAAGGCACCTACCTGGCAGGCCTGGACGGTGCTGACCCAGCTGGTACATCCGACTATTACGAGCTGGCCGCCTGCCCGTCCCAGGGCGTGAGCTCGGGGGGGACCAACGGGTGCACGGCCCAGGGCACTTCCGGCTTCTCGTGGCACTTCGACCCCGTAACGGGGGCCAGCTGGCTGTACAACCCGACGACGGAGACGTTCTGGTCGATCGAGAACCCGGCCGAGGTGTTCGAAAAGGCGCGCTACATCGTCTATCAAGGCCTGGCCGGCGCCTCGGTCTGGGCCCTCGAGGGCGACTCGCAAAACGCCTTGACCAGTGCCCTTACTGCGGGCTTGGCGCAAGGTGCGCACAGCGGGCCGGGAGGTTCCGAGGGCTGAAGCCCTCCTCGGCGTCTTCGGCGGCCCCCCGGCCGAGCACCGCGGGGGCCGCCGTGCCCAGGCGAACCATCGGCGCCGCGCCGATCGCCGCCTCAACCCTGCTCGAGTGGTGCCGTGCGGCGCGTGGCCGAGACCCACGGGCTGCCCGCCACCACATAGCGCCAGGGCAAGTCCGCCCCGCGTGTGACAGAAAGCCCGACCCGGGGCGTGGCCACGATGTTCGCCTCCAAGCCACCCCCGTCGTCAGCCACCCACAGCACGGGTGCGGGGTTGGTCGCGGTCAGGTCTAGGCCGTTCTGCTGTTTGTCGATGCCGAACGCCTCGGTCAGGCGACCAGGGCCACGGCAAAGGTCACGGTCACGGACCAAGGCCCGCCCATGCGCGCGGGCCGCACGCATCTGCTCGAGCCCGGCAACGGGCTGGGCGGCCCGCAGCAGGACCGCCGACGCCTGGCCCTCCGGCCCACACACGATGTTGGCGCACCAGTGCACCCCGTAGGAAAAGTAGACATAGAGCCGTCCAGGTGGCCCGAACATGATGCTGGCGCGCGGCGTGGGCCCTCGGAAGGCATGGCTCCCCGGGTCGTCCAGGCCGAGATAGGCCTCCACTTCCACGAGGCGGGCGGCTCGCCCGTCGTCGCGCATGAGCAATTTGCCGAGCAAGGCTTGCGCCACGGCGCGCGGGTCGCCGAGGAAGAAGGACGCGCCCAGGTGAGCGGGCGGCGTAGCGGCCCGCGACTTCGCTAGATGCACTGCTTCGCTAGATGCACTGCCGGCGAGCCGGATTTGGGTGCAGCCGGGGAACTGGTCGCGCTGTCGTTAGCGTTGGCTCCGCGGGTGCACCCAGAACCTCCGGTCGCGACCAGAAGTCGGCCGAGAGGCGCTCTGAGCCGCAACGCTGCGCTCGGTCCGAGGTCGCCGCCGCCAGCCAGGCGGGCATGAGCAACGGGCCCTGGCGAGCGGCCTCAGTGAGCCGCTTCGTGGCCACCAGCGCCGTGAGCATGGGCTTTGTCCAGGCCAAAGCGTTCGGCGTCGGCGCGCAGGACAGCGGCGAAGTGTTCCAGCTGGGTGTTGACCGGCCCCGGGCCGGCGCCTCCCGGGGTGCTCCGCCGCGTCACCGCAACCCCGGGTTCGAGCAGGGCCACGGCGTCTGCACCGAGAGCCGGGTGGGCGGCTACCAGCTCGGGAAGCGGGACGCGGCGCTGGATGGAGTCGCGCACCATGGCGCCGACCAGCTCATGCGCCCGGCGGAAGGGCATGCCTTTTTGCACCAGCCACTCAGCCAGGTCCGTGGCGGCGAGCATGGGTGTGTCGGCGGCACGAGCCATCGCCTGGGTGTCAAAGGTGGCTGTGGCGAGCAGGCCGGCGAGCGCGTCGAGCGAGCGGTCCACCTGGACCAGGGCGTCGAAGAGAGGCTCCTTATCTTCCTGGAGGTCACGGTCGTAGGCGAGGGGCAAACCTTTCAACGTGGTCAACAACCCCGTGAGGTGGCCGATGAGGCGCCCG
Organism: Acidimicrobiales bacterium; assembly: GCA_035503975.1. Lineage (GTDB taxonomy): Bacteria > Actinomycetota > Acidimicrobiia > Acidimicrobiales > Palsa-688 > DATJMJ01. The sequence continues at coordinate 23,028 of DATJST010000332.1, read as the reverse complement.
GTCTTTCCCCGTGCCAGTTCGGCTATGTCGGCGTTCTTCTTTTGGGGCATCATCGAGCTGCCCGTGGCGTAGGCATCGTCCAGCTGCATGAACCCGAACTCCTGCGAGCACCACAGCACCACCTCCTCGCCCAGGCGAGACAGGTGCGTCCCGAGCAAGGCCAGGTCGAACAAGATCTCGGCCACGAAGTCGCGGTCGGACACGGCATCGATCGAGTTGTCGAAGCGCCCCGCGAACCCGAGCTCGTGGGCCACCCAGTCCGGGTCGAGCGAAAGCGACGAGCCGGCCAGCGCCCCTGCCCCCAGAGGCGAAACATCAAGCCGCCGCCGGCTGGCCGCCAAGCGGTCGACGTCCCTGGCCAGCGCCCAACCATGGGCCAGGAGGTGGTGCGCCAACAGGACCGGCTGAGCCCGCTGCAGGTGCGTATAGCCGGGCAGGTAGGCATCGCCTGCCTCCCGGGCACGGACCAGCAGGACGTCTTGCAGGCCAAGGATGCCCCGGGCAACCTCGGCGATGGCTCGTTTGGTGAACAGGCGCAGGTCGGTGGCGACCTGGTCGTTCCGGCTGCGCCCGGTGTGAAGGCGCGCGCCAACTTCGCCGGCGAGCTCAGTGACGCGGCGCTCGATGGCGGTGTGCACGTCCTCGTCGCCCGGGCTGAACTCGAACGTCCCCTCCGCCAGCTCCTCTTCGGCTTGGGCCAGTGCCGCCAGGAGGGCTCCGGCCTCGTCGTGAGAGAGGAGGCCGCCTCGCTCGAGGCCGCGCACGTGCGCCCGGCTGCAAGTTATGTCGTCGGCCGCCAAGAGCCGGTCGAAGGAGAGGCTTTCGGTGAACACAAAAAGCTCACGGGCCTGTTTGCTCCCGCCAAACCGGCCCTGCCAGAGCGTCATCGGCGGTCACACTACCAACGGCCTGGCGGCCACCGGCCGTTGCTCAGGGCGCGTCCACGTCGGCGCCCGGGCCTTGCCGGCCAGCCCATGTTTGGATGCCCAGGCCGAAAATGCGCACGAAACCTTCGGCGTCTTGATGCCGGAACTGGTCGGTCGCGGAGTAGGTGGCCAGGTCGTGGACGTACAACCCGACCGGGCTGCGGCGCCCGGCAACGAAGCAGGTACCGCGGCCACCGCCGTCGGCAGCCGGCTCGCAGCGCAACCTCACCTCGCCCGACACGTGGCGTTGAGCCTCCTGCATGAAGGCATCCAAGGCCTGCTTGAGCGGCGAGTACCACAAACCGTCGTATACCAGTTCAGCCCATCGGGGCTCGAGACGGGCCTTTTCGTGGGCGAGGTCGCGTTCGAGGGTCATGCTCTCCAGGTCCGCGTGGGCCAACAGGATTGCGAGCGCCCCCGGGCACTCATAGATCTCCCGGCTCTTGATCCCGACGCGGCGGTTCTCGATCATGTCCACGCGACCCCAGCCATAGGGCCCTACCACGCTGTCGAGCTTGGCCACGACCTCTGCCAGGGGCTGCGCTTCGCCGTCCAACGCAACAGGCAGGCCCGCCTCGAAACCGACCACCACTTCCCGGGGGGCGAGCCCGGCCTTGCTCGCGGTCAGCTCGTAAACGTCGTCGGGAGGCGATACCCACGGGTCCTCCAAGATGCCGCACTCGACCGTTCGGCCCCAGAGGTTTTGGTCGACCGAATAAGGGCTGGCTTTGGTCGCGCTGACCGGGATGCCGAAACGCTGCGCGTACTCGATCGAGTCCTCGCGGGTGAACCCCCAGACCCGCACCGGGGCGATGACCTCGAGGTCAGGCGCCAGGGCGCGCGTGGACACCTCGAAGCGGACTTGGTCGTTGCCCTTGCCGGTGCAGCCATGGGCGACGGCGTCGGCTCCGTACTGGCGGGCCGCGGCCACAAGGTGCTTCACGATGATCGGCCGCGACAGGGAACTGATCAGCGGGTACCGCCCTTCGTAGAGCGCATTGGCGCGGATCGCGGGCGCGACGAAATCGCGGGCGAACTCCTCGCGGGCGTCTACGACGATCGCGTCAACGGCCCCCGCAAGGAGCGCCTTGTGGCGGACGGCGTCCCAGTCCCCGCCTTGGCCGAGGTCGGCGGCCAGGGCGATGACCTCGACCCCCATCTCTTCGCTCATCCAGCGCACCGCAACCGAGGTATCGAGCCCCCCGCTATAGGCGAGCACTACTTTTTTGGCCACTGCTTTGTCTCTCTTTCTGGTCGGGGTACCGGCTTTCTGGTCGGGGGTGACGGTTCTTCGTCCAAGGTGCGGGTCTTGCGCGGCCTCAGTCGGCTCGGCCGGCCATCCCCGCCAGCTTGCGGGCAACAGCCGAGCCCTTGACCCCGTCAGCGGCAATGACCAGCACCGTGTCGTCGCCGGCGACGGTGCCGACTATCTCGGCCAGGCCGGCGCGGTCAAGGGCCGAAGCCACGACATGGGCGCAACCGGGCGGGGTACGCACGACCACCAGGTTCGCCGAGGTGGCAATGTCGGCCACCCATTCGCCCAGCACGCGACGCAGGTGGACATCGGGGGCCAGGCGCTCGCGAGAGCCCTCGGGCAAGGCGTAAACAAGGGCACCGCCCTGGCGGCGCACCTTCACCGCGCCCAGCTCTTCGAGGTCGCGCGACGCTGTCACCTGGGTGGCGTCCACCCCTTGTTCGGCCAGCAGACGGACCAATTCGGCCTGGCTGGTCACCACTTGCTTTTCGAGCAACTGGGCGACGCGGTGCTGGCGCTGCGTCTTGGTGAGCTTCACGGTCATGGCCCCTCTGATCCCTGGGATCCAGGGCCAGAACCGAACATCCAAAGCAGGAGGCCGCGCATGGCCCGCAACCGGTTGGCCGCCTGGGGCCAGACCAGGCTGGCCGGCCCATCGATGACCTCGGCGGTGACTTCTTCACCGCGATGGGCCGGAAGGCAGTGCAAGAAAACGGCACCCGGCGCGGCGAGGGCCATCAACTGGCGCCCCACCTGGTAAGCGTGGAAGGCGTCGAGCCGCTGCGCGGTCTCCATTTCTTGGCCCATGGAGACCCAGACATCGGTGAGCACGGCATCCGCACCTGTCACCGCTTCGGCCGGGGAAGTGGTCTGCACCAGCTCGTTGCCGCTCAGTTCGGCGAACAAGTCCGCGGTGGCGCTGTCCAGATGGTGGCCATGTGGGGCGGCCACGGTAATCGCGACGCCGCTCAAGGCGCAGACGAGCGCCAGGCTGCGGGCGACGTTGTTGCCGTCACCGACCCAGGCCACGCGCTGGCCGGCCAGCTTGCCGCCCCACTGCGAGCGCATGGTCATCAGGTCGGCGATCGCCTGGAGGGGGTGGGCCCGGTCCGACAGGAGGTTTATGACCGGTACCGGCGACACGGCCGCCATGCGCTCCAATACGGTGTGGTCCAGGACACGCGCACCGATGGCGGCATGGTACTGGGCGAGAGTCCGGGCTACGTCTTCGGCCGTTTCGCGGCTGTCGATGCCCACCTCGTCGCCTCGGATGGTCACAGGGTGGCCACCCAGCTGGAACACAGCCACCTCGGACGAGCTCCGGGTGCGGGCCGACGGCTTTTGGAATATGAGGCCTACTCCCCGTCCGGCCAGCACCCGCGGCGGGTAGTCGTCCTCTGCCAGGTCCATGATCGTGATGAGCTCGGCAGGGCTCAGGTCGTCAACGTCGAGCAAATGGCGGGTCATCTTTCCTCCGGGTCCTTGTGACGGTGTGGCCCGGCCCGGGGCACCAACGGCGCCCGGCCGAGGATGGACGAGAGAATGTCGATGCCTTGGTCGACCTCGTCCTCGGTCAGCAGCAGTGAGGGCTCCAGGCGTAGGGCGGTCGGTGTCACCGCATTCACTATGAGCCCGCCTGCCAGGCAACGGTCGGCGACCTCGCGGGCTGGGGCCTCGGCGAGCTCGACCGCCAGCATGAGGCCAAGGCCGCGGCACTCGACAATCCCGTCGAGCTCGCCCAGCCTCTTGCGTAGGTAGTTGCCAGTCGCCTCTGCCCGAGCCGGGGTGTCCTCGGACTCCATCACCGACAGCGTCGCGCGGGCAGCCGAGGCGGCTAGTGGCTGCCCGCCGAAGGTCGAGCCATGATCGCCAGGGACGAACGCATCAGCCACCGCGGCGCGCGCCCAGCACGCTCCGATCGGTACGCCGTTGCCGAGCGCTTTGGCCATGGTCACGATGTCGGGCCGCACCCCGTAGTGCTGGAAGCCAAACCATTTGCCAGTTCGCCCGAGGCCAGCTTGGATTTCATCGACGATGAGCAGCAGGCCGCGTTGGTCGCACAGCTCGCGCACGGCCTGGAAGTACTCGGCGCCGGCGGGCCAGACTCCACCCTCACCCTGGACGGGTTCGAGCATTATCGCCGCTACCTCGGGCGTTATTGCCTTTTCGAGGGCTCCTGCGTCGCGCCAAGCTACATGGCGGAACCCCTCGGGCAGTGGCTGGAATGCCTCGTGCTTGGCCGGCTGGCCGGTGGCGTGCAAGGTGGCCAGCGTGCGGCCGTGGAAGGAGCCGTAAGCGCTGAGCACGACGTAGCGGCCATGGCCCGCCCATTTGCGGGCGAGCTTGATGGCGCATTCGTTGGCCTCGGCACCGCTGTTGGCGAAAAAGATCTTGCCTCCTAAGCCCGGTCCGGGGCCTGCGATCAGGCGGTCGAGGATCTGAGCCACCTCGGCGGCGGGCCGCGTGCCGTAAAGGTTGGACGTGTGGAGCAACGTGCGTGCCGCCTCGCATATGGCCGTGGCGACCACGGGGTGGGCGTGGCCGAGCGAGGTGACCCCCAGACCAGACAAGAAGTCAAGGTACCGCTTACCACTTTCGTCCCAGAGGTAAGAGCCCTCGCCGCGCACGAACGTCACCTGGGGGAGCGGGTAGGTGGCCATCAGGTAACTGGCGGTCTGGCTCGTCTCGGCGGGCCGTCCCATGGGCGCTGGGGACGGCTGGTTGGGCGTGCTCCCTGCCGGGGAGGTGCCCGCGCTCACGGCACGACCATGGTGCCGATGCCGCTTCGGGTGAAAAACTCGAGCAGCAGCACGTGCGGTACCCGGCCATCGAGGATGTGGGCCTGGGCCACACCGCCCTTTACCGCTTCGATGGCAGCACCGGCTTTGGGCACCATGCCGCCCACAACAGTGCCAGCACCGATGAGGGCCTCCAGGTCGGCAACGGCTATTTGGCTGAGCAGGCTTGCCGAGTCCTCCTGGTCGGACCGGATCCCCTCGACGTCGGTCAAGAACACCAGCTTCTCGGCCGAGAGGGCTTCGGCAATGGCGCCAGCGGCGGTGTCCGCATTTATGTTGTACGCCTGCCCTGACTCGTCCGTACCGATCGTGGCTACTACCGGTACGAGCTGTTCGGCGAGCAGGCGCTGCAAAAGTTCAGGGCTGACGCGGGTAACGTCGCCGACAAATCCCAGGGACGGGTGGCGCGGGCTGGCGTGGATCATGGCACCGTCTTCCCCGGACACACCCACTGCCAGCGGGCCATGGACGTTGATGGCCGCCACGATGTCCCGGTTGACTTTGCCCACCAGCACCATCCGGGCAATATCGAGAGTCTCGGCGTCGGTTACCCGTAGGCCGTCGCGGAACTCGGGCGTCTTGCCCAGCCGGCTCATGAGCTCGCCGATCTGAGGCCCGCCGCCGTGGACGACCACCGGCAACATCCCGACCGAACGCATCAGCACGATGTCGGCAGCGAAGTCGGCCAAGTTGGCACGGTCTCCCGCTGCGCCTGCGGTGCTCCTGGACAGAGCGCTGCCGCCGTACTTGACCACCACCACCTTGCCCCAGAACCTCCGGATGTACGGGAGCGCCTCTACCAGGACCTCCGCCTTGGCACTGGCACCGGCGCTGACGTTCGCCGTCCCGGGCGCCGTCCCTGTCGCAGTCCCGGTCGGAGCCGCAGTCGGAGCCGCAGTCGGCCCGAGCTCAGCGGGGCTGTTGAGGTCCAGGTTCCCGGGCACCTCAACGATTATACACCGCCCTGCATAATAATTCAAGTTGGGAGCGAGGCTGCCGGGCTGCCGGGGTGCCGCGCGGCGCCCGGCTCAAGGCACGGCGCCGGCCTGCGGGAGGCCCGTCGTCTCGGCCCACCCGAGCACCGCATTGGCACATTGCACGGCCTGGCCGGATGCCCCTTTTACGAGGTTGTCGAGGGCGCAGATGGAGATGACCCAGCCCGTGCGGGGATCTCGGCGTGCGGTCAAATGGGCGGTATTGCTGCCCAACGTAGCCTTGGTCGACGGGAGCCGCTCGGACACTACGACGAACGGCTCGCCGGCATAGGTCTTGGCGAGCACCTCCAGCGGGTCGGGACCCTGGCCGGGGCGCGCAGGGGCGTAGCAGGTGGCGAGGATGCCGCGGTTCATCGGGGCGAGGTGAGGCGTGAAGATCACTTGTGCGCCGGTCGCCTGCTCGATCTCGGGTGTGTGGCGGTGGTTGAGCAAGCCGTAGGCCGTGAAATCCTCGTCGACGGTGCAGAACTGCGTGCTTTCAGCCAACTTGCGGCCCGCTCCCGACACTCCGCTGGCAGCATCGACAACGATCCCCGACCTTTCCACGACACCGGCATTGATAAGGGGTGCCAATGCCAGCGCAGCCGCCGTCACGTAACACCCGGGGGCGGCAACAAGGCGGGCCCCCAAAAGCGCGCGGCGGTCGAGCTCGGGCAGCCCGTAAACCGCCTCGGGCAGCAGCTCGGGGCAGGCATGGGCTTCCCCGTACCAGGTCGGGTACGCGGCTGCTTCCCGAAGGCGGAAATCTGCGGCCAGGTCAACTATGTGGCTGACCTGGCCGAGCAGCTCCGGGACCAGGTGCTGTGACGCCCCGTGCGGCAGGGCGAGGAACACGAGCTCGGCCCCGGCGCTGGCCGCGGGCTCGACCGGGCCGTAGGCCATGGCGGGGTAGGCGGCAGCGAGCGAAGGGTAAAGATCGGCCACCGCGTGGCCCTGGTGCGAGCCGGCACCGGCCGCAATGACCTCGAAGCCCGGATGGAGGGCCAGCAGCCGGAGCAGCTCAGCGCCCGTGTAACCGGACGCGCCCAAGACGGCGACGGGCACCTTTTCGCCGGAGCCAACGCCCACCGGATCAGTATACATGTCGATGAATATACATTCAACATGGGCGCTACCGGGCGCGCACAGCAGTTACGCGGGCACCCCGGCGTGTTGGCGCCGCCGCCGGCGCCGGGCGGCTCAGCCGGCGCGCAGCACGGCCCCGTACGCCTTGGCCACGGCGGCCGCCGCGGCGTCACGCACGGAGGCGACTTCGGCGTCGGTCAGAGTGCGGTCGGCGGCCCGGAGGCGGGCACGGAACGCCAGGCTACGGCGCCCTTCGCCGAGCGATGGGTCCCGCCAGACGTCGAACAAGGCAAGTTCCTCGAGGAGCTCTCCCGCGGCCGCCCGGAGGGCGCCCTGGAGGTCCGCAGCGGCGACGCCATCGGCGACATTGAAAGCCATGTCGAAATCGCTGGCCGGGTAGCGGCTGACGGGACGAGCGGACCAAGGCTGTCCGGGAGCGGCGAGCATCGGGGCCAGGTCCACGACGACCACGGCGACCGGACCGGCCAGTTCGTGCCTCCGGGCCACGTCGGGGGCGAGCTCCCCTACTATGCCAGCCCTGGTACCGGCTAGGGTCACCGCAGCTCGGCGACCCGGGTGCAGGCACTCCCAGGCCGCGAGGGCGCCCGGTGCCTGGCCAGCGGCAGGCCCGCCGTCCCAGGCCGCAACCGCAGCTCCGGGAAGGCGTAGGGCACGTGCGGCGAGCTCCCAAATCCGCACCGCGTAGGCTGCGCCCGCGCCGGTGCCGGTGGCGACGACGCCCAGCTGCTGCCATTCGTGCACGCCGGCCACAAGATCCTCGTCCATCCCGGCCGCCGGCCGGCTGAACACGCTGCCCAGCTCGAACAGGCTGACGGCACCGGCTTGGCGTTCGGCATTGAAGCGCAGGGCACGCAGCAAACCCGGCAGCAGGGATGTCCGCAGCAATCGCTGAGACTGGTCGAGGGGGTTCTCGAGTTCGAGCGCCTCAGCTGGGTCGAGCCGGCACCGGGCCAGGTCTGCCTCCGACAGGAAGGTCACTGTCCAGGCTTCGTCCACTCCCGCCCCGGCGAGGGCTTGCACAAGCACCCGGCGCCGTTGCTGCAGCCCGGTGAGGCCGGTGGCGGCCATGGGGCGCTGCGGTAAGGAACGGGCGATGTTGTCATAGCCATAAATCCGGGCTATTTCCTCAACCAGGTCGACCTCGCGCCGGCAGTCGGGGCGCCACGTGGGCAGGGATACGTCGAGCTCGTCAGAGGCCGCACCGGGGCTCGCCTCGAAACCGAGCGGGGCGAGGAGCTTGGCACAGTCCTCCCGGGAGAGGTGCGTCCCAAGGACGAGGTTGACCCGCGCGGCGCGCAGCCGTACCGAGGGCAGCGGCGGCTGCGCAACGCGCTCGTCAGTGGTAGGGCCGCGGCGTACGCCCGGCCCGAGCAGCTCGACGAAACGGTCGATGGCCCTGTCGGGCAGCTCGATGTCAACGCCCCGCTCGAAGCGCGTGCGGGCCTCGCTCGACAACCCGAGCCGCTTTCCCGTCATCGCCACCGCCAGGGGGTCGAAGTTGGCCATCTCGAGCAGCACGCTCGCGGTAGCCGCGGAAATTTCCGCGCTGGCTCCCCCCATGATGCCCGCCAGTCCGACGGCTGCCCCCGTGCCATCGGCGATGACGAGGTCGTCCCGGGTCAGCACACGCGTGCTGCCGTCCAAGGTCACGAGCGTCTCGCCTTCGTCAGCGCGCCGCACCGATAACCCCCGGCCGCCGAGGCGGTCGAGGTCGTAGGGGTGGTTGGGTTGACCCAGCTCGAGCATCACGTAGTTGGAAACATCGACGATCGGGCTGATCGGCCGCATCCCGCTCAGGGCGAGCCGGTACGCCACGAGGGCCGGCACCGCAGCTGCTTGCACACCCTCGATGACGGTACCCGTGAAGCGAGCGCATAGGGCTTGCGCTGCGGGGCGCACGGACACGTTCGCCGCTTCCACAGCCTCGTCCACGCTGTGGCGTGGCTCGGGCACCGAAAAGGGAAGCCTCATCGCCGCCGCCAGGTCGCGCGCCACACCCGCGATCGAGAAGCAGTCCGAACGGTTGGGGCTGATATCGAGGTCGAAAACCACTTCGGGCCCGATGCCCAGCGCGGGCGCGAGCTCTTCGCCAGGCGCCAGAGGGCGGCCGCGGGCAAGCTCTGGGCCGAGCAACATTATGGCCGGCACCGGGCCATCTGGGCCGAGGCCAAGCTCCGCGGCCGAGCACAACATCCCGTTGGACCACTCGCCACGCATTTTTCGGCGCCCGATCTCTATGCCGCTCGGCATGGTCGTACCCACGGTGGCCAACGGGACCAGGTCGCCGGCCCGCATGTTGAAGGCCCCGCAGCAAACTTGGAGCGCCTCGCCATCGCCGGCATCGACATCGACAAGGTGGATCCGGTCAGCAGCCGGGTGCGCCCGCGTGGCCAAGACGCGGGCGACGACGATGCCCGGCCAGGGGGCGGCCACCCTTTCGATGCCATCGACAACCAAGCCCAAAAAGGCCAAAGTGTGAGCCAGCTCGGCCACCGAAGCCTCTGTCGCGCCAGGCGCTCCTGTCACAGCCGACGCTCCTGGCGCACTTGGCGCACCCGGCGCACTTGGCGCTCCTGGCGCCCCCGGCGCCCCGAGGGGCGTGAAATCCCGGAGCCAGGAGAGCAGTACTTTCATGGTCGCCTAGAACTGGCCCAAGAAACGGATGTCATTGTCGAGCATGTCGCGAAGGTCCGACAGCCCGGCGCGGACCATGGCCAGGCGGTCGATCCCGAACCCCCAGGCGAACCCGGTGTACTTTTCGGCGTCGATCCCGACCGCCTCGAACACAGCCGGGTCGACCATCCCGCAGCCTCCCAGCTCGACCCAGCCCGAGCCGGCACAGGTGCGGCAGCCGCTGCCCCCGCAAACCCAGCAGGTAACGTCGAATTCGGCAGAAGGCTCGGTGAAGGGGAAGAAACTAGGCCGCAAGCGCGCTCGTCGGCCGGAGCCGAAGAAGGCATCGGCGAAGGCGTCAAGCGTGCCGGCCAATTGGCTCATGGAGATGCCCTCGTCCACCGCAAGCCCTTCCAGCTGATGGAACACGGCAAGGTGGGTGGCATCTGGTGTGTCCCGGCGGAAACAGCGACCGGGCGCCACGACGTATATCGGCGGAGGCGACGACTCCATCAACCTGACCTGTACCGGCGACGTGTGCGTGCGCAGCAGGATGCTTTCGGGTTTGCCGGCTTTTAGGTAGAAGGTGTCCCACATGGCGCGAGCCGGGTGATGCGGAGGCATGTTGAGCGCTTCGAAATTGTGCCAGTCGTCCTCAGCTTCAGGGCCCTCTGCGACCGAAAAGCCCATGGCAACAAAAATATCTTCCAGTTCTTGGCGGACCTGGGTAATGAGGTGCAAGTGGCCGCGCGGTACTGGTGCCTGCAGGCGCGTGGCAAGAGGCCCGTGCTCGTTGTTGAACAGCAGCGCTGTTTCCGTAAGGTCCATCCGCTCCGACTCCGCCCGGCGGCGCGCCTCATCGGCTTCGAGCTCAGCCAAGCGCTCGTTGAACAGGTGCTCGAGCGTCGCCCGGGCTTGCTGGAGCGCCTGGCCCATCTGGCGACGGTCGTCGGGGCTCAGGTCGCGCAGGGTGGCGTTGATCGCCGCCAGTTCGCTCCGCCGGCCGAACGCCTCGGCCTCGAGCGAGCGCAGCTCGTCAGCGCTGGCGGCAGCAACGATAAGGGTGCGGGCGCGGTCGACGGCCGGCAGGACGGCGTTCATGTTCCCGCTAGCTTGCCAGTTCCGGTCGCTCCGCGAAGGGGAGTTCCGTGCGCCGCGCCGGCTAGCGGCAGCGTAAAGCACACCGTGGCACCCTTCCCGACAACCGAGGACGCCAGCAATCTCCCACCGTGCGCTTCGACGATCTCCTTGCTCAGCCATAGGCCGAGACCAAGGCCGCGGGCGGTCGTACGGGTGCTACGAAAGAACTTCTCGGTAACGTGTGGCAGCTCGTCGGGATGTATGCCGCGGCCATCGTCGTCGACCCTGACGACCGCCCATCCGGCCTCGGCCGGGCTGCCACCCTGGCCCCCAGTGGGCATAAGGTTGGCGTCGTCATCGGCCGGCGAGCCGACGGCATTGGGCGGCCCACCCGGTCCCCGCAGTTCGTCCCGTGGCGGCGCTCCAGCTAGGCGATGAGCGAGAGCCGAACCCCGGCCAAGACGGGAAACGGTGACCGAGACTCGGGACGCACCGCCATGGGTGCAGGAATTCTCGATGATATTGGTGAGCACTTGCTCCAGCCTGAACGGGTCGGCAAGTACCACCCAGCGACGGGGTGGGACCCGAGCGGAGATCTCGACCGCGGGCCAGGACAGCAGGAAATCGGCACGTACCCGAGCTAAGACCTCCGTCAGGTCGATGGGACGGCAGTGCACGGCGAGCTGGGCCGGGCCGAAACCACTCGAGCCGAGCAGGTCGTCGACGAGGCGAGCCACTCGTTCGGTGTCGTGAAGGATGCCGCGCAGCATCTCGAGCTTTTCCGGCTCGCTGAAATCCGTCCAGTGTGCCAAGAGCATCTCGGTGAAGCCTCGGATCGAGGCGAGCGGTTGGCGCAGTTCGTGGCTGACGGTGGCGATAACCTCGCCGGGTTGGGGCGCTGACAAACCGGAGCCGCCCGCTGCGCCGGCCGCATCATGCGACGTCAATTGTTCCTCGGGTTCAAGTGGTCCCCGTGGCGGCGAGCAAGCGCCGCTCTCCGCCCCGCGGGCCCTCGCCACGACTGCGGCGCTGGCGCGCGACCTCAAAGCAAAGGACGGCCGTCGCCATGCCCACGTTGAGCGATTCCGCACCGCCGGCCATCGGTATCGTCACCAAGCCATCGAGCGCGGCCGACATTTCAGCCACGGGCAACCCGGATGCTTCGTTGCCGACGACGATGGCGCAGGGCTGAGCCAAGTCGGCGTCAGCGTAATACTCGCCGCCCACGGCTACGGTGCCCCACCGGCGCAAGCCCCAGCCGCCTATCGCCTCGAGCGTCGCCCGCGGTGCGGGGGCGGCCACAATAGGGAGGTGCAACACGGCGCCGGCCGACGAGCGGACGGCCTTGGGGTTCCACATGTCGACCGTGCCTTCGCAGCAGACCAGCGCATCCGCACCGGCCGCCCACGCCGAACGGGCCACCGTGCCAGCATTGCCGGGGTCGCGCACATCTGCGCATACCACCACCAACGAAGGGCCCCTGGCTCCGATATCGGTCAGCGACGGCACCGGCATCGGCACGACGGCGAGCACCGGTTGGGGGGTCACCGTGCCCGCCACCCGGGCGAGCACGCCTTCGTCCAGCTCGAAAATACGCGTACCGGCGGCGTAGCAGCGGTCCAGCAACGTTTGCAGCCGCTCGGCCCGGGCGCTGGAGCGGTCCCACGCCACGTCCACGTACAACGCCTCGACAGGCACGCCCGCGAGCAAGGCCTCCTCCAGGAGGTTGGCGCCCTCGATAACAAAACGCCCTTCTTCCTGGCGGGCGCTCCGCCGCGAAACCAGCCGCCGCAGCCGCTGGACTCGCTGGTGGCGGTAGGCGAGTGCGCTCAAGCCGCCGCTACCTCAGGCCTCACGCCTCGCCGGCTGCGGTCCTCACCCTGGCTCGTCGGACCGGGCCAGCTGTGGCACCCTCGCCCGACGCGGTCCGACGATCGGCGCCGGGGGCCTCTGCAGGGGCCTTGGCGGCGCTTGGCGCCGCAGGCACAGCCTGGGCGGCGACATGCACCAGTTTGGAGAACGCCCCAGGGTCACTCACAGCCAAGTCGGCGAGCACCTTGCGGTCTACCTCCACCCCGGCCGCCGCCAAGCCGGCGATGAAGCGGCTGTAGCTCGTACCGTTGGCGCGGCACGCGGCGTTGACCCGCTGGATCCACAGGCGGCGGAACTCGCCTTTGCGGGCCCGGCGGTCCCTGAAGGCGTACATGAGCGAGTGCATGACCTGCTCGTGAGCGGCCCGGTAGCTACGGCTCTTGTTGCCGTAGTACCCCTGCGCCGCCTCGAGGACCGAGCGGCGGTGCTTTTTGCTGTGAACGGCGCGCTTTACCCGTGCCACGAACGTCTCCTCTTGCCCAACGGACCGGCTAGATGCCGAGCAGGCGCTTGACCAGGCGGGCGTCGCCGGGAGCGACGTCCTGCGGGCGGGCGAGCCGCCGAACTCGCTTGGACGACTTCTTTTCGAGCAGGTGCCGGCGCATCGCCTGCTGGCGGCGCAGGCGGCCGGTCCCGGTCACCTTGAAGCGCTTGGCGGCACCCCTGTCTGTCTTTTGCTTCGGCATTGCAGCTCTCCGGTCTCCTCCGGTCGCACCCAGCCCGTCACCGTGGCTCATTTGCCCGCGTTGACAACACCCATCAGGGTACCGGACTGACAAGGTAGCAGAAGCCGCCGGCCGACTCGCAGTCAGCCCCGCGTCGGCCCCGCTCCCGGCCAGCCTTCTCGGCCCGCCTTATGGGGCCGCAAGCCCCCTCTCAAGCCTGGGCGTCCGGTGGCCCAGTCTCAGCGCGGTGCCGCAGCGACCGAGGAGGCCGGCTCAGGTTCGTGCTCAGGCCGTCGCGGTCGCGCCCCGTCGGCTGCGAGATCCGGTGTGGCGGCTTCCCGGGCAGGAGGCACGGGAGCGGCTGAGCCCGCCGTGCCCGGTGGCCGGGGGGCCGGCGCTGTGCTCCCCGCTGTCGCCGGCGGCGCTGTGCTCCCCGCTGCGGCCGGTTGCGCTGTGCTCCCCACTGTCGCCGGCGGCGCTGTGCTCGCAGCTGCTGGAGCGGGAGGGATGCCTGCCAAGGCCGCCTCTGCAGTCCTGCCCGCAGGTGCGACGGCGGGCGTGGAGGAGGCGGGCGGCGGTGCCGGTTCTTGGTCCGGCTCCGCTGAGCCCCTCGCTGCGTCGGGAGCGCCCTTGCGAGCGGCCTGGCGCGCCCGGCGGTCGGGCGCCAAGACCATGGTCATGTTGCGCCCGTCGAGCTTGGGCGCGGCCTCCACTTTGGCGACGCTGGACACCTGCTCGGCCAGGTCTTCCAGGATCTTCATGCCGAGCTCGGGATGGCTCACCTCTCGGCCCCGGAACATTATCGTGACCTTGACCTTGTGGCCATCCTCGAGGAACCTGCCCACCTGGCGGGTCTTGGTGACGAAGTCGCCGCTGCCTATCTTGGGCCGGTACTTCATCTCTTTGATGGACGTATTGGTGGCTTTTTTCCTCGACTCCTTGGCCTTCTGTGCGGTCTCGTACTTGAACCGGTTGTAGTCCATCACCCGGCACACTGGCGGGTTGGCGTCGGGAGCTACTTCGACCAGGTCGAGGTCGAGCTGGCGCGCTACCGCGAGGGCGTCGGGAAGCGCCTTTACCCCCAGCTGTTTGCCCTCGGGGTCGATAAGACGCACTTCACGTGCGCGGATGCGCTCGTTGACTCGGTGCTCGGTTGGTTCGGGTGCAGTGGCTATGCGTGATCTCCTTGATATGGCTTCAGAGCCGCAACAGGCTCCTCTAGCAAACCTTTGGCTCGTGCGCCGCCTTCAGCCGGAGCCTCAGTTTGGCGCGGACAACAGACGCCTGGCCGTTTGGCAGCCAGCAGGGTACGACCCGGTCGTCCCGCGCCAAGAGGTCTGGACGGGACGAGGTGTTGGCTCGCCGCGGTGCCCGGAGCAGGTGGCGCGACGAGACAGCGTAGGCGGCACAGGTCACGGGCAAGGCGATGGGCACTCGGCCCTGGTGGCCGCCACCACGGCCACTACAAACCTCTCCCAGCCTGACGAGGAGCTCCCCCCGCGCCTCCCAGCACGCGCCGACGGCCGGTAACGCCAGCCGGGGCGGCCGAGAACGATCTCATGCTCGGCACACTAATTACCGTCTGTGACCATTACGCGCTGCCGGGCTCCTTTGGTCGGTACCGTGCGTGGTTCGATTCATCCTAGAGTAGCGCGGTGAGCACGCTTTGGACGCCGAGTGGAGAGCACCCGGTGCCGCGCGCCCCGGCGGGCGGCCCAGGTCAACCTGGGAGCGGCGCGCCACCTGGAGCGCGCGGGGGTAATGGCGACGACGAGGGCGAGGGCACGCCTGCCGGGCGGCCTGCTCGGCGTAGCGCGGCCGGCCAGCGCGCCGAGCCCAGCCCTGAAGAGCTGGCCGAAGCGCAAGCCGAGATGGAGGCAGTGCGCCAACAGCTGCTGGAAGCGCCCATCGAGCTCGTCATCTCGAACCATGTCATGGGCTTGTGGGAGCTGGCCGCCCTAAACCTGTCCGAACGCCCGCCGCGGCTCCCCCAGGCCCAGCTGGCGATCGACGCGATGGCGGCTCTGCTCGAGGGGCTCCGAGGCCGCCTCGGCGAGCCGGAGAAGAGCCTGACTGACGCGTTGGCCGAGATCAGGATGGCGTTCGTCGAAAGGGCGAGGGCGCAGCGCTCCGGCAGCGGCACCTCGGGGCCCGGCGAGCCTTAGCGCAGTGCCTGACCGCCGGCCAGGCTGCCAGCGGTTCAGCCCCACCAGGGCCGGGCCCAGCTCTCTGCCACCGCGGCGGCAATGCCGCCCAGGCCAGCCAAGTTGTGGCGCACATGCTCGAGGTGCTCGAGGACCCACAGCCCATAGCCGTACCGTGCGGCAACGCTGAGGTCGGCGGGAGGCAGAGCGGCCAGCTCCTGGGCCACCGTGGAGGACGTGCGGCCGAGCTCTGACGCCAACCGGTCGCACCCGCCGGCGACCCGCACCGCCTCTTGGACCAGGGCAAGGTGCACGCCCTCGGGCATCATCCCGGGCGCGGCCGTCGCGATCAGCGACTGGGCGCTGAGCCGCACCCGCATTGCCCCGCCCACGAGGCGCCATAGCTGGTCCCGCGGTACGTGCTTGGTTCCCTGTTCGGCCAGCAACCCTCGCAGCGCATCCTCGAGCCGCACCGCCGCCTCGGAGGCTGCGGCGGCGCTGTCAGGCGCGGAAGTTCGCGAGCCGAGCGCCCAGGAAGTGGCCTGGACCAGGTACACGCCCCCCCGGTGGAAGGCGTCGGCGAGGTCATCGCCCACCACCCGGGCCGCGCCTCGGGGCCAGAACAGCAACCCCGCAACGGCGCTCACGGCGGCCCCGATGGCTACGTCCTCGAGGCGCAGGGCTCCCACCTTCCAGCCGACGGGCACGATGATGTTGTAGAGGACGCTCAAGGTGACGGTGAAGGCGGCTTGCCCCACGGCGAACGGAGTCGTACCGGGCGAATAGGCGGCTATGAGGACGGCCACCGGGAGCGCGACCCACAGGGCGACCGGGTGGCTCCCGAGCGCCAGGATGAGCCCGGCGCCGATGAAGAAACCGACCGCTGTACCCCCGAGCGCCCGCAAAGCCGTGGCCCCGGTGGAAGCGGCGCTGGTGCGCAGTACCGAAAGCGTGCCGAGCACGACCCAAAAGCCGTGCTGGACGTTCGTGAGCTTGGCAATGGCAACTGCGACGGCGAGCGCGAACGCGCCCCGCGCGCTGTTGAGGAACCAGACCGAGCGCAGGCTGGTATGGCGGACGAGGAGGTTGGTGGCCGCCGAGACCACGCCCGCTGGACCGCAGGGCCCGCCCCCACTGTCGTCCTTTGTGGAGAGCATGGCATCCTCAGTGGAGAGCATGGACGCATGCCCGGGAGCGGCGGAGAGGCGGGCATGCCAGGCCTTCGCCGTCACCATTGCGTCGGACACGGCGCGGCGGGCGGCGGCGCCCACGATGTAGCTGTGGAACGCGACATGCACGAGCAAACGTTCGGGCAGCCCGTCGGTGCCGGCGCCCTCGGTGCCCGCGCCGTCGGTGCCCGCGCCCTCGGTGCCCGCGCCGTCGGTGCCCGCGCCGTCGGTGCCCATGCCGTCGGTGCCCGCGCTGACGACACCGAACACGCTGGCCGCCTTGAGCGCACAAGCCCGCTGGCGGCTCTCGAGTTCGTCGAGCCGCGGTGCCACATCCTCGCCGCGAATGATGCCGGCCGTGTCGCGCAACGCCGCGGCCGCGGCACTGAGCAACTGGCGGTCCGCTTCCGGGGCCGCCAGCAGGTCGGCTACGTCACGAACTGCTTCGGTGACCGCCGTCGACCCCCAGTGGAGGTCCTCGACCAGGGCCGCCAGCGCCTGGTCCGGTGCCGCCAGGCCCGTGGGCCGGTACGGCGCTGAGGTAAAGGCCGACAGCAGGCTCTTCCGCGCCGCAGTCACCTCGTCGCGCTCGCGCGCCTGTGCAGCACCGGCCAAGGCGGCGTCGAGCAGAGTGGCCAGAGCGGTGGCCAACTCGGCTGCGGCAGCCCGGAGCCGGTCGGCGGCGCGCCGCGGGGCAAGGGTGAGCACGGCCAGGGTGCCCACCGCCGAGGCCAGCCACCAACCGGCGAGGCGGTCGGGCAGCATACTGAGGGTGCCCGGGGACGCCGCGGGCAGCACGAACGCGAGCATGGCAGCAGTGGCTCCCGAGGCCGCGTTGGGCCCGGTCACGCCGGCGAACAGCACGCAAAAGGCCACCACGAGGGCGGCGCCGGCGGCCAAGGGCGTCGAAGTGCACACGGCTGTGCCGATCACCACGAGCGCAGAGCCGACGAGGGCGAGACCAAGGTGAGCCATGGCCTTGTCCCGGCGACTGCCCCCGAACGCCGCCAGGACAAGCGTGGCGAAGCTCCCGAAGGCGGCGAAGGTGGCCATCTGCGGGTTGTGCAGCACGCGGCTGCAGAGCGCGAACAGACCGGGCATGACCAGGGTGGCACGAACAGCCCGCCAAGCAGCCGGAACGGACCAGTTGGGCAGGGCGAAGGCGAGCGCTCGGGCCAGAGGCGACTTTGCGGCCGCTGGCGGTAGCGGGGTCACAGGCTGGGCGCCAGGTACCGCTACAGGGGCAGCCACACGCCGAAGTGTACCCAGCGCGCCAAAGGCGGCCCACTGGCTCGGTCGGCGTGGCCGGCACGTGCGCCCCAGCCTGCCGGCCGGCGACTACTTCCTCTCAGGTACCCCTTCCGGCGCCTAACAAGGGCACGAGCATCTCGGCCGGGGAAAGGCCGCCATGGCGGCACACCAGGCGTGCGTCGGTGGCGTCCCTCGGGTCGAGGTAGGCGTGCTCGCCGGCCGGCACGAGCAAGACGTCGCCCAGGCGCGCCCGCACCCTGGGGTCGGGGAAGCCGCCCAGCACACCGGCATTGAGTACCTCCTCCTGGCTCGCCACCCATGCTTGTCCGCCGTAGATCGAACGCGCCGCCTCCAAGAGGTCCGATTGGCCCCCGGGCCGGCTGTGCAACCAGCGGAAGCGGGCCTCACCGCTGACGAGCGGCGCCATTGCCGCCACCACGGGGTCAAGGGCCATCGCGCGGGCGCCCACGGCTACCTGCCCGTGGTCGGCGGTCACCGCGAGCGCAGAGCCTTCAGGCAGCGACGCCACGAGCTCACCTACGAGGCGGTCGGCGGCCGCCAGCTCCGCCATGTAGAGCGGGCCCAGGCCGTTGGCGTGCGCAACTTTGTCTATGCCGTCGTAGTAGGCGTACACAAGCGGCTCGTCTTGCGCCAAGAGCTGCTTGACCAGCACGGCGATGCTCGAAGGCACGACCCAGCCGACCTCGCGTGCCCCCTGCTGGTGAGCCTGGGTGAAACCTGTCCCCGCAAAGTCGCTCCGGCTCACGACGGGCACGGGGCGACCTCCGAAGGCAACCCGGGGCTGGATGTCGCGCGGCGCGGCGAACGTCCGGGCGTCTCCCGAGACGGTGCTCCAGCGCAGGACGTTGAGGACCTCGGGCCCCGACGGGCCGTCCACCACGAACTTGTACCCGACGATACCGTGCGCCGCCGGCTGCATCCCGAGCGCCAGAGAACTCAGGGCCGTCGCTGTGGTGGTCGGGGCGACCGACGAGATCGCTCCGCCTTCCAGGGCGGCGAGCACCGGTGCGACCTGGCGGCGCTCCTGTAGCTGGGACCACCCAAGGCCGTCCAAGACGAGCAGGACGACCTGAGCTGCCTCGCGCACAGGTCGCGGCAGCCAATCAGGCCGCTCGGGCGGAGGCGCGAGTAGCGCGGCGACCAGAGAGTCGATACAAGCGCCGCCGTAGTCCGGCAGCACGAAACCCTCGGGCATGTTGCCCCCGGGCTGGCTCACCCCGGGACGCCCCGGTGCCGGTACGGTCGTAGCCTGCGCCGCACCAGCCCGGCCGGCGGTTTCATCAACCATGGCTCGGGACCCTAACCGACATATGGGACAGCTTGACAGTTCCCTCGTCAGGTGCGCTTAGATCGGCCCCGGTAGCCGGGCCCCGCGCACGCCCCACCGGTACGATTGGGCCATGAGGGTTTCCACGCGCGGTGACTACGCTTGCCGGGCGTTACTGTCCCTCGCCCTCCACGGGGGCGACCTGCCTACCTCGGTGCGTGACATCGCCGAGCGCACGGGCCTCCCCCAGCCGTACCTGGAACAAATCCTCCTCGCACTGAAGGGGGCCGGCTTGGTGCGCTCCAAGCGCGGCGTGGGCGGCGGTTACGTCCTGGCGCGGCCTCCCGAGAAGCTCTCGCTCGGCCAGATCGTCGCCGCGGTTGACGGCCCGATCGTCGTGGGCGATTTCGGCGAACCCCACGAGGGTGGGGCGTGCAGCCACGAGGGCCAGTGCGTCCTGCTCACGGTGTGGGCCGAAGTCGGCGACCACATGCGTGCCCACCTCGACTCCTACACCCTGGCTGATATGGTCCGCAGGGTTGGCACCAACAAGGCCCTGGCGCCGGCCGGCGCCTGAGCCAGACCGGTCTCACTCAGGCCCGGTTTCACTCAGGCCCAGTTTCACTCAGGCCCAGTTTCACCGCCTGGCAGAGCGAGCTCGCGCAGGAGGCTGTCGGGCAGGGCGAGAGCGAGAGCCGTGAGGACCGTCTCCAGCTCTCTCGGCGGCGGAGAGGAAAATGAGAGCGCGGCGCCGCTCACCGGGTGCGTGAACCCAAGGCGGGCAGCGTGTAGCCAGGGCCTCTCCAGCTCGGGCAGGGCCGCGCGCACCTGGAGGGACTGGGTTGGCGTGGCGTAGGTGGCGTCCCCCACCACGGGGTGGCCGATGGCTGCGAAGTGCACCCGGACCTGGTGGGTGCGCCCCGTTTCGAGCCGGCAGGCGAGCAGGGTGGACTCGAGCGACGCGCCGCTGGTGCCGAGCACGCGGTAGTGCGTCCGCGCAGCCCGGCCGCCGTGGACGACCGCCATCTTGAGCCGGTGCGAGGGCGAACGGGCCACAGGAGCGTCGATCAGCCCGTCCGACGCGCCCAGCTTGCCGTGCACGAGGACCAAGTAGTAACGCTCGACGAGACGGGCGGACATCTGGCGCACCAGCGCCTCCCGCGCCGCTTCGTTGCGGGCCACCAGCAACAGGCCGGAGGTGCCTTTGTCCAGTCTGTGCACCACTCCTGGCCGCGCCCCGTCGGGACCGGCTGCGGCCAGGTCCGGGAAAAGGTCGAGAAGTTGCTGGACAAGTGTCCCTCCTGCGTTGCCAGCACCGGGGTGGACGACGAGGCCCGCCGGCTTGTCGACCACGATGACGTCGTCATCGACATAGAGCAGGGTCGCTCGAGGGCTGTCCGGTCGCGCCCCCTCGCCGCCACCCGTCGGGGGACGTTCGCCGGGAAAGACCTGACGCCCGGGCAGTTCTACTTCGAGCACCTCGCCACTGCGCAAGCGCCGGCTGCCGCTGCGCAGCGCGGCGCCCCCGACGCGGGCGTGGCCCTCGGCCACGACCTGGGCCGCCCGAGCTCGGCTCAGTCCCGCCAGCAGGGCAAGGCCGCGGTCGAGGCGCTCCCCCTCGAGCGCCGCAGGGACCGTGAGCTTGAGCGGCTCGGGCTGCGGGCTCATCGGGCCTTGTCCGTTCCCGCTGCCGCCGGGTTGACGCCGCCCTGTTGCACGTCGGGCCCGAACAACAAGACGGCTGCGATCGTGACCGCCCCGATGGTTATCGCCGCGTCGGCCAGGTTGAAGATCGGCCACCAGCTAACGAGCTGGACGAAGTCCACCACGGCCCCGTGATGGTGGCGGATGAACCGGTCGCCCAGATTGGAGAGCGCACCCCCGCCGACGAGCCCGAACCCAACCAGGCCGGCGACGTGGCCGCCCCCCCTGGCCAAGCGGCCCGAGAGCCAGAGCACGACGGCGGCGAGCGTCACCGCAAGCGCCTCTATCACCGGTGAAGCGCCCGCACCGAGCGAGAAGGCGGCGCCCGAGTTGTACGTCAGCACCAGGTTGGTGGGGCCCAGGACATGGCGTGGCACCTCGGGAATAAGTGCCTGCTGCGCCCATGACTTGGTGGCCTGGTCGGCGATGACCACAGCCGCTGCCACTCCGGCCAGGACCGCCCCCCGGCCTGTGGCCCTCATTGACGGCGCGCCGTCAGCCCCCCGCTCTTGCAAGACACGCACAGCCGGGCATGGGGCAGCGCCTCGAGCCTGGCTTTGGGGATGGGGGTGCCGCAGTTCTCGCACGTGCCGTAAGTGCCCGCCGAGATCTTGTCCAGTGCTGCGTCGATCTCTTCCACGGCGGCGTGAGCCTGCGCCGAAAGATGCAGGTCGAGCTCCCGGTCGACGTTGGCTGTGCCACCCTCGCCACCCTCCTCGTCGAACTGCACATCGCCCGGCTCGTGCTCGAGCGCGAGCGCTTCGGCTTGGGCCCGCAGCTCCTCGGCCTGGCGGGTGTAGTTGTTCCGTTCCGCCAGAAGCAGCTCGCGCTGGTGAGCCAGGAACAACTCATGGGCGTGATCGACCTCGGGAGCCTCGGCGCTGTGGCCGTCCGCGGCCACGGCACCCTGCGCCTGGTCGGCTCGGGTCAGCGGGCTTTCGTGCCCGGTTGGCGCCTTTTGGCCTCGAGCGGGGCGGGCCGCCTTCGCCTTGTCCGCGGGGGCGGCACCAACCGGCTCCACCGCGGCAATGGCGTCGGTCGCCGGCGCCGTCGCGGTAATGGCGTGGGTCGCCGGCGCTGCCGGCGGCGCCTCCCCAGCGGGAGCCGCGTCGTCGCCTTTGGCCGCCTTCGCCTCCTCGGTCTTGTGCTCGCTCTTGTGCCCCTTGGCTTCGTCCCTGGCCCCCTTGGTGCTCGTGCTCTTGGACGCTGGCGCCTTCTTCGCCGGAGCGCCCGCCTCGGGCCCCTCGGCGGGGGACGGAGCGGACCCATTAATCGGCGCAATCGGCGCGGCCGCCACTACGACTGTCTCTTTGGCCTCAGCCTGATCTGGTTGCTTGGCTCTTGGCATCGTGGCACCTTACCCTTCGGGGAGCGGCGAAGCCTACCATGGATAAGGGGCCAACAGCGTGGCGGCTCTGCGCATTCCCGGGCCGTCGCCAAATGCGGCCGCACGGTGGAGAACGCCTTATGCTGGCGCCCACTTCGGCGCCAAAATACGCCGGGACCGCTCAGTACTGGCGCCGGCGGAAGAACCCGCCCTTGGGTTGTCCCAGATCCTGCTCGCTGAAGAAATCGTCGAGCGCCCTCTCGGAAAAAGCCGGGGTCGCGGCGCCTTGGCTCCCGCTGCCCGTTGGCGTGCCGGTCCCGGCCGACACGGCTGCGCCGGCCATGAGGCTGCCGGCCCCGTTGGGCTGCGGGGGGCTCCCCGCAGGAGCGGTGGCCGTGCCGTTGGCCGGTGGGGCAGGCACACTGTCGCTCGCACCGCCCTGGGACGCCGCGTGGGCCGGGATGCCGGCCGAGCCCCCATAACCCGGGGACGCAGCGAAGCCTTCCGCGGGCGGAGGAGGCGGGCCCTGAGCAGCGCCGTTGTCACTTGGGACACCCCCGAGCTCGTTGGTGTCCCACTGCCCTGTTTGGTCTTCGCTCCGGCTGCCGTGCGCTCCCTGGTAGGCCGCCTCCTGGCTGTTGCCCGTGCCGCCCGGCGCCGCCGGCTCGCTCGTTTGGAGGCTCACCGCGTCGTGGCGGTCAGGCGGCTGGTACGTGACAATGGGCGGCTCGCTCAGCAAGCCGGCGCTCTCGACGCGCGCGTGGGCGTCGCGCAGTACCGCGAGCAGGTGCGCTTTGTGGGTGTCCACCCATTCACGCAGGCTGACGACCTCCTGCTCGGCCTGGCGCAGGGCTG
>DATJST010000331.1:0-15370 GCA_035503975.1 Acidimicrobiales bacterium | reverse complement strand
CACGCCGGGAACTCGGGCACTCGCATGGGGACCGGCACTGGCGTCGGCACCGGCACCGGCACCGGCGTCGGCACCGGCACTGGGGTCGGCGCCAGCACCGGCAAGGGAGGACGGCTCGGCGGCGGCAGAAGAATGCTCAGGCACGCCCCAACGGTACTAGCGGGCAGGCCCCGCACTGGGCTTCGCCCGCAGCTCTCGAAGGACGTGATCGGGAGGGTTGCCGCGAGTCGCTGATCAAGTCGCCGGCTCAGGGCAGACGCCAGGCCGGCCCGTAGTTGAGGTGGCCAGACATGCCGGCAAGTGACCCGACCACCCGGCGGTGGCGCCACCAGCCGAGACCGAACAGTCCCCCGAACACCACGCCGACCAGTCCGGGGCCGAGCACGTCACTTGAGGTGCTGTAGGGTTGGCCGGGCAGTTCGGCGTTCCACACCGACATCACCTGGTTTACGGTGCCTCCTTCAGAAAACCCGTGGTCCCGCACAAAGGGTGATCTCTGCCAAGCCTGGTAGCCAATTACGCCGAACAGAACGAGCACCGTGCCGACAACAAGGAGCACGACGATCTCCGCGCGGTGGGAGTGAATGGTGTGCCCGCGTTGCCCAACCGGCGCGTTGATGCTCAGGCCACGGTGGGCAGACCGGCGGAACCCGTCTCCAGTACGAGCGCATTGTGCTCGACCACCCGGGCCAACCAGGCGGCCACCACGCCGACGAGAGCGAACACCATTGCGCCGATCAACATATCCGCCCGGGTCGTACCGTTATGCAGCGGGCCGAAGGCGCCCGCGAGCGAGACCGCGAACAGCAGAGCAGACACCAGCGTCCCGAGCACCAAAAGGCTGAATAGCACCCAGTGGGCCGTTTTGTTCGTCCGAGCACCTCCTAGGTGTCATCTATGGGCCCGCCGCGAACGTAGCGCAACGACGCTCGGGCAATTGGCCAACCTTTGGGCGCTTGAGGGCCGCCGCTGCGATCGCTAAGGTCAGCCGACAGGTTCGTACCGGGGCACGTTCTACCCGGTTTGTGGGACAAAGCCGAAGCGGTCGTACGAGCCCCGCTCCGGGCCGAGCACGAAAGGCAGCGAGCCATCAGCATCCTGGTAATCGACGTGGGCAGTAGCACGGTGCGCGCTGCCGTGGTCCGACCCGACGGCACAGTCGAGGCTCGCTACCAGCTACCGCTGGCCACCGAGCGCCCATTTGCGGGCCTCGTCGAGCAGGATGCCGCCGCCATCGCCAGTGGCGCATTGGAGGTAGCTCAGGCCAGCTTGCACGAAGCTGGGGCGGTCGCGGGTGTGGGCGTGACCAACCAACGTGGCACGACGGTCGTATGGGACGCGACCACGGGCGAGCCGATCGGGCCCGCCTTGTCGTGGCAAGACCTGCGCACAGTCTTTACTTGCCTGGAGCTGCAAGCTGAAGGCCTGCGCCTGGCGCCCAACGAGTCAGCCACAAAACTGGCTTGGCTCCTCGACAACTCGCCGGGGGCGCGGTCCGCGCCCGTTCGCTTCGGTACTCTCGATTCCTGGGTCGTCTGGAACCTGACGAACGGCGAGGCGCACGTTACCGATTACGGCAATGCCTGCATTAGCGGCCTGCTGCCCACGGAGGCCATCCTCGCTGGCAAGGCCGGCTTCGCCTGGGACCCAAGCCGGCTCCAGCGGTTCTCGGTGCCCGAGAGCGCCCTGCCCAGCATTGTCCCTTCCTCCGGCCGAATTGCGGAGGCCTCGGCTCTGCCAGGGCACCCACCCATATGTGGCATCGCCGGAGACCAGCAGGCGTCGCTGCTGGGCCAAGGGTGCGTGCAGCCGGGCCAAGCCAAGGCCACTTTCGGCACCGGCGCCTTCTTGGACATGGTCGTTGGCCCCCGAACGCCGCCTGTGGGTGAGAACGGTAAGAGCTGCGTCCACGGCTGCCTGCCGATGGTCACGTGGCAGAAGTCGGGTTCCGTCACCTGGGGTGTGGAAGCGCTGATGCTGTCGGCCGGGACCGCGGTCTCCTGGCTGGTCGACGACCTCGGTGTGCTGGCTAACCCAGCCGAGTCTGCAGAGGTTGCCGCTCGCGCCGCTGGCAACGACGAGGTCAGTTTCGTGCCGGCTCTACTTGGCCTCGGTACTCCGCACTGGGACTTTGGAGCCCGCTCCCTGCTGATCGGAATGAGCGCGGGGACAGGACGTCCCGAGCTCGTGCGCGCCGTGCTCCGAGGCGTGGCCCAGCGGGGGGCTGATCTCTTGGAGGCGGCGGAAGCGGACTCTGGGTTCACGGTGGCCCGACTGCGAGCCGACGGGGGCATGACGGCCAACGACGTGTTCGCCCAGGAGCTGGCCGACGCTTGTCAACGACCCGTCGAAATCTCGGCCGAGTTGGAGGCCACCACTCTCGGCGCCGGGCTCCTGGCCGGCTTGGGAGCTGGGGTCTGGTCCACAGACGACGAGGTTGCCGCCATACCAAGGTTGCGTGCCGTCATCGAACCGGCCGGGCCGGCCAACCGCGAGCGATGGCGCGAGGCGGTGGCCCGTTCGCAGCGCTGGCTGCCCGACCTGTCCGCCCTCAGCTTCTGACCGTCGCCAGCAACGGCACGGAAAAGGCTCCCGGCGCCTGGGCAAAATGAAATAGTAAATCTCTTTCAGCTATTGTGCCCGTTTTGCACCCCTAGGCGCTACGGAATTAATCATCCGTTTGGGGCATAGGCAGCGGCTCGTTCCGCGATTAAAGTCAGTGAATGCGGAATGGCGGCCTGCCCACCGTGAGACCGCTGCCCAAATAACTAGTCACTGGTGCACGACAGACGACGTCGGCTGTGCGAACCCAATGCTCCGCTGGGAGTGGGCATTGTGGCAAAACACGGCCAAGGTTGTTGGAAAGCACACGGCAGCCGAGCGGTGGGAGGCATTCTGGGCACCTATGCGCGACGGGAAATTGACGATTATCTAGCCATATGTGAAAACCAGGAGCGCACTGTCTCGTGACGACTCGTGCCGGCAAAGAGATGCCCTCCGCACCAGGCTCAGGCGTGATGGCGCGCGGCTAATCCATGCTCACAACCGGCACAACATGAGGAGAAGCGCTCGTGCGCGCCCAGCGTTATAGAAATGAACCCTCCCGAGCCCGCACCCTGCCACGCAGCGCGCGAGTCGCCCTCCGGCTGGCGGCCCGCCGGCCGGCACTCGTCATCGCCCCCGCAATCGCCTTTGGCGCCATCGTCGCGGTGCCGGTCCTCGGGCCCAGCGCCCCGGCGGTCATGACGTCGTCGGCCAACGACATCGCCAACAACTCCCCGAACGCCACGAGCACAATCACGTCCAACTCGGAGGCGACCAGCGTCAGCACGACAGCAACCTCGGCTCCCGCGGCTACTACATCCACCCCACCTGCGGCGACGACCGAGGTCGCCAACGCGACGCCGTCCACGAGCACGCAGCCAACGACCACCACCGGGGCAGCCACCAGCACGACAAGCGCACCGGCCACGAGCACGCAGCCCACAGCTGCGCCTGTTCCCACCACACCGGTGGCACCCACCACGGGACAGCCCACGACGCCCACCACGTTTCCGACGGCCTCAACCGTTACCACGGCGTCAGTGCCGACACCCTCGGCAGTGGCGAGTACCACGACCACCGCAGGCCGGGTGCGCACCTCCACCACCAAGGTCGCCCGAGCGGCGACCACCACCCACCGGACCAGCACAGTCCCCCGAGCGCGGCCCATCACCACCGGCACGACCAGCACTGTCGCCCGGTCCGCGAGGACCACCGTGGCCGCCCGGTCAGCGACCAGGACGACAACGCTCAGCCCTCGGCTGGCGAGCGCAGCCGATCGCGCGACCGGCGCCGCCGCCAAGGCAATCACGGCAGCGTTAGCTCACAAGCCACTGCCGGCGCGTTCCAGCGAACACCGAACCGTGCCGGCCTCCACCGGGCGCGACCCCCGCCACGCAAAAGCAGGCGCCGCCAGGAACAAGAGAGTCAGGAACAAAACGCCACGCACGCTGCCCGCCGCAGCCCCGGTCATCGAGCATCTCGATGTCGGAGGCCGCGCGATCGACCTCGACCTCGGCAGGGCCCGGAGGGCGCTCGTCCGGCGGGCTCGGCCACGTCCGGCACTAAGCCGCCGCGCCAGCGAAGCGGCTGGCTACTTGATGGTCACCGACGCCGGATCCGTCGCTGCCTTCGGAGGCCTTCATTACGCCGGGTCGCTGAACCGCCAACTGCGGCACCCGATCGTGGGCCTGGCCGCAGCGGCCGGCGGCTCGGGGTACTGGCTGGCCGACACCGACGGAAAGGTTTACCCCATCGGCGGTGCGCCACAACTCGGGGCAATGCCGGCTTACAAGCATCACCGCTCCCCTCCTGGCAGACGCGTTGTCGGGATAGTGGCGACGGCGGATGGGGCCGGGTACTGGTTGGTGACAGCGGGCGGCGGGGTGTTCAGTTTCGGGGACGCACACAATTACGGGTCGATGAGCGGCACACGACTGCGTGCTCCGCTCGTGGGCATGGCGCCTACCGCTGACGGCCACGGGTACTGGCTGGCAGGGCAGACGGTGGCGTGTTCAGCTTCGGAGACGCACGGTTCCTCGGGT
The DNA here is from genome assembly GCA_035503975.1 of Acidimicrobiales bacterium. GTDB lineage: Bacteria > Actinomycetota > Acidimicrobiia > Acidimicrobiales > Palsa-688 > DATJMJ01. Next base: position 10,784 of record DATJST010000331.1, on the reverse strand, counting down.
CGGCGAACCCGAGGCACGCCTGCGAGTCCAATCGTCGGTATCGCCGCCACAACGGCAGGATTTGGCTACCGCCTCGCCACCTCGGCGGGCGTCGTCTACGACTTCGGCGAGGCCAAGCACCATGGCCGGCGCCGGGCTCCGGCCCTCGGCGCACCCGTAGTTGCCATCGCCACTGCCCCGAGCGGCCAAGGCTATTGGCTCTTGGCTGCCAATGGTGAGCTGGTCGCATTCGGCTCAGCGCGTGACGAGGGCGGAGCACGTGGGACCCTTCCCTACGGGCAAAGGGTCAGCGCGATGGCGGTGGCGGTCGGCACTCCCGACAAGTTCTCCCACACAAGCTCGGGCGCGTTCGGGGTGACCTCGCCGTCGCCCCTACGGCTGCGTCCGCCAGAAGCGGCGGCCTTGCGCCCGGCGCGACCGACCGGGCGGCCTACCGCGCGGCGCCCGGCGCGACCGACCGGGCGGCCTACCGCGCGGCACCCTGCCACCACGCCCATGCGCGCGCCCGTGGTAAGTCCGGGCAGCTACCCAGCCGGGGCACGCGGCTACGACGTGTCCTGGCCCCAATGCGGCAAGCCGCTCCCACCGCACTCGGTCATCGCTGTTGTCGGCGTCAACGGCGGGTGGGCGTTCACGGGCAACCCGTGTTTCAGGCACGAGGCAGAGTGGGCTGGTGCGAACCTGACCACTTACATCAACTTGAACTCACCCCAAGGGCGCAACGCCGCCCAATGGGCCGACGGGCCGGCCGGTAAGTGCTCGCCGGGCAGCCTTCTCTGCGAGTCCTACAACTACGGTTACAACACGGCCCAGTATTCGCTGGACAGCGCCGCGGCTCGGGGCGGGCGCAGCCACACGTGGTGGCTCGACGTCGAAACGAGCGCTTATTGGTCCTCCTCGCAGCGAGCCAACGCCCGTGTGGTCGCGGGCGCACTCTCTGCTCTACGTGAGCACGGGCTCAACGCCGCCGTGTACTCGACTGTGTACCAGTGGCGTGTGATAACCGGCGGTTATGTGCCCGGCACGGCCGCGTGGTACCCGACCGGCATCGCCACCGGCACCCCCAGCCGGTGGTGCTCAGCGAGCAGCTTCGCCGGCGGGCCCGTGATGCTCGTCCAAAGCGCGGCTGGACGCTTCGACGGTGACTTTGCGTGCGCCACGCATAGTCACGTGGATGAAGGTACCAACGTCGGTCGTTGACGCACCCCGGCACCGGGCGGCGCCATTCAGGTGGGCTGGGGCGGTCCTGGCGGTGGCCATGACCGCAGCGGCGGCTGGTTGCGGGGCGAACGCCCGCCCAGGTGCGGGCAGCGCGGCCGCAACCGTCCCGGCACGGGCGACCAGCACGACGGCTACTCCAACAAGTACAGCCTCGACGGCGGCGGCGCCGGCGACCTCCGCAGCCGTGGCGGCGCCGGCGACCTCCGCAGCCGTGGCGCCCGGGACCTCCGCAGCCGTGGCGGCGCCGGGGACCTCCGCAGCCGTAGCGCCCGGGACCTCCGCAGCGGTGGCGCCCCCTGCGACCAGCTGTGCCGTTGTGACCACCGCTCCGTCGATCTCCACGACGGCACAAGCAGGCTCAACGAGCGGCTCGTCCACCACGACGAGCGAGCGAGGCAGCACAGCGCTGCCTCATGCACAGCGCTTCCCATCGATAATCAATTTCCCATCGATAATCAATAAGGCCATGGCTGCGCTCCAACCGCCCGCGGCCGGCTTGGAAGCACCGGACACGCTCCCGCACGCAGCGGCCGCGATTTCCGCGGAAGCTTCGGGGCTTGGAGGCACCTACTCCGTGACGCTGATCGCGACCTCGCTACCCGAGCCGGTCAACAGCCCCGAGATCGCCGCAGCGGCGGCAAACCCGGCCTCGGACCTAGGGACCTTTTCGACCATCGTCACCACCTCCACCGCCACAGCGGCCCGGTACCTGAGGGAGAGCTCGGACGAGGATCTTTCGGTATGCGCGGGCACCGCCGCGGCCATGAGGATCGCCGCCGAAGTGGCATCCACGTGTCCAACGGCGCTGGGGCCGGCAGTCAACTGGCAGGCAGGTGCATGGCGGGCCCAGGTGGACCACCTAGGCGGCGCAGGACCGGCTCTCCGCGCGACCAAGCTCGTAATGGCGTGGCTGGCCACCCATGCTCTGCCTGCTTCCACCGCCGGAGGACTGGTGGCGATATCTGTGCCCGGGACCAGGGCGGCGGGTGCGGCCGTCACGGCCGTGGTCGTGTGGGCACATGGCTCGGACATTTACCAGGTCCGCGCCGCCGGCAGCGCGTTATCAGCGCTCAGCCTCGCAGTGGCGATGGCACCCTGGGCGCGCCGCTCCTAGTGCGGCACTAGGGCGGGCCCTCGGAGGCCCCGTCCGCCCCCGCACGCGCCGCCGCGATCGCCGCATCGAGCTGGCGGTCGGCCTGAACTGCCCGGCGCTCCTCCTCTCGCGCCCACTCAACGAACAACAGCGCCAGCGCGATGACGATGAACAGCTCAGTCAACCCCCAAAGGACGTCCCCTCCGCCCTGGGTATCGGCAAGGGTATTGCCTGCGCCGAAAAGAGGCTTGCTTACGCTGCCCACGGTCAATCCGAAAAAGGCGTCCACGGGTACGCATACCAGCACGAGCACAACTCTTGTGCCGAAACGAAAACTGCGCGGCAGCACGTCGCGGCTGACCACGACCGACCAGAAAAGGAAGCCGACGAACAGGAAATGGACATCGACGTAAAACAGCAGCGCGGGGTGCTCCTCCGACCAGCGGTACAACGGAGTCAGGAAGTACGCGTACAGGCTGGCAGAGAGCAGGACAAGTACAACCAAGGGGTGCGTGAGGGCGCGCGCCCACCAGCTGTGCACGAAGCGCAACAAGCGTGCGTGAGTGCGTCGTTTTGCCGATTGAAGCGCCAGGCGTACCGGCATGCCCATGGCGAGTAGCGGTGGTGCAACGTAGGCGAGCAGCAACAACTGGACGACGTGGACAGTGAAATTGTCGCGCTCGTAAAGCGCAATGCCACCCTCCACGGCGTAAGCGACCACCGCCATCCCCAAAGCAAAACTGCCCACCCGCAGCAGGGGCCAACGTCGACCGTCGGCACCGGCACGCTGCGAGGCGTACCAGTACCACACGACGATGCCAACCTCGATGACCAGGGCCAACACAGATGCGGCCCCGCCTCTCCCATGGAGCAGCAGTACGCTGGTCTGCGGGTCAGGCGACTTCGCCGGCATGGCCTCCCATGCTACCGGTGCCCTGTGACGGGCCACGTCGGCAAGCGCCGGCGGTGGCCGAGGCGACCGGGGCGCAGCTCAGCCGGCATGGTCCAAGCGCCAAGTCGTGCCTCCCTCAGCCGCGGCAGCTGCCAGGTCCGAGCGAGCGCGGGCGAGGTCCCCGGCCGGTTCGAGCCCCAGCACTTCGCCGAAGAAAGCGAGCTCGGCCTCCAGTGAGCGCACAATGGACGGAGCCCGACGGAACCCGTGGCTCTCGCCTTCGAGCTCGACCAGCAAAGCCCTGGTGCCAGCCCGGCGCAACGCGTCGACCATGTCACGGCTCTGCTGAGGGGGCACAACCCTGTCGTCGAGGCCCTGGAAGAACAGCACGGGCGCAGTGATCTTGGCCGCCATGAGCAACGGTGAGCGAGCGTCGTACTCGCTCGGCGGCACGAGGCGCTGCATGTAGTGGCTCTCGAACTTGTGGGTCGTCGCCTCGAGCACCCGCACGTCTGTCACGGGGAACCGCACGCAGCCTGCGGCGAACACGTCGTAGCGGGCGAGCGCGGCCAGTACGGTCAAGCCGCTGGCACTGCCACCCCGTACCACCATGCGACCTGGATCTGCTTTGCCCGCAGCAGCCAAGGCCCGGGCGGCGGCCGCGCAGTCCTCGACATCGGCGAGACCCCAGGTGCCGTAGAGAGCCTCTCGGTAGGCGCGCCCATAGCCCGTGCTACCGCGGTAGTCGACGTCCACGACCGCAAACCCGCGGGTGGTCCAGAACTGCTTCCAGAGGTCAAGCACTAACGAGGTTGCCGCGGTCGGGCCGCCATGACTGGTGACCACCAGCGGTGGGGACTCGCCAGCAGGGGCGGCTAGTCCGGGATGGACGGGCGCGTAGTAGAAAGCGTGCGCTGTCTCGCCATTTCCCGTAGGAAAGGAAAAATGTTCTCCCTCGGATACCCATTCCGGGGCGAGTACCTGCGATCGGCTGCGGTGCAGGACCTCCACCGAACCATCGGTCCCCAACCGCACCAGCTCGGGGGCGCGGCTCGGGCTCCCAGCGACGGCCAGGACAGCGGGGCCTTCGCCGGGGCCTTCGCCCGCCGGCGCCAGGTGCCACATCGACCGGTACGAGCTGGCGATGGGCCGCAAACCGGCCTCCTCGACCATTCCGACCTGGTCTGCACCGGCCGAGCGCGAGACAGCGACCAGGTTGCCATTGGCGAGCCGAGCGTAGTCAGAATTGCCGAACGTCCAGTCGGGGCCGGCGAACTCAGCCTCCTTCGGGGCCAGGTTCGCACCGTCGCAGTACAGGTTCCACCAGCCGCTGCGGTCAGAAATATAGAGAAGCTCGCCCTCAGGCGACCACTGGGGCTGGGTAATTGATTCCCGGGCCGGTGCACCCACTACCAAGCGCACACCCTCCAGCACGCCGTCGCGCCATTCTCCGCGCCACAGCTGAGTGGCGTCCCAGGGCATGTCGGGGTGGTCCCAACACAGGAACGCCAATTGCGCCCCGTCGGACGAGAATACGGGGGACGAGTAAAAGTCGTGGCCAGAGGCAACCACACGGGGTGCTTGTGGACTGACGTCCTCCACTCCGGAGACGGCCCTGACAGCGACGAGGTCGTTCACGACGTGGTCGGCGCCCGGCCCCTGATGGCTCTCACGGACAACCACCACCCACGCTCCATCGGGGCTGAACACGGGGTTGGCGTAGCGCACGGAACGGCCCGGTGCCGGGACCGGCGTCAGAGGTCGCGGGGCTCGTCCCGGTGTGAAATCCCAAAGCCGCTGGTCCGCGAAGTTCGATGTCACCAGGCGCTCGCCGCCCGGCCCGCCCGCCGCCCAGCAGCGGCCTCCGTACTCGTGGACCGTCGTGCGCGCCGACATATCCGGCCCCAGCAGCTCGCTCAGCTCTCCGCTGAGTGCGTCCCGGCGCACCAAGGCCACCCGCCCGCCCTCGGCGGGTCGCCCCTCTTGCCAGAGGACTGCTCCCGCCACGGCGGTGGGAAAGCCTAGGGTGACGGCGCTCTCGACCAGGTCGGCGCCTTGGACAGGCGATTGCCAGGTCCCGTAGGGAGCCAGGGAGGACATGCCGCCAGGTTAGTTAGAGCCGGGGCCGGGGGACTAGCTGTCGACCTCGGCGGCGGCATCGGAGCCTACTTGCCCGCGGTGCCCGACCTGCTCTCGATGACCGCCATCGGCGTGCTCCTCGACCGGGAGCCGGGCCGCAAACGTACCCGGGCGCCGAGTTATCACCGCCCAAAAGCTCGCCGCCGGGCCAGGCGGTGCCGCCGGGCCGAGGGCCAACTGCTCGCGCACCCGCTCGGTCACCTTGTGCTCCATGTAGAAAGCCAACCCGGGCAGCAGCCCTGAACAGAGCATGCCGACCAGCTGGAACGTACGAAAACGGGCCCGAGCGGCCAGGTCCAGGCAGGAGAGCAGGTAGATGATGTACAAGATGCCATGGACGGGGCCGACGATCTCGACCACGATGTCCCATGGGATGCTGTTGTGCCCGAACAGCTTGAAATGACCGATCAGCTGGAGCGGGACACCGACAAAACAGAGAACGGCCAGCCCGGTGCCCACAGCCAGAGCCAGAACGCGGTAGCGCAAGAGAGAGCCCTCAGTGCCCTGCATTGGGGCGTACCAGGCACCACCGGCGGGGTCGCCGCCCATGCCTCTTGGACCGGGGCCGTCAGGGGTCACGTCGCCGCGGCCGCGCCGGGATGGGCGGGGGTGGGGAGGGTGCTCTCACCGGGCCTGGCGCCGGCCCCGGCGACGTCTTCGCCCGCGTCATCAAAAGGCAGGCCGCGAGGGTTGCGCCAGTTCTTGCGGGCGTTGCCCGTGGACAGCTGGCGCAGGTACTGGTTGTATGCCACGAGCTCGGGCGTTTCCAGAGCGGGGTCCCAGGCTAGGGGGCGGGTGGGGACCTCGTCGTCGCGGTGCCAGAACGAACGCTTCTCCTTTTGGGGCTTCACGTACTCACCGGGGACGGGCTCGTCGTGGACCAGCTGCCACCACGCGAGGACCGCCAAGACGGAGAACACAGGCCACTCGACCGAGTAGAAGTAACTCAGGATATTGCCGCTGAGAGCGCGGTTCACCTGCCACCACCCCGCGACAAGGCAGCCGGGGGCGATGGTCACCAGCAAAAGGTGCAGCACGAAAGCCCGCCGCGATAGCCAGCGTTTGCGCACCCGGCCATTCTAAGGGCCACAGAAACGCTGCTCCTTCGCGCCGGGCCGCCGGGCACGGTCCGCCGGGCCTCCGCTCACCGGCGCACCCCTATCCCCCCGCTGTGCACGCGCGTAGCGCGTGGTGGCGGTCCGACCGCCGAGGCCGACCCTCCCGAAGGCCTCGACGGCACGGACCGACAACCACTTGGTCTTGCCAGTCGCCCCCGAAGCGGCCGACGGGCAGGTGTTGCGCCGCGCACCCGGCGCTCCTGATCAGCTTGCCTTCACCGCAGCCAAAAGTCTGGTCAGGGACTCTTTCGCATCGCCGAAAAGAAGGATGGTCTTGGGGTCGTACAGGAGCGCGTTGTCCACCCCGGAGAAACCAGGCCGCATGCTGCGCTTCAAGAACACGACATTGGCCGCGCTGTCGACGTTCAAGATGGGCATGCCATAGATCGGGCTCCCGGGGTTATCCCGGGCGGCGGGGTTCACGACGTCGTTTGCGCCGACGACCAGTGCCACGTCGGTGCTCGGGAACTCGTCGTTGGCCTGCTCCATCTCCTCGAGGTCCTCGTAGGGGGCGTCTGCCTCCGCCAGTAGGACGTTCATGTGACCGGGCATCCGGCCCGCCACCGGGTGGATGGCGTAAGCCACCTCGACCCCCCGCGCCCCGAGCGCCCGGGCGAGCTCTACCGCAACGTGCTGAGCCTGAGCCACGGCCAAGCCGTAGCCGGGGACGATGAGCACCTTGCGCGAGTAGGCGAGCAAGGTCCCGATATCGGTCGCATCGCCGCTGCGCACACTGCGGCCCTCGGTAGGCCCGGCGTCTGCCCCGGCCGCGGGGGCGGCGCCGAACCCACCCAGGATGATGTTTGGCAGCGACCGCCCCATGGCGTCGCTCATCATCTTGGTCAAGAGCGCGCCCGAGGCGCCGACCAAAGTTCCGGCGACAACGAGGATGACGTTGTCGAGGACGAAACCGTCCGCAGCCACCGCGAGACCGGTGAAGCTGTTGAGCAAGGAAATGAGCACCGGAGTGTCGGCTCCGCCCACGGGGAGGACGACACCCGCCCCGAGGACGAGGGCGACGATGGTCAAGATCACGATCGCCCACAGGTGCGGGGAAACCACGATAATCACGCCGAGGACCACCACTGCCACGCCAATCAGAGCGTTGACGACCTGCTGACCGGGGTACATGATCGGCCGTCCTGTAACGAGCTCCTGCAGCTTGGCGAAAGCGAGAGCGCTACCGGCGAACGATAAGCACCCCACGACCAGCGCAAAGAGCACTTCGACACCCTTTTGGGCGGGTACGCCCGACTTCAGGTCGAACAGGTACTCGGTGAGCGAGATCACGGCCGCCGCCCCGCCGCCCACACCGTTGAAGATGGCCACCATCTGCGGCATCCCGGTCATCGGGACGAGGCGCGCCGCTGGCACGGCAACGGCCGCGCCGAGGACCATACCCGCCGCGATGACCCAGTCATGGCTCGGTCTTTGCACAAGGAAGGTCAGTGCGACGGCAACCACCATGCCTGCGACGCCCACGAGGTTGCCGTAGCGGGCATTGCGTGGAGAGCTGAGCGCCTTGAGCGCGAGTACGAAGCAGGCAGCCGAAGCCAGGTAAATCGCCGCCATCCCGTCATTGCCGATGTGTATTGCCCCGTTCACGGCCGCGGCTCCTTGTCACCGGGCGCGCCTGCTGGCCGCTTTGACTGCCGGCCCTTGAACATGTCGAGCATCCGGTCTGTGACCACTACACCGCCGACGATGTTGAGGGTGGCCAGGAAGACGGCGATGAACGCGAGGGACATCTGAAGGGCGCCGTGAGCATCGGAGGCGATGACCATGGCTCCCACCAGGATCACGCCATGGATCGCGTTGCTCCCCGACATGAGCGGAGTGTGCAGGACGCTCGGCACTTTGGAGATCACTTCGAAGCCGACAAATGCGGCCAGTACGAACACCACGAGGAGATCAATGGCATCGGTGATCATGTGTGAGCCTCCTCCAAGGCAGCGCGCGCGGCCGCGTTGCGTACATCACCAGCGACCACCACGGCGCTCTGGCTGACAATCTCATCATTGAAGTCCGGCTCGAGGCGGCCTTCCTTGACCAGCAGCTTTACAAATGAGCTCACGTTGCGGGCAAAGAGCATGCTGGCGTGTGTGGGCATGGTGGCTGCCAGTTCGCCCGCAGCCAGCACATGCACGCCATTGAAGGTGACCTCTTCGCCGTCCTTTGTCAGCTCGCAATTACCCCCGGTGGCGGCCGCGAGGTCGACGATAATGGAGCCCGGCCTCATTGCCGCCACCATGGGCTCGGTTACGAGCACCGGGGCCCGCCTGCCCGGGACGGCAGCGGTGGTGATCACCACGTCAGAGGCCGCCACATGGCTCCCGATCAGTTGCTGCTGGCGCGCGACGAACTCCTCGGACTGTGCGCCGGCGTAGCCACCCGTGCCCTCTTGAGCCTCCAAGGACAATTCGAGGAACGTCGCCCCCAGGCTCTTTACCTCTTCCTTCGCGGCCACCCGGACGTCGTAGGCACTGACGACGGCACCTAATCGACGTGCCGTGGCAATGGCTTGGAGCCCGGCCACCCCGGCGCCCATGACGAGGACCCGGGCGGGCGCGACGGTACCGGCAGCCGTCATGAACAGCGGAAAAAACTTGCTGAGCCGATTGGCCGCGATGAGCACTGCACGGTAACCCGCCACCGTCGCCTGGGACGAAAGGGCATCCATCACCTGTGCGCGGCTGATCCTCGGGACCAGCTCGAAACTGAAGGCCGTAGCCTTCCGTTCGGCCAGCCGCCGCACCGCCGGCAGGTTGGCTGTGGGCACGAGAAGGCTGAGCACCGAGGCACCTTCAGCCAGGAGGTCGGCCTCCTCTACGGTTGGCGGCTGCACCTTCACGACAAGCTCCGCCGAGCCGTACAGCTCTTCGGCGCTGGCCACCACCGTGGCACCGGCCGCCTCGTACTCGTCGTCGCCGAACAGCGCCTGTTCGCCTGCCCCGCGCTGCACCAAGACGTCAATCCCGGGCAGGCGGGCCAGCTCGCCAGGCACGAGCGCGACCCGTTGCTCACCGGGCCCTTGTTCCTTGGGGACTGCTAGCTTCAAGTTGGCCTCCATCCAAACACAGCGGACCCTACACCTTGCCAAGGAGAGGGCAATGGTGGCGAAGTGCCTATTGGGTTGGGCCCACCGGCTCCAGTCCAGCCCTGTTTAGCGTTGTCATGCGTGTGGCGCGAGGCGCACCAGTCGAGGCGGGCGGCGAGCTATGGAACGCGCTTCAGCCAACGCAACGCCAGGCCCGCGCACCTTTCGGGCGAACCAGCTTGCCATCGCCGTGGGCCACCGGGTGAACAGCGCCCGGTCATGCGAATTGGTCAAAAGCCGGCAAGCCGGTCCAGGGCTCAACGCATCGATGAGGCCGCTTGCCAGTCGGTCCATGAACCGGCGGTCCATGGACTGGCTCGCTTCCGGCAGTGCCCTGTTGCCGGAGCTTAAATGTTCCTAAAGGTTTAGCGGCGGCGGCCGCCTTTCGCCTGAGCAGATTCATATGCCGTGCGAACGTCGGCGGGAATGCGTCCCCGGTCACCGACGGCATATCCCTGGGCTCTTGCCCATTCGCGGATCTCGGCCTGTGACTCGCCGCGCGGCGATGCCGCAGGGCGCGCCGCCCGTGAAGCCCGGCCGGCCGGAGTCGCGCGCCGACGGCCCCGCCCGCCACGGCCCGTAGAATGGCCGGAGTTGGCCAAGCGCTCAAACTCCCCTTTGACCTCGTCGAGGTGCTTCTTGCACAAGTCCAGCGTGTAAGTCTTACCACCGAACGAGAATGAGATGGAATCCGATGCCCCTACTTCCCCATCCTCTAGGTCGCAAGTCACGACAACTTGCGTGATACGAGCCACTAGCAATCCCCTTTCGGCTGTAGCCGCGCACACCTGCGCGGTTCATTAGTACCCACACTACTTCACGCGCTTGCCATATGACAATTAGGGCGCGGCGTGCCGGGCCGCCCGGTCAATTGAGTGCCACATTGGGTTGCACTTTCACTGAGGGAGCGCTTGCCGCCCGCCTTGTTTGTTGTGCTCTGTGCCGGGCGCGCTGTTTGGCGCGACTCCCTGAGCCAAAGGCGAGCGATGGGTACTTGCGCGCGTTAGGCGGGTGCCGAAGTGAGGCGCCAAGCGAGGCGGGACGCAGCGGTCAGAGCGCGCTTCCCGGCCACCCGAATGAAGGCGGCTCATCGGATTCCAGCGGGGTGCCGGTCAGTTAGAGGGTCACCCAAAGTGTGACGAAGGTGCTTCAAAGTTTGAGGTGTGAGCCAAAAAACAAAGAGCACCTTCGTCCTGACCGACCCTAGTGAGATCCTCCAGGCAT
>DATJST010000330.1:0-4135 GCA_035503975.1 Acidimicrobiales bacterium | reverse complement strand
GTCCCGTCGAGGATGTTCATGCTCGGGCTCGCCTTTTCCAGTTCGGCGGCGTTGCCCATGAGGGCAGCGAGTACCGTGACCTCGGGCAATTGGGCCTTGGCCCCTGAACCGATCGTGCCGGGCAGGGTCGCCAGGTAGCGCTCTTGGCGCAAGAGCGCGGCGCCAATGGGTTCTGCGCCAGCGGCCAGGAAGATCACACCAGCCAGCTTTGGGGCGCGCTGGGCGATGAGCGGGGCGTAGGTCCCGCCCTGGGAGTGGCCCAAGACAAAGATGAGGTGGGGGTTCACCGCGGGCTCGTGCTCGAGAAGTTGGATGGCGGCTAGGGCGTCGGGGACGTACTCCTGGGTCGGGGTGAAAGTGGCCGGGTCGATGCTCTTCGGGTAGTCGAGGGTCCGTTTGTCGTAGCGGAGGGTGGCGATCCCTTTGGCCGCGAGGTCAGTGGCGAGGTCAAGGAACGGCCGGTTCGGACCGATCGACTCGTCCTGGTTGTTGGGCCCGGAACCGGACACGAGGACTATGGCCGGGAACGGCCCCTTGCCGGCTGGCAGTGTGAGTGTGCCCTTGAGCGGTGGGGAGCCAACGCCGACCGGGACCGCTCTCTCTCCGGGCACGGTCGGCTCGGGCAAGGGGGCCAGGGTGGTCGTCGTCGGCGGCGGGCCGGCCGGCTGGAGGTGCAGCGAACTGATCAAGCCCTGCGCATCCACCGAGAGGTCCAGTTCCAGCTCGGTCTTGGCGTTGACCGTCACCACCAAGGCGATCGACGTGGACGTGGCGCTCATGATGGAGTCGACCTGCAGCTGGCTTATGGCCGCGAAGCTGGCGTTCAGCGTCGTAGCGGCCGGCGGAGGGAGAGTGGCCAGATAGGTCAAGTCGAAGTGAGCCGCGATCTCGGCGGGCGGGATCGGGTGTTGTTGCACCGCGGTGAGCAGCCACTGAGCCTGTTTGCCGGCCGGCGTGCTCGGGAAACTCACGCCCGCAACAGCGGTTGCGGGCCGGTTACCGTTCGCCGCAGCTGAGGCCGGGCTGACCGCCACTACGGCCGTCAACAGCGCACCAACTACCGTCGCGAGCGCAACACACAAACCGGCATGGCCCCCGGGGCGAGGGCGCCTTGGGGGTGCTCGGCCGGCGGGGGAGGCAGGTGGATTGGGATGGTGCTAGAGCGCTCACGATGCTCCTTTCCGTCCAGCCATCTCGGTGACGCCTGCGCCTCTGCAGGCCGCGCCCCTCGGTTGGGCCCTCCCACTATTACCGGTGGACGGCTCGCCCAGACAGGGCCAAAAGGCACCACGGGTGCCTCCAGTGGCCCTCGAGGACAGTCCGGGCACGCGTCCTCGTCGCCGACCGTCGTATGACGAGCTTTGCGTCCCTCATCGGGGTGCCAGCGAGCCTCCACGGCCGGCGAGGTCCGAAAGCCTCGGGCAGGTCGAGAGGCACTAGGGCTGATGACAATAGCCCCTAACCCGTGTTGGCGTCCCGCGGTAGAAAGTTCAGGACAGTGGGTGGGTGGTTCAAGTTTGCCTGCAGGGCAGCCTTGGGCCCACGCATTCGGAGCACAATACGACAAGAAAAATTACGCACTTATTCAAATCGCAGCGCCGAGAATATCGCGGCCAAATGAGGAGGTTGCTTTGCCTGGATCAGTCATAATCTCAGGGGCTCGGACCCCAATGGGCAAACTTTCGGGTGCATTAGCCAGCCTGAGCGCAGTCGACCTTGGCTCCGCGGCCATTGCCGCCGCGCTGCAGCGGGCCGGCGTCGAGCCCAAAAAGGTCGACTACGTCTACATGGGCCAGTGTTTCCAGGCGGGCCAATCTCAGGTCCCCGCACGTCAGGCGGCAGCGAAGGCCGGGATCCCGCTCACCACGCCGGCGATCGTCGTCAACAAGGCCTGCTTGTCCGGCCTAAACGCGATCTACCTGGCGGACCAGATGATAGCCGCAGGCGATGCCGACATTGTCGTCGCCGGCGGGATGGAGTCGATGACCCACGCTCCCTACCTGCTGCCCAACGCCCGCTCCGGCTATGGCTATGGGGACGGCGTGCTCGTCGACTCCATGGTGGATGGGCTGACCTGTGCGCTCGACCACGTCTTGATGGGTCAGGCGACCGACCAGTACAACGACAATCTGATTTCTCGCCAGCGCCAGGACGCCTTCGCGGCGAGGTCGCACGAAAGAGCGGCTAACGCGGTAAAAAACGGTTCGATGCAGGAGGAGATCGTCGGCGTGGCCATCCCGCAACGACGCGGCGAGCCGATCATTGTTGATACCGACGAGGGCATCCGCCCTGAGACCACGCCCGAGGTCCTGGCCAAGTTGAAGCCGGCGTTCGTGGAAGGCGGGACAATCACAGCCGGCAATGCCTCCCAGATATCCGACGGTGCCGCAGCCGTCGTGGTGGCGTCAATGGCCGCAGCCAAAAAGCTGGGCGTGGAGCCACTTGGCGAGTTCGTTAGTTACGGGCAGATCGCCGGCCCGACTCCCTCTCTGCTTTACCAGCCGGCCAACGCCATCAACAAAGCCCTGGCAAAGGCGGGCGTGCAGCTCGCCGACCTCGACCTGATCGAGATCAACGAGGCGTTCGCGGCGGTGGCACTGGCTTCGATGGACGCGCTGGGTGCCCCCGAAGACAAGGTCAACGTAAATGGCGGAGCGATCGCACTTGGTCACCCCGTTGGGATGTCAGGCACTCGTCTCACCCTTACCTCGCTGTACGAGCTCCGGCGGCGCGGGGGTGGGCAAGCCATTGTCGCCCTCTGCGGCGGCGGTGGGCAAGGCGACGCCCTTGTCCTGCGTTCACCAGCGTGAAACGTCCTCGTGCCCGGCTGAGCCTTTCCGCCGGGCCAGGCCGTCCCGTCGGTCAGGTGTAACAGCGCGAGACATAGTCGGCGACGCAACAGGGCTTGGCTGCCCCCTCGACCTCGAACGTCAGGTTGAGCACTATTTGGCACCCGCCCTCGACGGGTTCCACCGACTCGACCCTGGCCCCGCAGCGCAGTTTTGAGCCAACGGGCACGGGCGAGGGGAACCTGACCCGGTTGAGCCCGTAATTGACCACCATACGAGCCCCCTCGTAGCTCACGATTTCGTCGAGGAGCGAAGGGGTGAGGGAAAGTGTGTAGTAGCCGTGCGCGATCGTCGTACCGAACGGCCCGGCTTTGGCCCGTTCCGGGTCGACGTGGATCCACTGGTAGTCGTTCGTGGCCTCGGCGAACAGGTTTATGGTTTCCTGAGTGACCGTATGCCAGTTGCTGTAACCGAGATGAGAGCCGACCCTGGCCTTCAGCTCCTCGAGGTCGAGCTTGATGGTGCCCATGCGGGCAGATTATGTCAACCGGGGACGTGCGAGCCAAGTAGTTGGCCCGTCGCCACCGGCTTATGCCGCCAGGAAGGCGGTGATCAGGGGGGTAAGCAGGCTCGGGCGGGTCACCAACTCGACGTGGCCGCCGTGGTAGACGTGCAGCCTCGCGTGCGCGATGCCCGCGGCCAGGATTCGGCCGTTGGCCACCGGGATCATCGGGTCCTCGTCCCCGGTGAGCACGAGGGTGCGCTGGCGGATGAGCGGCAGCAGCGGCAGCGTGGTGAACCCCAGCGCCGCGGTCTGCTGGTACAGGTAACCGATATCGAACTGGCTGATCTTCGCCTTGCCCAGGGCGCTGGCCAGCCCGTCCGGGTTGGCCTTCGCGCTTCCACCCCACAGGTCGCCGTAGCGGCCCAGGACGAGGTTCTTCGCCAGCCGAAACGGGTTCGGCGGCACCATGGCCTGCGGCCCGGTTGACGTCGCCACCAAGATCAGCCGCCGGCACCGGCGCGGGTTGCACAGTGCGAACTGCTGAGCCAACCCACCTCCCCACGAGATACCCAGGACGTCGGCCTGCTCGTGGCCGAGAGTGTTGAGCAGCTCGCGCAGTAGCAGGGCCAGGGTGAAGAAACGGTAGGGCAGATTTGGCAGCTGAGAACCGCCGACACCGGGGGCATCGAAGCGGATCACCTCAATGGCCGGGTCGAGCGCATCCACGAACGGCTGCAGTGCTTCCAGCCGCATGCCGATGCCGTTGCACAGCAGGAGCGGAGGCCCTGTCCCCGTGCCCGACCGGACGGCGACGCGCAGCAGCGTCCCGCCCACCTGCATG
>DATJST010000329.1:0-8754 GCA_035503975.1 Acidimicrobiales bacterium | reverse complement strand
ATGCCTGGAGGATCTCACTAGGGTCGGTCAGGACGAAGGTGCTCTTTGTTTTTTGGCTCACACCTCAAACTTTGAAGCACCTTCGTCACACTTTGGGTGACCCTCTAACTGACCGGCACCCCGCTGGAATCCGATGAGCCGGGTGATTTCGGCTGGTGCCCCCGGCGGGATTCGAACCCACGCACCCGGCTCCGGAGGCCGGCGCTCTATCCCCTGAGCTACGGGGGCGGCCTCCTCAGCATATAGGTTGGGCCATTGCCTCCCACTCCGAGCAGGTCGCACGTCTGCTGGCACGGTCTGCGGCACGCCGTTCGGCCCGGCGGCTCCCGTAATCGCCCGCACGGCGCTGCCGCGTCCTGGCAGCATTGGGACCGCCATGATCCCGGACCCCGCGTTGCCGATCGAGACCCACGCCCGTGCCACCCTTGATGACAGTGCCGATGATGACAGTGCCGACCGCACTGGCCCGCTGCCTCGGTACCTGCTGCCCGACACGGCGGGGCTGGACGCCATTGGCCAGCTGAGCATCGGCGGCGTGGATGTCCTCGACCTCGTCGCCGAGGTGGGCACCCCGGTTTTCATCTACGACGAGGAGCACTTGCGCCGCCGCTGCCGCCAGGCCCGCAAGGCATTCGGGCCACGCGTGGCTTACGCCTCCAAGGCCTTCTTGTGCAAGGCCATGGCGAGACTAGCTCATGATGAGGGGTGCTGCGTGGATGTGGCTACCGGTGGCGAGATGGCCGTCGCCTTGGCAGCCGGCGTCCCGGCCGAGCGATTGGTACTGCACGGCAACAACAAGTCCCTGGGCGAGCTCGAGGCGGCGCTCGACGCCGGCGTCGGCCGCGTCGTCGTCGATTCCTTTGACGAGATAGACCGCCTGGGCCGTCTCAGCGCCGAACGCCCGGGCGGCTCGGCGCCCAACGTGCTCGTGCGGGTGACGCCCGGCATCGAGGCCCATACCCATGAGTACGTCATGACCGGTCAGGACGACTCGAAGTTCGGCTTCGGCCTATCGTCCGGTGCGGCCGAGGAAGCCGTCAGGCGCCTGCGCCATCCGGTCAGCGGGGTACGTTTGGTCGGGGTGCATGCACATATCGGATCTCAGATCTTCGCCATGCGGAGCTTTCAGCAGGCAGTATCGGTGTTGGCTCCGTTCGTCGAACAGTTTGGGCTCGAGGAGCTCTGTATCGGTGGCGGCCTCGGCGTCGCGTATGTGGGCGGCGAGCCCAACCCCTCGCTCGGTGAATGGGCGTGCGCAGTAAAAGACGAGGCCCGGAGGGCCGGCCTTGGCGACAAGGTCGTGTTGAGCGCCGAGCCCGGAAGGGCGATCGTTGCCGGGGCGGCCATCACCTGTTACACAGTGGGTACGATCAA
Source organism: Acidimicrobiales bacterium (assembly GCA_035503975.1). Lineage (GTDB taxonomy): Bacteria > Actinomycetota > Acidimicrobiia > Acidimicrobiales > Palsa-688 > DATJMJ01. The sequence continues at coordinate 7,380 of DATJST010000329.1, read as the reverse complement.
GGAACTCCAGGGGCTGCGCACTTACGTGAGCGTCGATGGCGGGATGAGCGACAACCCCCGTCCCGTACTTTACGGTTCGGGTTATGAAGCGTTCCTACCCCGCGACGTGGGGGCGCGAAGACCTTCTGCCGTGACGGTCGTCGGCAAGCACTGCGAGTCAGGCGACATTGTTGTGCGCGACGCTCGCCTGCCTGCTGGTACAGCCGTTGGTGACGTCCTGGCTACCCCGGTGACCGGGGCCTACGGCCACTCGATGGCGTCCAATTACAACAAAGTTCCCAGGCCTCCCGTCGTTTTTGTGCGGGACGGCACTTGGCGGACAGTAGTACGGCGCGAGACTTACGCGGACCTGATGGCCCTGGACCTGTAGGCGCACCGCGGCTCGAGAGGGCGGGCCGGCCGGTCGATGATGGTTCGTGGCAGCGTTTTTGGGTGCAAAAGGGAAATTGGTCGCGCTCGCGTCAGCATTGATAACGCTGGTACGCCCATAACCTCGTAACGCGACCAGAACCGCCCGTCCGGTGCGGCCGCGTGTCCGGTGCGGCCGCGTGTCCGGTGCGTCCGCGTGTCCGGTGCGACCGCCTGTCCCGGTGCGGTCCAGGAGCGCCCGGGCTCCGAGCCGCCGGGGCGGCGGGCCCGGGCCTAAAGGAGACGAAGCGGGGCGCCCCGTAGGATCGCAGCGACCCCGGCCGCTGCCCGGCGCTTGGCAAGCTTGCTGGCCGTCCTCATCAACCGTGGCTAGCCTGCCCTGTTGTGGCCACGAGCGAACGGAGCGACTTGAGCACGCAACGCCCGACGGTCCGGGTCGGCATGCTGGGTTGCGGCAACGTTGGCGCCGCCCTAGCCCGCTTGCTGCTCGGTGACGCCAAGCACATCGCCGACCGTGCCGGGCTCAACCTCGAGCTGAGCCGGGTGGCGGTGCGCTCAGCGTCAAAGGAACGCGACGCGCCCGGGGTCGAGGCGCTCATCACGACCGATGCCGCCGGTGTGGTGAACGACCCCAACGTCGACGTGATCGTCGAGGTCATGGGCGGCATCTCGCCGGCGCGCGACCTTGTCCTCCAGGCCTTGCACCGGGGCAAGCCCGTGGTCACGGCCAATAAGGAGCTGCTCGCCAACCACGGTGGCGAACTTTGGGAAGCCGCCAACGCGGCTGGTGTCGACCTGCTCTTCGAGGCCTCGGTCGCGGGGGGGATCCCGCTCATCCGAGCGCTGCGCGAGTCGCTTGCGGGCGAGCGTATCCACCGGGTCATGGGCATCGTCAATGGCACGACCAACTACATCCTCACCCGTATGGCCGCGTCGGGTGTGAGTTACGCCGAGGCACTGACCGAGGCGCAGAGCCTCGGGTACGCGGAGCGGGACCCGACGGCCGACGTCGAGGGTTTCGACGCAGCCGCCAAGGCCACAATTTTGGCCAACGTCGCCTTCGGCGCCAAGGTGGTGGCGGGGGACGTCTACCGCGAGGGGATCGCGGGCATCAGCGCCCAGGACATCGAGGTGGCGGCCCGCCTCGGCCTCACGATAAAACTGCTCGCCCTGATCGAGTCGAGCCCCGACGGGGCGCTGGCCGTGCGGGTGCACCCGGCTATGGTGCCCTTGGACCACCCGCTCGCCGCCGTGCGTGACTCGTTCAATGCGATCTTTGTCGAGGGCGAGGCGGTCGGCCAGCTCATGCTGCTCGGGCGGGGTGCGGGCGGCCTGCCCACCGCCAGCGCAGTGCTCGGCGACCTGGTCGACGCGGCGCATAACTTGACCGTACGCGGTGCCGCCCGCCGTACCGAGCTGCACGAGGTGCCGCTGCGGCCCATCGACGACCTGCGCTGTGCCTACTACCTGAGCCTGTTCGTGGCCGACCGCCCAGGGGTGCTGGCCGCTATCGCCGGCGTGCTCGGGGCGCACAACGTCTCGGTGCGTTCCATGGAACAGGACGCACCCGAGCCGGAAGCCAGCATGCGTGCTCCCAGCGGTGCCGGTGGCGGTGGCGGTGGCGGTGGCGAAGGGGAAGCTCACCTCGTCTTTGTCACCCACCCGGCCTTTGAGAGGGACGTCCAGGCCTGCCTCCACGAAGTGCGCCAGCTCGGAACGGTACACCGGATCGGTGGCCTGGTACGGGTGGTCGGGAATTGACCATGCGAAGCGTGTGGAGAGGAGTGATCGAGGAGTACCGCGAACATCTGCCCGTGACGGCCGCCACACCCGTGGTGACGCTGGGAGAGGGCGCTACCCCGTTGTTACCGGCAGCGCGCCTGTCAGAGCGAGCGCGAGCGAAGGTCTGGCTCAAGGTCGAGGGTGCCAACCCCACAGGTTCGTTCAAGGACCGGGGCATGACTTTGGCTATTTCCAAGGCCGCCGAAGACGGCGCCAAGGCCGTTGTTTGCGGTTCCACCGGCAATACTTCGGCCTCGGCGGCGGCCTACGCGGCGCGCGCCGGCATGTCGTGCGCCGTGCTCATCCCCGACGGGTACATCGCGCTGGGCAAATTGGCCCAAGCGCTCGTGCATGGGGCGAAAGTGGTGCAGGTAAGGGGAAATTTCGACAAGGCACTGGCGCTCGTGCGGGAGCTGGCGGAACGAGAGCCTGTCACGGTCGTGAATTCCATAAACCCGTACCGGATCGAGGGCCAAAAGTCGGGCGCTTTCGAGATCGTCGATGTACTAGGCGACGCCCCCGCGGTGCACTGCATGCCGGTAGGCAACGCCGGCAACATAACGGCCTACTGGAAGGGGTACCGGGAGTACCAAGACGCCGGCAAGCTCAAGGCGCTCCCCCGGATGTTCGGTTTCCAGGCCGCCGGCGCCGCGCCCATTGTGCTTGGCCACCCCGTGGACAAGCCCGAGACGATCGCCACGGCAATCAGGATCGGCAAGCCGGCGTCATGGTACGGCGCCAGCGCGGCGGCCGCCGAGTCGGGGGGGCTCGTGGCCGCCGTCAGCGACGAGGAGATCTTGGAGGCCTACCGCTTCCTCGCCCGTGAGGAGTCCGTCTTCTGTGAACCGGCATCGGCTGCCTCCGTAGCCGGGCTGCTCAAAGTGGGTGTGCCCGAGGGCGCGCAGGTGGTTTGCGTGCTGACTGGGCACGGCTTGAAGGACCCCGACGTGGCCATCGGCCAGATCGCAGTACCTACCGCTGTGGAGCCCGACCTGGGTGCCGTCCGAGCCGAGTTGGGGCTCTAACGAGGCATCCTGGCGCGACGGGCCAAGAGTAGGTATTATGTAATTGCCTCGGCTCGGGCGATCGCCCGGGAGGGGACCTCATTCCGGAGCGGCATCTCCCCGGGCGCACCCAGTGGCCGTACCGCCCTGCTACGCACAGGTGGTACCGGCCCAGGCTCTTGGGAGTCTTGGCATGGCTTGCCGCGCCGGCCGTGTTGAGAACCAATCACAAACCCACCACACGACAGAGGTAGTAAATGAGCGACCTGCAGCTCGAGCGCTCAGTGCTCGAAGCCAAGGAGCGGGACGAGCTCTTCGCCATCGCCCAGGCACTCGGTTCCAAGCCCAGTGCTCGCACTAAAAAGGCGGACCTGGTAACACAGATACTCCAGGTCACAGGCGTCGAGGAAGCCGCCCCAGCAGTCGAAAAGCCCCGCCGCCGGACAGTACGCTCGGCGGCCGCCACCACTCAGGCACCCACAGGGGGCGAGCCGGAGCAACTTGAGCTGGCCGCGGCGGGCGGGGCGAGCAGCAACGGTAACGGGCGGGTGGCGCATGCCGCCAGCGACGCCATGGCGGTCGGACCGGCTCCCGAGCTAGCGAGCGCCGCGCACGGCGCGAACGGCGAACAGCCGGTGCCCACCGCCAAGGCGTCAGTGGATGAGGCCGACGCTCGAGGCGGCGAGCCGGCTCAGGGGTTCCAACGCGGCGATCAGGGGCAGGGGCGTTCCCGCCCAGAGCCCCGTCAGGACCGCTCGGACCAGGGACAACGCGGGGGCGGCGACGAGCCCGGCCTCGGCAATAGCAGGAGGCGGCGGCGGCGCAGCCGGGACAAGGCGCCGCGCGGGCCCGCCGCCCCCGAGCGGGAGTTCACCGCCCAGGTGCCCGAAACCTCCTACTCGGGCGAGCTGGTCACGTGCTCGGGCCTGCTCGACCTGCGCGACGAGGGTTACGGTTTCATGCGTACCAGCGGCTACCTGGCCAGCGCTTCGGACGTCTACGTCTCGATCACCCAGGTGCGCCGCTACGGCCTGCGCAAGGGCGACCTCGTCGAGGGTGCCTACCGGCCGGCGGCCAACAACGAGAAGTACCCAGCGCTGGTGCGGGTGGACTCCGTCGGTGGCCTGTCACCTGACGACGCGCGCAACCGGCCCAAGTTCGAGAACCTGACCCCGCTGTTCCCAGACGAGAAGTTGAGCCTGGAAGTGCCGGGCGACGCGGCCAACGTGACTGCCCGGATCGTGGACCTGGTGTCGCCGATCGGCAAGGGCCAGCGCGGCCTGATCGTTTCGCCGCCAAAAGCGGGCAAGACGACCATCCTGAAGCAGATAGCCCACTCCATCGAGGCCAACAACCCCGAGGTCCACTTGATGATCCTGCTGGTGGACGAGCGGCCCGAGGAGGTCACCGACTGGCGGCGCTCGGTCAAGGGAGAGGTCATCGCCTCGACGTTCGACCGCCCTTCGGACGAGCACACTCAGGTGGCTGAGCTGGCCATCGAGCGGGCCAAGCGCCTGCTCGAGGTGGGCCGTCACGTCGTGATCGTGCTCGACGGCATCACCCGCCTGGCCCGGGCGTACAACCTGGCCCAGCCGGCTACCGGGCGCATCATGTCGGGTGGCATCGACACCGGGGCCCTTTATCCCCCGAAGAAGTTCTTCGGCAGTGCCCGCAACATCGAAGAAGGTGGTTCGCTCACGATCCTCGCCACTGCCCTGGTCGAGACCGGCAGCCGCATGGACGAGGTCATCTTCGAGGAGTTCAAAGGCACGGGCAACATGGAGTTGCGTTTGGACCGCAAGCTGGCCGAGCGGCGGATATATCCCGCGCTCGATGTCAACGCCTCCTCGACCCGGCATGAGGAGCTGCTCTTCGACCGCCAGCAGCTCCAGCAGGTGTGGAAGCTGCGGCGAGTGCTGAATGCCCTGGCTACCGATGGCAACGCTGCCGCCGGTCTCGAACTGCTGGTCGACAAGATCCGCACCACGCGCAGCAACGACCAGTTCCTGGCCGAGATCGCCAAGACGCCCGCGCCCGCCATCTGAGCGGGAACAGGGCGCCGAGCACCTACACTGGGGAACGCCATGAAAGCCGATACACACCCCTCCTATGTCCAGGCCAAGGTCGTCTGTTCGTGCGGCAACACCTTCATAACGCGCTCGACGAAGCCCGAGTTGCACGTCGAGCTGTGCAATGAGTGCCATCCGTTCTTCACGGGCAAGCAAAAGCTCGTAGATACCGGTGGCCGGGTGGAGCGCTTCGAGCGCCGCTACGGGCGGCGGGGCGTGAGGTCTGGCGCCGGGCGCTAAGTGTTCGAGCGCCTGCCCGAGCTCGTCCAAGAGTACGAAAAGGTCCTCGGGCAACTCTCCGACCCCGGGGTGATCTCGGACCAGCGCCGGTTGCGCGAGGTTTCGATCCGTCACCACGAGCTCGAGCCGATCGTGGGGGCGTACCGCGCCTACGAGAGCGCCCAGGGCGACTTAGCCGTGGCGCGCGAGATGCTTGCCGGGGCCGAGGGCGAAGACCGTGACTTGCTGGTCGATGAGATCGAGAGCACTGAGGCGCGGCGGGCCGAGCTGGAGGACGAGCTGAAGGTCCTGCTGCTGCCGCGTGACCCCAATGACGGGCGCAACGTCATCGTCGAGATCCGCGGAGCCGAGGGCGGCGAGGAGGCCAACCTGTTCGCCCGCGACCTTTTCGACATGTACTCCCGCTACGCCGAGCGGGCGGGCCTGAAGGTCGAGGTCCTGTCGAGCGACCCGTCCCCGATGGGCGGCTACAACGAGATAATGCTGTTGGTCAAGGGCCGTGAGGCTTGGACGCGGCTCAAGCACGAAGGTGGCCCTCACCGGGTCCAGCGCGTGCCGGTGACCGAGTCCCAGGGCCGCGTGCACACCTCGTCGGCCACGGTCACAGTGCTGCCCGAGGCCCAAGAGGTGGACGTCCAGGTCGAGGAAAAGGACCTGCGCATCGACGTCTACCGGAGCACCGGGCCAGGAGGGCAGTCTGTCAACACCACCGATTCGGCCGTGCGCATAACGCACCTCCCCACCGGCATCGTGGTCTCGATGCAGGACGAAAAGAGCCAAATCCAGAACCGTGCCAAGGCGATGCAGGTACTGCGCGCCCGCCTGCTCAAGGCCGAGCAGGACCGCCAGTCGGCTGAGCTGTCCCAACAGCGCCGTAGCCAGGTAGGCGGCGGGGGCCGCTCGGAAAAGATCCGCACCTACAACTACAAGGAAAACAGGGTCACGGACCACCGCATCGGCCTGACGCTCTACAAGCTCGACAAAGTACTCATGGGAGAGCTCGACGAGATAGTCGACGCCCTACTGGCCGACGAACGGCGGCGCCAGCTCGGCGGAGAGGATTGACCACTTGGCGTGACCTCTATAGGGACGCGGTGGGGCGCCTCGACGACCGGCAGGCGGCGCGCTGGTTCGTGGAGGAGGCCTCTGGGGGAACGTGGCCGTCGGTGCTCGACGAAAGTGTGCCCGAGCGCGCCGGCCGAGCTTTCTACGGGTTCACATCCCGTCGTGCAGGCGGGGAGCCGGTCCAGTACGTTCTCGGCCACTGGGCCTTCCGGCGGCTTGAGTTGATGGTGGACCGTCGCGTGCTCATTCCCCGGCCAGAGACCGAGGTGGTCGTGGATCTGGCCCTCGCCGAGCTGGCCGCCCTGGGAGTTGCCAAGCCGCTCGTGGCCGACCTCGGCACTGGTTCGGGCGCGATCGCCTTGGCTCTGGTGGACGAGCACCCCGGCGCCGAGGTCTGGGCTACTGACCTGTCTGGCGATGCCCTTCAGGTGGCTTCGGCCAACCTGGCCGGCCTCGGCTCTGCCGCCGCCGGCAGGGCGCACATCGTCCAGGGCGACTGGTGGTCGGCCCTGCCTCCGGCACTAAGAGGGTCGTTCGACCTGGTGGTCACCAACCCGCCCTACGTCGCCGGCGACAACCTCAGCGCGCTCCCAGCCGAGGTCATGGAATGGGAGCCGGCGCTGGCGCTCGTGCCCGGGCCAACTGGCTTGGAGGCGCTCCAAGCCATCCTCGCGGACGCCGAGTTGTGGATGAGCAAGCGCTCCGCCATTGTGGCAGAGATCGCCCCGGACCAGGCGGGCCGAGCCATCGGGCTCGCTCGCGGGGCCGGGTTCAGCCAGGTCGCGGTGCGGCCCGACCTGGCCGGGCGAGCACGTGCTCTGGTGGCGCGGCGCTAGTTTTGCCGTCGATGG